>CAJXNV010000118.1 GCA_913057155.1 uncultured Actinomycetes bacterium | reverse complement strand
CATCGCGGCTTCGGCGAAGCGCCGCACGCCCCACTCATCGACCGCGTCGTCCCACTGATTCGGATCCGCGGGCGAGGATGGGATGCCGGTCTTCACGATGGAGTCCGCCTCGGGGATCGGGACGTCCAGGCGGATGGCACTGACCTGCATGGCGGCGCGCAGGTAGTCGGCGTGGTCGGTGATCAGGCCGGCAAGGCGCGGAGTCAGGGGTTTGACCAGGGGCTCCGATGCACAAGCGTGTTGCACGCCGGCGAGGTCGCCGAAGTGCTGGATGAGTCGTACGGCGGTCTTCTCGCCGACTCCGGGTACGCCGGGCAGTCCATCCGACGGATCACCCCGGAGGGCGGCGACATCGAGGTATCGATCAGGGCTGACCCCGAAGCGTTCGCGTACTGCGGCGACATCGAGCAGTGGCCAGTTGTCCATGCCGCCCTTCGCCGTCATCAAGACGGTCGTGGAATCACCCACGAGTTGCACGAAGTCCCGGTCGCCGGTGACCACGATCGTCGAAAGGCCCTGCTGCGTGGCCTGCCACGCGAGCGTGCCGGCTACGTCGTCGGCCTCGAAGTCGTCGACTCCCACTACGGGGATACCCCAGGCGGTGAGGATCGTGTGGATGCCATGGATCTGGGGTGAGAGGTCGTCGGGCTCGTCCTCGGTCGAGTCGCCTTCATCGGCGAGGCGATGGGTCTTGTAACCAGCTAGGAGTTCCACTCGCCAATCCGGACGCCAATCGTTGTCCCAGGCCGCGATCAAGGTGGTCGGTTGCCAACGCTGGCGTAGCCGCTCGATGGTTTGCAGTAGGCCACGGATGGCGTTGTGCGCAGCACCGTCGGGGGCGGTCATCGACGCGGGAAGTGCGTAGAAGGATCGGTAGTACAAGGAAGCGGTATCGAGGATCATCACGTCCGGAACTGCCCTCACGGTCGAATCCTGGCACGGCCTACCGTTAGGGGATGGAGATCATTCGCAGGTTGCAGGCGGCGATGCCCGATCAGGGGGTGGCCGCCACGGTCATCACGCCGGGAGCCGACCTTCGGTACGTGGCCGGGTACGACGCCAAACCGCTCGAGCGCCTGACGGCCTTGGTGATCCCGATCGCAGGGGAACCGTTCCTGGTGGCCCCGGAGCTGGAGGCCCAAGAGGCTCGCGCCAGCGCGTTCGCGACCGGCGGGGGAGAGGTGATCACCTGGGGGGAGAGTGTCGACCCGTTCGCGATCGTGACCGAACGGATCGCCGAACTGCCCGCCGGTGCGATCGCCCTCGACGATCACATGTGGGCCGAACGGGTGTTGCGACTACGCGAATCGATGCCCGATCGCGAGCAGGTACCCGCTGGCCTCCTGCTGCGTTCGATGCGCCTGGTGAAGACATCACAGGAGGTCGCATGGCTGCAGGAAGCGGCCGCAGCGATCGACTCGGTGCATGCCCAGGTGCCGAACATCCTGCGACCGGGCATGACGGAGGCGCAGGCGGGTGCACTGATCGCCGATGCCATCGTGAAGGCCGGGCACGTGAGCGTGGACTTCGTGATCGTTGCCAGCGGGCCCAACGGCGCGAGCCCGCACCACATGGTCTCCGATCGGGTGATGCAGGCGGGGGATCCCGTCGTCGTGGACATCGGGGGAACCATGCCCTCCGGCTATTGCAGCGACTGCACGCGCACCTACGTCCTCGGTGAGCCCTCGGATGAGTACCAAGCCGCATACGACGTCCTGTTGGATGCGCAGCAGCAGGCCGCTTCATTCGTCGCCCCGGGTCGCACTTGCGAGTCGATCGACGGCAAGGCGCGCGATGTCATGGCAGCGGCGTCGCTACAGGGGACGCCGCTCGTGGACTACTTCATCCACCGCATCGGCCACGGCATCGGCCTAGAAAGCCACGAGGAGCCCTACCTAGTCGAAGGCAATTCGCTCGCCCTGGAGCCGGGCATGACGTTCAGTGTGGAGCCGGGCTTCTACGTTGCCGGGAACTTCGGTGCCCGCATCGAGGACATCGTGGTCTGTACCCCCGAGGGAGTTCGATCGCTGAACAACCGACCCCGCGAGTTGATCAGGATCCCTGCGTGAGCGGTACGCGCACGTTGATCGTCAACGCGGTAGTCCACTCGCGCAGCGATCCCTTCGCTTCGGCGCTGCTCATCGACGATGGCGTGATCGCCTGGGTCGGCGACGATGCCGGTGCTCGCGTACACCACGAAATCGCCGACTCCATCGTCGATCTCGATGGGGCATTCGTAGCGCCCGGCTTCGTGGACTCGCACGTACACGCCACCGCGACGGGATTGCAGCTAGGTGGGGTGGACATGGCCGGCGCGCGGAGTGCACAGGACATCCTGCAGGCCGTGGAGGCGGCGGCGAAAGCCGCGCGTGGCGGCATGGTCTACGGGCATGGGTGGGATGAGACTTCGTGGACGGATCCACGATTGCCCACCCGCGCCGAGATCGATCGGGCTTCCTGGGGCAGCGAGGTCTACCTGTCGCGGATCGATGTGCACTCGGCCCTGGTGTCCAGTGCGCTGGTGGCCCGGGCGCCGGGAGCACGGAGTATGTCGGGCTTCGACGCCCACGGTGTTGTCAGCCAAGGCGCGCACGCCGCGTTGCGGGAGGAGGCCCTCGTTCGCGTCCGGCCCGCGGATCGCCGAGATGCGCAACGGCGAACGCTGCGCGATGCCGCGGCCCACGGCGTGGTGTGCCTGCACGAGATGTCCGGACCGTCGATCGGCGGCGCCGATGACCTGCGCGCACTGCTCGATGCAGCCTCCGATGGCGCTGGGCCGCTCGTGTTCGGTTATTGGGGGCAGACCGCCGCTGACGGCGGTATCGAGGTTGCGCGGGACATCGGTGCCATCGGCGTGGGTGGAGATCTGTTCGTCGATGGGTCACTCGGATCCCATACGGCCGCGTTGACCGACCCGTACGCGGATCGACCGTCGGAGTCCGGCACGTTGTACCTATCGTCCGAGGAAATCGCCGAACACCTGCGGGCGACCACCGTGGCCGGCATTCCCGGTGGCTTCCATGCGATCGGGGATCGAGCCTGTGCCGCCGTGGCCGCCGGTGTGGCCGCCGTGGCCGATGAACTCGGCCAGGGCGCGGTGCGCGCGATGGGTCATCGCATCGAGCACGCGGAGATGATGCGCAAGGAGGACATCGCCACCCTGGTGGGTCACGGTGTCACCTTCAGCATGCAACCGACCTTCGACGCACTGTGGGGTGGCAGTGCGGGGATGTACGAGCAGCGCCTTGCATCCGAGCGGGCCGCGACCATGAATCAGTTGGCGAGCATCGTGTCCGCCGGTGGGCGGTTGGCCATCAACTCCGATTCACCCGTGACCCCGATGCGTCCGTGGTCGATCGTGCGCGCGGCTACCGAGCATCACCAGGTCGCAGAACGGCTTTCGGCGCGAGCCGCCTTCAACGCGCACACTCGCGGTGGGTGGCGGGCCGCAGGCATCGAAGGCGTCGGCGTCATCGACGTGGGGGCACCGGCGCATCTGGCCATCTGGGACGCACCCGCACTCGAGGTGCGCGTGCCGCAGGACACCGTGCGCAACTGGTCCACCGATCCGCGGGCCGCCACCCCCGGACTGCCGGATCTCAGCGAAGCAGATCCACCGTGCCTGGCGACCCTCGTGCACGGATCGGTCATCTACGGCCGGGAGTACTTCGAGGCCGCGCATGCCCGATAGCGGACTCGCTCGGACCACGGCCTCGCTGGCGATAGCCGCGGTCTCGGGCGTGATCACGGCGCTGGCCTTCGCTCCCTTCGGGCTATGGCCGCTGGCGTTCCTGGGCGTCCTCGGCATCCTGGCCGTGCAGTGGCGCTCCTCGGCTCGGTCCTCGATGTTGCTCGGTTTCGTCTTCGGATTCACCTTCTTCCTGGTCCTGCTGCCGTGGATGACCGTCATCGGAACCGATGCCTGGTTGGTGCTCAGTGCCTACTGCGCTTTGTGGAACGGGGTGTTCGGCGCGGCGGTGGGACCGCTGAGTCGGATCCGCGGCGGCCCCTGGTGGGTCGCCAGTGCCTGGGTCGTGATGGAAGCGCTGCGCGGACGCGTCCCGCTCGGCGGCTTCCCCTGGGGCGAACTCGCCTTCTCGCAGGGCAACTCACCCATGGCCGCCCTCGGTTCGCTCGCGGGCATGGTCGGCATCACTTTCCTGATCGTGCTCATCGCGGGACTCGTCATCGAATCCGTACGTACCCGTACTTGGATCCTGTCACTGAGCGTCGTCGTCGTTGTCGGCGTCGTCGCACTGCTCATCCCACGCCCGCTGGAATTCGGTGGAACCAGCAGCACGGCAACCGTCGCGGCGATCCAAGGTGGCACTCCGGGAACGGGCATGGAAGCCCTCGACGTGCGTCGGGCGGTATTGCAGAACCACGTGGACCAGACACTGTCGTTGGCGCAGGCTGTCGACGCCGGCGAAGTGCCGCGGCCGGACTTCGTGCTGTGGCCGGAGAACTCCTCGGATATCGATCCCTACCGCGACGAGACGGTCGCCGCCGACATCAGTGCAACCGCTGCAGCCATCGGTGCTCCGATCCTGGTCGGGGCCGTCGTCCAAACCGAAGACCCCACCAAGGTGGAGAACAGCGGCATCGTGTGGGATCCGCGAACCGGTGCCGGTGATCGCTATGTCAAGAACTACCCGGTGCCGTTCGGGGAGTTCGTGCCCTTCCGGGAGCAACTCGCGCCGTTGATCGGACGCTTCGAGCGGGTTCCCCGGGACTTCGTCGGCGGCGAGGAAGCAGGCGTGCTGGAGATCGGGGGAGTGGTCATCGGAGATGCGATCTGCTTCGAGGTGGCCTACGACGACGTCTTCACTGCCGTGATCGACGGCGGTGCCGAACTGATCACCGTGCAGACCAACAACGCGACCTACCAGGGCACCGGGCAGCCGGCTCAGCAGTGGGACATCGAGAGGATGCGTGCCTTGCAGACCGGACGCACCGTCGTCGTCGCTTCGACCACGGGGATCAGCGGCGTGATAGCAGCGGACGGCACGGTGACAGAACGCCTCGATGAGGGCGAGCGCGGCTACCTCGTAGCGGAAGTCGAGTTACGCACCGG
>CAJXNV010000117.1 GCA_913057155.1 uncultured Actinomycetes bacterium | reverse complement strand
GACGGCCGCATCACACGGATGGGGCGCAAGACGATCAAGGGTGTGGCCGGCTACGACCTCACCGGGTTGATGGTCGGTAGCGAGGGAACACTCGGCGTTGTCACCATGGCGCGGTTGCGCCTCAGCCCGATCCCGCCGGATCCGGCGACCGTGGTGGCGGTATTCGCGGACATCGGGGCAGCAGGGCGAGCGGTGAGTTCGATCATGAACGAACTGCGTCCGAGCATGCTGGAGTTGATGGACAACACCTCGATCGTGGCCGTCGAGGGCTGGCGTTCGATGGGGCTCGACACCTCGGCCGGCGCGCTGCTGATCGGGCAGTTCGATTCCCCTGCTGCGGGTGAAGACGCCCGCCGGCTCGGGGAGATCTGCGAAGCAGGTGGAGCCGACGAGGTCTACGTTTCCGAGGATCCCGAGGAATCAGAGATGTTGGTGGGCGCTCGCCGGATGGTGATTCCGGCACTGGAATCCGCTGGCGATTGGCTGTTGGACGATGTGGCGGTGCCGCGTACCCGGCTGGCCGACACGATGGTGCAAATCCAGGAAGTGGCCGCGCGCAACGAAGTGCAGATCGCGACCTTCGGTCATGCCGGGGACGGCAACCTGCACCCGACGATCGTCACGCCTCGCGGAGATGATGATGCGGCAGCGCGTGCGCTGGTCGCCTTCGACGAGATCCTCGACGTTGCCCTGTCCAATGAGGGAACCGTTACCGGTGAGCACGGCATCGGCTCCTTGAAGCGCGAAGCGCTCGCGAAGGAACTCGACGACGTCCAGATCGACCTGCACTCGCGGATCAAGGAAGCCCTCGATCCACGCGGGATCCTCAATCCTGGGAAGGCTTTGCCCCGCTGGTAGACGAACTCGGGGTCGAATTCTGATTTGAATTCCCACCCGAGGAATCCTCGCCCTCCAGCGCGATCTCCGGTTCGTCGAAATCGGCGATGGACTCCTTCACCGGGCGTCTGATCACCCAGGTGAAGAAGGCGACGACCGCGATCAAGCCAGCGATCACCTCGATGGCTTGGAGCGTGCCTTGGCTCGCGAAGTCGTAGAGCTGTCCGCCGATCTGCTGGCTGAGGATGAACACGGCCATGACGAGGACGAACCAACCGAAGGCCTTGCGCAGTTTGTCCGGGTGGATCTTGCCGACCACGCGGGAGCCGACGAGCGCGCCGATGATCGCCATCGCGGTGACCAAGGCGGTAATCGGCCAGATGGTGGTGCCGCCATCGATCGTGGTGGTGGCGGTGTTGATGGACACCAGGGAGTCGCCGCCGAAGCTGAGGGCGTAGCCGAAGAACCCGGCGAAGGATTTCATCGCAACGACGAGCAGGCTGGTGGCGACGGCATTGGGCATCGGTAGGCCACCGAGCAGCGCGAGGGCCGGAACCACGAGGAAGCCACCACCGGCGCCGACGAGTCCGGTGACCAGACCGACGATCAGGCCATCGAGGATGATGCGAAACAGCGGCAGGCCCTTATGGGGTCCGTGCCCTTTCACCTGCTTGCGTCCGCGGATCATCGCGACCGCCGTGACGCCCATCATCACCGAGAAGGCCGCCAGCAACAGTGCGCCTGGAAGCAGCGCACCGACTTGACCACCGATGAAGGCGCCGACCATGCCGGCGACACCGAAGATCAATCCGGTCTTCCAACGTACGCGTCCGGCGCGGGCGTGCGCGATGAGTCCGAATAGGGAGGTGATGGCTACGACGAGCAGGCTCGCGGTGATGGCTTGCTTGGCGGGCCAGTCGACCACGTAGACCAGCAGCGGCGTAGTGAGGATGGAACCCCCGCCACCGAGGAGTCCGACGGCAGCACCGATGAACAGTGCGAGGGCTGCGGCGAGGATGACCATGTCTTCTCCTGGTGCGGTGGGGGATCGAGTGGAGCGTTAGCGGGATTCGTTGATCGGAGTGATGGACGAACTCCCTGGACGCCATTCGGCTTCGAAGGAGAATCGATCGCCACGGATATAGGTCTCTCGCCATTCCACCGGAACGTCCTTGGCCATGGCGGTGCGTTCGATATACAGAACTGCAACATGACCGGGCAATTGCAGAAGCTCTGCGATATGCGAGGGAGCGGTCTGCGCGGCTACCTGTTCGTGGCCGGCGTCCGGGCGGATGTTGCAGTTGTTGGCGAGGGCGTCGTACAAACCACCGGATGTGAAGTCGACGTCCAATAAAGGCGCCGCGATCGATTTGGGCAGCCAGGCGGTGTCGACAGCGAGCGGTTCCTGTCCGGCGTAGCGAACCCGTTCGAGGACGACGAGATCCTCACCGGCGCCGATCTGCAGGTTGGCCGCCACCGATGGATTGATCGTGGTCGCCAGCCTGCGCACTTCGCTGCGCTGATGCACGCCCTGGTCCTCGATGGTGCGAAACAGCGAGTAGAGCGTGCCCAGGTTCTGGGAGTAGGAGCCGTCCTCGATGGTGGTTCCGCGACCGCGCTCGCTGCGCAGCAGGCCTTCATCGCGCAGCACCCGTAGGGCCTCGCGGACGGTGTGCCGGGAAACCTCGTACTGCTCGGTGAGGGCTATCTCCCCGGGAAAGCCCTCCTCGAACGCGCCCTCGGCCACCCGGCGTCGGATGTCGGCGCTGACCTGCGCCCACAGCGGAAGCGGGCTCGAGCGGTCCGGTAGTACCGGTCCCGCTAGGGACTCGCTCCCAACTCGGGGGGTGGTTTCCATCGAGGTCACGGACCAATTGTACGAATGTCCGGACATTTGTCCAGAGGCGTGCCAGAGTTGTGCTCAGAACGAAGGACCAGGCCGCGTGAATCGAGGAGTGCAGATGGCCGATCAACACCACCAAGTCGTCATCATCGGCGGCGGATCGGGCGGGATCAGTGTCGCCGCCCGGCTGAAGAAGGAGCACATCGCGGACGTCGCGCTCATCGAGCCCAGCGATGCCCACTACTACCAACCGCTGTGGACGCTCGTAGGCGGCGGCCGCGCCAAGGCCCCGGACAGCGCCCGCCCGATGGCATCGGTGATCCCCGCGGGCGTCACCTGGATCAAGGACGCCGCCACCGCGATCGACCCGGATGCGCACACCGTCACCACCGCGAGCGGGAAGACGATCGGCTACGACCGACTCGTCGTAGCCGCAGGTATCCAGCTCGACTGGGACGGCATCCCCGGCCTATCCGAGTCCATCGGCAAGGACGGGGTGTCCAGCAACTACCGCTACGACCTCGCCCCCATCACCTGGCAGAACGTCGAGAAGACCACCAGCGGAAACGCGATCTTCCATATGCCCCCGAACCCGATCAAGTGCGCGGGTGCACCGCAGAAGATCGCCTACCTCGCGTGCGATTACTGGCGTGAGCAAGGAGTGCTCGGGAACATCAACCCGATCATGGTGCTGCCCACCCCGGGCATGTTCGGCATCAAGGTCTGGTCCGACGTGCTCGCCCAGGTCGCTGCTGGCTACGGCATCGATGTGCGCTTGAACTCGGTCATCACGGAGATGGATCCGGAGAAAAACACGGTGACCATCAAGAACAACGAGACCGGTGAAACCGAGACGATCGAGTACTCCTTCGCCCACATGACGCCGCCGCAAAGCGCGCCGGACTGGTTGAAGAATTCACCGCTCGCCGACCCGGAATCCCCCTTCGGCTACGTGGGCGTGAACAAGCACACGTTGCAGCACAACGTGTATCCGGATGTGTTCGCCCTCGGTGACTGCACCACCACACCCAACTCCAAGACCGGAGCAGCGATCCGCAAGCAAGCACCGGTTCTGGTGGAGAACCTGGTGGCGTCCTTGAAGGGTGGCGTGGGTGCCGGCAGCTACGACGGATACGCGTCCTGCCCGATCACCACGTCCCGCAAGAAGATGCTGCTGTGTGAATTCGACTACGACTTCAACTTGAAGCCGAGCTTGCCGGTGGTCGATCAGAAGAAGGAGTTCACCGACTACAACATGCTCAAGAAGGTCGGGCTACCGAACCTGTATTGGAACTTCATGCTGAAGGGCCGCGCATAGACGATTCGGCACCGGGGTCGCGGTCCATGCCGTGACCCCGGCCCATGCCGTTGCCTGGACCCATGCCGTGGCCCGGGCCCATGCCACCGCCGGATCCCATCGAACCGTGCGCGGACTCGATGTCGAACCAGTCGGAGAGCCAACCGCGCATCTGGTGGATCTCCGATCGCTGCACGTCTCGGATGTTCTCTGCGAAGGGCACGAGTTCCGCATGCTCGGCCAATGAACCACGCACCAGTTGTTGCGACATCATGACCGCCATCATGTGATGGGGGATCATGGTCTCCAAGAACTCGCGGTCTAGTTCATCGCCCCGCAGCGAAGTCAGATCGCCCATCATCGGCTCGTAATCGGATGTTGTGTCTGCTTGCGGGTACCACTCGTCGAGCCACGCTTCCATGCGCACGATCTCAGCGGATTGTGTGTCGATGATCGCCTGACCGAAGTCGCGCATCTCGGGGCGGTCGCTGTAGTCGACGAGCAGTTGCGCGTTGTCGATCGCCTCCTGGTGGTGCGGGATCATGTCGACCAGGTAGTCGAACTCGCTGTCGACCATCGCTGCCATACCCGAGTGCCCACCACCGCGTGATGGGTTCGCGTCCTGCTGATTCTCGCGGTCTGCGGCTAATGCGACGGTGACCGTCTCGGTCGAGTCCGACTCGGATGTTGCCAACGCTGTGATGCCAGCGCCTGCGGCGAGGCCGACGACGGCTGCGAGGGCGATAGAGGTGCGTGTTTTCGTAGACATAGATCAAGGAGAACACGATCACCGCGGCCTTTACGGCTTACGAGCCCCAGATTTACCGAACGCTTACGTGATCCGATCTTGCCGCTTGCTTCAGGGCGTTGAGAGCCGAGATCAGGCGGCCGCGAAGAGCTTGCGCTTGTTCGGCCAAGTCCCGCTGCGCGATCGCATATTCGCGCCTTCCATCGGGTGTTTCCAAGGTGATGGGCGAATACCCGAGATCCGCGAGGTCGTAAGGGGAGGCTCGCATGTCGATCTCGCGTGCCTGCACGGCGAGCGCGAAGCAGTCCAGCACCAGTTCGCCGGGAAGGTAGGGCTGGAACCACATCGCGTACTTGAA
>CAJXNV010000116.1 GCA_913057155.1 uncultured Actinomycetes bacterium | reverse complement strand
TAGGCAACAAGGCCCGCCACCATCGCGATCTTTACCAGCAGGATCCATCCCCACGCCGTGGTGAACAGTGCGCTGAGCGTCGGCATGATGAAGAAGGCCGTCAGCACTCCGGTGATCGCTACCGCGAAGACGGAGTAGGTGGCGTAGCGGGAGAAGTTCAACACCAACTCGCTGCCGTCTTGCACGATGACATCGCGTTCCTGGCGTCTGCGCAGTACGTAGGCCAAGGCGATCGCCAGCGCCAGGATCCCCCCGGCCCAGATCGCCGCGAACGTGACATGGGTTGCACCGGCGAGCATCATCAGCCAGGTCGGGCTGGTCGTGATCGTGTGGCCGTCGAAAGCGTAGGAGACGATGATCGCGCCACTGAGCACCCAGATGAACGGTGATCCGTTCATCATGTCCGGGACGACCGCCAAGCCCAGACCGGCGGCCAACCGCAAGACCGCGGCCATGATCAGGTTCCAACTGCCTCCGCCGGCGAACTGATTGATGAGATCGATCAAGGCCCCCGCCGCGGCGATCCCACCGGCGATGCGCATCAACTGCAACATGTATCGCCCGACCCAGGTCATCCGGGGGCTGGCGATGAACGCGACGAATATCGCCGCACCCCATCCGATGATCAGCCCGAGATTCGTGATCGCAGCGGCGATCGAGGCGACCAGGCCCCCTCCGCCGCTGCCCTCGGCTTCGGCTGCAGCGAGTTGATCGTCGAGTGTTCCCGCGCCCTGCTCGGCCTGGCCGCCATCTGCAGCCTCGGTTTCCAGCACGACATCGCCTACCCCGAAGCGCACCACCCCGCGGATCGTGTGACCGTCGGCGGCTTCGGCCTGCCAGATCACGCCATAGACGCCCTCGTCCAACGACAGGGCGGGCTCGAGGAGCCACACGCTGCCGTCGTCGACTTCGAGTGCCTCGTAGATGAGTTCGGTGCCTTCGTCGTCGAGGAGCCTGGTCTCGGTTTCGTTCAAACCGATGGGGTCGGAGAAGCTCAACTCGATCTCGGTGACGGGCGCGGGCACGGTCTCGCCATCGCCGGGGACCGCGCCTTCGAAGGTGGCATCGGCCCGGGCACCGGGTGCCGCGAGCAGTACCGCTATCCAGGTGGCCACCAGGGTGGTGAGGACCAGCGCGATACGCGGGGAAGGCAGGCGCAGGCTCACCCCTGCACTGTAACGGTGGAGCGCCGAGGCCTCTAGCGAGATTCCCGGCGCAGGGCCGCCGCGGTCAGGGCTTCGCTGACCGCACCGGAGAGCGCGAAGGCGCTCATTCCCCAGCCACGGGCGGGCGAGACCTTGCCCTCGATGGCAACAACCGCGAAGGCGATGGCGTCGGAGGCATCGCTGATGCCCTGGGCGGCCACCCAGCCGTCGACCGGTCGTCCCGCTCGCCAGGCATCGAGGGTGCCCAATCCGATGGCGATCTCCCGCGCGCCGGCCAGGCGGGCGATCCAGCCGGCTCGCTTGGCTTCGTCCTCCGCCATGCCCAGGGCCTTGCCCAGTCCTGCCGGGTTGACGATCATCCCGGCTCCGATAACCAACCGGGTGATGCCGAGTGCGGGAACGACCGAAGAAGGCACGGGTTTCATGCTTCGACGCTAGCGGGGCCGGGGGCCTCTCACCAGCCGAAGGTTCCCGGACCACCCTTGAACGGACCGGTGACCTTGCTGGTGATCCACCCGCCGTAGAAGTCACCCGGCTGGGCAAGGACCTCCTCGCCGTCCACGGTGATTCGATCCATGAGTGCCGGGTACAGCGCAACGTGATCGCGCAGTTCGGCGAAGGTCGGGGTCGGATCCGGGTAGCACCATGCCGCGCGAGGAGCGATCGCCCCGTTAGGCGCCACGATGTCGAAGTACTGCGCGCGGCCTTTCCACTCGCACAGGCTCGAGCCACTGCACGGGACCAGGCTGCCTTCGGTGAAGGAACCCATCGGTAGGTAGTAGGTGGGCGGATGGCTGGTCTCCAGCACCCGGAAGGCGCGATCGGTACGCGCGATGACCTCACCGCCGAAGGTGACCTCGATGTCCTCGGTCACCGGATCCAGGGCTGGCGGCCGGGGATAGTCCCAGACCGATTCCGTCGTCGTACCCATCCGTCGCTCCCCTCGCCTCTTGCGCGCAAGATAGTTGAAGGCTAAACTACTACTACCCGAACGAGGAGGCCTCATGCCCGCCGTAACCGCCGACACGATGACCCTGCCCCGCGTGAGCGTGGCACCCCAAGCCACCCTGCGCACGGTGAAGACGGTCACCAGCGCGCCCCAGGGATACGAGGGTGAGGGTTTCCCCGTCCGCCGCGCGTTCGCCGGGGTCGACGCCTTCGACCTCGATCCGTTCATCCATATGGATCAGATGGGCGAGGTGGAGTACGCGCCGGGCGAGCCGAAGGGCACGCCCTGGCACCCGCACCGTGGTTTCGAGACCTTCACCTACCTCATCGACGGACAGTTCCTGCACCAGGACAACCACGGTGGCGGTGGCACCATCCTCGAAGGCGGCACGCAGTACATGACCGCCGGCGATGGCATCTTGCACATCGAGACCCCGCCGGAGCACCTCGTCGAATCCGGAGGCTTGTTCCACGGCCTGCAACTGTGGATCAACCTGCCTACCGAGAAGAAGCGCATCGATCCGCAGTATCAGGATCTGCAGGGCGATGCGCTCACCATGATCACCAGTGCCGACGGCGGTGCAGTGCTGCGCGTGCTGGCCGGGGAGATCGACGGCCACGCGGGGCCGGGCATTTCGCATACGCCCCTGGCTATCGCGCACCTCACGCTCGCTCCCGGCGCACAGATCGACATCCCGTGGCGCAGCGACTTCAACGCACTCGCCTACACCCTGGCTGGCTTCGGTGCAGTGGGCGCTGAACAGCGGCCCGTCCAGACCGGTCAGATGGCCGTGTTGGTCAACGGCGATTCGCTGCGCGTGAAGGCATCCGACCAGCAGGAGTCCCGCTCACCCAACTTGGAGATGTTCATCATCGGCGGCCTTCCGCTTCGGCAACCGACCTTCCAGTACGGGCCGTTCGTGATGAGCACCAAGTCCGAGGTCATCGAGGCTTTCGAGGACTTCCAGGCTGGTCGCTTCGGGCACATCCCCGCAGACGCGATCCAGCCGCACCGGCCGCGCCAATAGCCGATCGGATACCCCGGGTCAGGGCTTCTGCGGAGGCCCTCCGGGGGGATCCTCTCGCTGGAGTTCCCGCTTGTAGGCCAACCAGGCCTGGGTCTCGGGGTCTTCTTCGAGTTTCTCCCGCTCGGCAAGTTCCTTCGCTTCGGCCTCGGCTTCGATTCGAGCGGTTCTCTCGCGGTAGTAGCGGCCGATCCAATTGCTGAAGTTGCCGTGCTTGCGGTACCGGTTCCACACGAAGATCGCGAAGATACCGATGATCGGCCACTCGATCATGTAGACGAACGACCGATCGACCCCCTGGGTCCAGCGCTGGTATTGGTTGATCGTGGCGTAGATGCTGAGCGAGACGACGATGACCAACGGCAAATGCAGCGTGAGGATGTCCTTCCAGCGTTGCCTCGAGGCATCCTGCTCTGTCGATTCGACCTGCTCGCTCATGCCTGGATCACCTCCTCGGCCGCCTCATCTTCGCTACCACTCGTAACCGGCCTAGCCCCCACTGCGAGAACACCCCACAGCAGTGCTGTGACCAGTGCCGTGGTGATCCCTAGTCCCCCCGTGAGTCCACGTTCATTCCACCATGCGACGAGTGGCACGCCTGCGGCGACGATGACGAGGGCGGGAATCGCACGGCGATCACCCATGACGGTCCAGAAGGCAAGGCCCAGCGCGACCAGCATGGCAGCGAGGAAGAGCGAGACGAGTTGCTGGTTCCCGGTTCCCGCGCGAGCGACGGTGGATGCCACGACCATCCCGACTACTACCAGGACGGCTACCGCCTCCGGGTACTCGCGGAGCACCCGCGGAGTGCTCGGCCACCGATGGGCCGGCACCACGCTGCGCACGGCAAGCGGTATCGCCAGCGTGAGCAAGCCGATGGCCGCGAAGGTGGCCGGATCCGAGGCGATCGGCACACCGGGAGGTGCTGTCCGTGCTAGCGCAACGGACAATCCGAAGGCCGCACCCATCCAGGCCAGCTCCCACGCGCTCAACTGCACGAGGAGTCGCTTGTTGCTGCCGTCCTCGTCGTAGCGACGAGACAGATCTTGACGCTGACGCCAACCGAAACCGATCAGCACGATCACGATCGAGATCTTCGCCAAGATGACCGCACCGTAGGTACTGGTGATCAGCGAGGACACCCCATCGAGACGGAGTGAGGCATTGATCAATCCCGATTGCACCAACACGATCACGCAGATGAGTGCGACCACACTGAAACGCTGCAGCACCTGGCTGGCCTGCGGAGCAGATCGGCGCACGTAGTCCACCGTCGCCACGAGTCCACCGACCCACACCGACGCGGCGATGACATGCAGACCCAAACTGATAGTGGCTGAGGAGTGGCCTTCCTCGATTCCCGAATGACCGGTGAAGCCGGGTAGGAAGGTGGCCACCATTGCGGCTGCGGCGATGATGATGCCCGTCACGCGGCCTAGCACCACCCACGCCAGGATCGCGATGAATGCCACGATCAGGAACTGGATGACGATGACGCGTCCGAGCGTGGTCTGGGTTAGCAGCGACCAGATGATGGTCGGGTTGAGCGAATCGGAAACAGGGAGGGCGAGCACCTCGGAGACGGTGAAGACCGACTGCACGAGCAGGGCCGCTAGCCATACCAGCGCTGCGAGTGATGCGTTGCGGCCGGAGCGTGGATCGGGCCGCGGCGCCAGCACCCCACCGACCAACGCGAAACCCACCGTCAAGGCAGTGGCGATATCGCGCACCCACAGATCCAACGGAAGCGACCACAAGGTGGCGAGCGGAACGACCGGAAGACCGGGGATGTCCTGCTCGCTCAGCGCACCTAGACCCCACAGCACCAGCAGCAGTACCGGCACCCCGGCCAACAAAGGGGCGACGAGCGACGGCTGACGCTGCTTGGACTCGACGACCGAGGAGGTAGTGGCCATTGGCTAGCTCTGTTGCTGGAATGTCCCGAAGATCGCCGGGTCGAG
>CAJXNV010000115.1 GCA_913057155.1 uncultured Actinomycetes bacterium | reverse complement strand
CTGGTCACGCCTACCGTCGTGGCGTTCTCCAACCACAACGGGTCGATCTCGGATGCGGCATCGATGCGGTAGGCGCTGCTTGCGCCGGCTTCCAGCGCGACTTCGACCAGGCGGACCGAGTTGGAGGAGTTGCCCGAACCGACGACGATCACGACGTCGCTGCCCGCGGCGACCTCCTTGATCGCGACCTGCCGGTTCTGCGTGGCGTAGCAGATGTCATCGCTCGGCGGGCTCATCAAGTTCGGGAAGCGTTCCTTGAGCACATCCACGGTTTCCAAGGTCTCGTCGACCGACAAGGTGGTCTGCGACAGCCACACGAGCTTGTCCGGGTCCTCGACCTCGATGGAGCGTGCAGCATCGAGATCCTCGACCAGGGTCATGGAGTCGGGTGCCTCGCCCATGGTGCCGACCACCTCTTCGTGGCCGTCGTGGCCGATGAGGATGATGTCGTAGCCCTCGGATGCGAAGCGCTTGGCCTCCGAATGCACCTTGGTGACCAACGGGCAGGTCGCATCGATGGTCTTCAACCCGCGGTCGGCGGCTTGATGGTGGACTTCCGGGGCGACTCCGTGGGCGGAGAACACCACGGTGGCGCCCTCGGGGACCTCTTCCACCTCGTCGACGAAGATGGCGCCGCGCGATTCCAGGGTCTCGACGACGTGCTTGTTGTGCACGATCTGCTTGCGCACGTAGACCGGTGCGCCGTAGAGGTCGAGTGCCTTCTCGACGGTCACGACGGCCCGATCCACCCCCGCGCAGTAGCCGCGGGGGGCGGCGAGGAGGACCTTGCGTTCGGTGGATGCCTCGTTACTCACACCTCCATCGTAGGCACCGCTTTCCGATCGGCAAGGGCGCACCTACGCTGGCGCGGTGGCCTTGGACACCGGACCGGACTCACCCGTCCCGGTCCGCACGGTCTCCCAGAAGCTCGGGGACTGGATCGGCCGACTCGGCGCCATCTGGGTCGAGGGCCAAGTCGCGGATTTCCGGCCGCGACCCAACGCCCGCATGCAATTCCTCGTCCTGCGCGATCTCGAGGCGAACGTCTCTTTGAGCGTGGTCGCCGACGCCGAGTTGGTAGGACGAATGGATCCACCGCTGGAGATCGGCCAGCGGCTCGTCGTGTGGGCGAAACCGGAGTTCTGGTCCGGTCGCGGCTCGCTCCAGCTTCGCGCCCGCACTATCCGCGCCGTCGGTATCGGTGAGTTACTCGCGAGATTGGCGCAGTTGCAGGCGACCCTGGCCGCCGAGGGCCTGTTCGCCCCCGAGCGGAAGCAACCGCTGCCGTTCCTGCCTCGGCGCATCGGGCTGGTCTGCGGACGCGGCAGCGATGCCGAGCACGACGTCATCGTCAACGCCCGGGATCGCTGGCCGGCTGCCGATTTCGAGATCCGGGAGGTGGCCGTTCAGGGCGTGAATGCCGTATCCGAGGTGACCGCCGCCCTTGCCGAGCTCGATGCGATCGAGGATGTCGACGTCATCGTGATCACGCGAGGTGGCGGCAGCGTGGAGGATCTGCTGCCGTTCAGCAACGAGGCCCTCGTTCGGGCCGTTTCCGCGGCCGCCACGCCCGTGGTGAGCGCTATCGGGCACGAGCAGGACAACCCGATCCTCGATCATGTCGCCGACTACCGCGCTTCCACGCCGACCGACGCCGGCAAACGCATCGTCCCCTCCTTCAGCGAGCAGGACGCCCTAGTCGCCGGCTTACTCACGCGCGGACGCTCCGCGGTGCTGCGCCGGCTGGATACCGAGACGACCTGGGTCGACGACGCCCGCCGGCGAATCGACCGGGCGCTACGCACCCGTTTGGAGACACTCTCCGCGGACGTCGACCACCTACTGGCGCGCGCCCGGGGACTATCACCACTAGCCACCTTGGAACGCGGCTACGCGGTCGTGCAACGCGCCGATGGGAGCGTCGTGCGCGATGCCGGGGAACTCGAACCCGGCGAGGAACTCCAGGTCCGCGTGCAGCGTGGATCGCTGACCGCCGAAGTAACCGCCCTATCCCAGGAGAGCACATGAGCAGCAGCCAATCCTTCGAGCAGGCCCGAGAGGAACTCGCGGAGATCGTCGCATCGCTCGAAGCCGGTGGACTGTCCTTGGAGGAGTCCTTGAAACTGTGGGAACAGGGCGAGAAGGCGGCCGCGGTGTGCGTGCAGTGGTTGGACCAGGCGCGGGAGAAGCTCGCCCAAGCGGAATCGCTACGGCAGGACTAGGTGGGAGGCCGCGTCGGCGAGGTCGGACCAGGAAGCGGTGCCGGTGAGGATCGTCGTGGAGCCGTCGTTCTCGCGGACGAGCGAACGCCGGTCGGCTTGCTCCCAGGGCACCCAACCTTCACCGGTGAGCCCCTGGACCGCAGCGGGTAGATCGGCGTAGTCCTGCAGGACCCGGCCATCGGAGGTCTGCTCGGCGAGATAGCCCGGTGAGTCCGCGAGGGACTGGCTCAACTGCAGGTACTGCTCCTCGGGGGTCACGTAGCCCACGTGCCACACCAATTCGCCATCGGATTCCGGGGTCGATTCCCAGCGCACGCTCGTCACGGTGCCACCGTGTGGGGAATCGACGACGAAGACGGGGAACTCGGCTTGCGCCGTTGCCACCAAAGCGACCGGTTCGACGGGAACCTCACGAATCGGATCCGGCTGCGGACGCCAAGTGATGAGCAGGATCGCACCGACCACGGCGAGCACCACGATCATCGAGCGCAGCATGTCGCCGACGTTCTGCCGCAGGCCGCGCATCGGCCGGCCGGTCGGTTCGGGGGTGCTCACCGGAACATCATGCGCCATCGGCGTTCATCTCGCGATCGGCGCTGTTATCGGCTTGTGGCGTGGCTACGCTGGGCCGATGAGCGATGCTGCTTCGACTTCGGTACCCGAGGCGCCGGATCGCAACCTGGCCCTGGAGCTGGTTCGGGTCACCGAGGCGGCCGCGATGGCCGCCGCCCGCTGGGTCGGGCGTGGGGACAAGAACGGAGCCGATGGCGCTGCGGTGAATGCGATGCGCCAACTGATCGGCAGCGTGGCGATGGACGGGGTCGTGGTGATCGGCGAGGGCGAGAAGGACGACGCCCCCATGCTCTTCAACGGCGAACGAGTGGGCGATGGCACCGGCGCCGAAGTGGATGTAGCCGTCGATCCCATCGATGGCACCACCTTGACCGCGAAGGGCATGACCAACGCCATCGCGGTGATCGCCGTCGCCGAACGCGGCGCGATGTTCGATCCCAGTGCCGTGTTCTACATGGACAAGTTGGTGGTCGGCCCGGACAGCGTGGATGCGATCGACATCACCGCGCCGATCGCGTGGAACCTGCAGCAGGTCGCGAAGGCCAAAGGCGAGCAAGTGGCCGATCTGACCGTGTGCATCCTGGACCGCCCGCGGCACGATGATCTCGTCGACGAGGTGCGCCGAGCCGGTGCCCGTATCAAGTTCATCGTCGATGGAGATGTCGCCGGCGCTGTGATGGCCGCTCGGTACGGCACGGGCGTGGACATGCTCGCCGGCATCGGTGGCACACCCGAGGGGATCATCGCGGCCTGCGCTATGACCTGTCTGGGAGGCAGCATCCAAGCGCGGCTGTGGCCCCGCGATGAGGCGGAGCGGCGCGCGGCCCTGGATTCGGGCCATGATCTCGATCGGGTGCTGACCACTTCCGATCTCGTGTCGGGAGACAACATCTTCTTCTGCGCCACCGGAATCACCGACGGCGAGATCATCGAGGGTGTGCGCTACTCCCCCGAGGGTCCAACCACCCACTCCATCGTGATGCGCAGCAAGAGCGGCACGATCCGTGAGGTGCGCAGCGAGCACCGGCTGGCCAAGCTCTCCCGGTACGCCAGCGTGGACTTCCGGGGCACCGGAGACTGACCGACCACATCACGCACCTGCCGTCCTACGCTGGTGCCGTGACCGATTTCGCATTCACCGACCTACTACCCCGCGAGGCCGCCGGCGGCGACACCACGCCCTACCGCCTGGTCACCTCCGAGGGCATCGAGACGATCGAAGCCGCCGGCCGGCGATTCCTGCAGGTCCAGCCCGAGGTGCTTCGCCTGCTTACCTTCGAGGCGATGCGCGATATCTCGCACCTCCTGCGGCCGGCCCACTTGGCTCAACTCGCGGCCATCCTCGAGGACCCGGAGGCCAGCCCCAACGATCGCTTCGTCGCCTTGGACCTGCTGAAGAACGCGAACATCTCCGCCGGCGGTGTACTGCCGATGTGCCAGGACACCGGAACGGCGATCGTGATGGGAAAGCGCGGCCAGGGCGTGTGGACGGTCGGGCAGGACGAGGAGCACATCTCACGCGGCGTCTTCGATGCCTACGAGCAACTCAACCTGCGCTACTCGCAGTTGTCCCCGCTGAGCATGTGGCAAGAACGAAACACCGGTAGCAACCTGCCTGCCCAGGTGGAGATCTACGCCGACACCCATCCCGGTCATGAGAACGAGTACGAGTTCCTATTCATGGCCAAGGGCGGTGGCAGCGCCAACAAGAGCTTCTTATTCCAGGAAACGGCGGCGTTGCTGAACCCGGACTCCTTCGCGCGCTTCCTCGACGAGAAACTACGGATGATCGGCACGGCAGCCTGTCCGCCCTATCACTTGGCGATCGTCGTGGGTGGCACGAGTGCCGAGTACACGCTCAAGACCGCCAAGCTCGCCAGCGCCCACTACCTCGACGATCTACCGATCCATGGCAGCGAAGCCGGCCACGGGTACCGGGATCTGGAGATGGAGGCCGAGGTGCTGCGCATGACGCAGGCCTTCGGCATCGGTGCGCAATTCGGCGGCAAGTACTTCTGCCACGACGTCCGCGTCATCCGCTTGCCGCGACACGGGGCGTCCTGCCCGGTGGGCATCGCCGTCTCCTGTTCGGCGGATCGGCAGGCGATCGGGAAGATCACCGCCGAGGGCGCCTTCCTCGAGCAACTCGAGCACGACCCGGCGAAGTACCTTCCGGAGATCACCGACGAGCACCTCGATGACGACGTCGTACGCATCGATCTCGATCGACCGATGGAGGAGATCCGTGCGGAGCTTTCCAAGTTGCCGGTCAAGACGCGGGTCTCGCTCACCGGCTCACTGATCGTCGCCCGCGATCTCGCCCATGCGCGTATCAAGGAAATCCTCGATCG
>CAJXNV010000114.1 GCA_913057155.1 uncultured Actinomycetes bacterium | reverse complement strand
CTCGAGCAGGCCCACCGCATGGTCGGACAGGGTGCGGACGTGATCGATATCGGTGGTGAGTCCACCCGGCCGGGCGCACAGCGGGTGGATGCGCAGGAGGAGTGCGAGCGGGTGCTCCCGGTGGTCCGCGCGCTCGCGGCCGATGGGGTGGCGGTCAGTATCGACACGATGCGATCGCAGGTCGCTTCGGCGGCGCTGGATGCGGGTGCGCAGATCGTCAACGATGTCAGCGGTGGTCGCGCCGATGAAGGTATGCATCAGTGCGTCGCCTCCTACGACGTGCCCTACGTGCTGATGCACTGGCGGGGGCATTCGGCCTCGATGAACGAGCTTGCGGTCTACGACGATCCTGTGCGGCAGGTGTGCGAGGAAATCCGTGAGCAGGTGGACCTGGCGTTGGCCGCCGGGATCGATGAATCGTCGTTGATCGTGGATCCCGGTCTCGGCTTCGCGAAGGAAGCCGAGCACAACTGGACGCTGTTGCACCACCTCGACTCGCTGATGGCATTGGGCTACCCGTTGCTGCTCGGTCCGTCGCGTAAGCGTTTCCTCGGTGCGCTGCTGGCCGGTGCGGACGGTTCCCCGCGGGATACCGACGGGCGCGATGTCGCCACCTCGGTACTCAGTGCGCTGTTCGCCGAGCGCGGGGTGTGGGGGGTGCGTGTGCATGACGTGCAAGGCACCGTGGATGCCGTGAAGGTGAGCCTGGCGATGCGATCAGGGGAAGGCGCATGAGCGATCGGATCGAGATCCTGGGCATCAGTGGGTGGGGCCATCACGGAGTCCTAGCCGAGGAAAGGCGTGAAGGCCAGGAGTTCTCGGTGGATGTGGCGCTCGGGGTGGACACTCGCGACGCCGCGCGGACCGATGACCTTGCGTTGACCGTCGACTACGGCGAGGTCGCCCAGCGGGTGCACGCGTTGATCGTCGGGGAGGCCTTCGATCTCATCGAGACCCTGGCCGAACGGATCGCGGATGCGGTACTGGCGTTCGATGGACTGGTGTCCGTCGAGGTTGCGGTGCACAAGCCATCGGCACCCATCCCCGTGCCGTTCGACGATGTGATCGTTCGGATACGCCGGGAGCGCGCCTAACCCATGCACTACGTGATCGGGGTCGGGTCGAATCTCGGCGATGCACCGGCCAGCGTGCGTCGCGCGATGCACGATGTCGAGGAAGGGCTCGAAGCGATCGATGCGCGTCGTTCCTCGTTGTATCGAACCTCCCCGGTAGGTGGACCCGAACAGCCGGACTTCGTGAATGCGGTGCTGGTCCTGGAGTCCGAGATGGCACCGGCTGCCGCGCTCGAGGTCATGCAGGGGATCGAACAGCGGGCGGGGCGGGTTCGGGATGTCCGCTGGGGTCCGCGAACCTTGGATTTGGACATCGTCGCAGTAGGGGACGCTTCGGACTACGTAGTGAGCGAGGACCCGGTGTTGACCTTGCCCCACCCGCGAGCCCACGAACGGGCCTTCGTGCTGATTCCCTGGCGCGAGATCGAACCGGAGGCGTCCCTACCCGGGGTCGGACCGATCGCTGCGGTGATCGAGGCCGGTTTCGATGACCAGGACATCGAGGTGCTCGTCGAGGAAGGCACATGAAGCCGACATCCATTCGCCTGCTCGTAGTCCTCGTGGTGATCGGAGCAGCACTGGGCTGGGCGCTGGCGACCATCGTTTCCGGCTGGACCGGACGATCACTGCCGCTGCCCGTCCTGGCCGGCTCGGCGCTGTGGTTGCTGGCGATCGCCTTGTTCGCCTGGGGCTGGTTCGTGCGGCCGCGGGTGCGGGCAAGGAACGAGGAGATGCCGCAGGCCGAGCCGATGCCCGCGTTGGTGGCCGCGCGGATCGCGGTCCTCACCCTGGCCGCCTCCCGGATGGGCGCGCTCGTGGCCGGCATCTACCTCGGGGCGGTGATCGCCACCGTTGCCGAAGGCATGTCCACGCCTGCTTCACAGCAGGCCGTCTGGTCCGGTGTGCTGGCTGCCACCGGGGCGGCAGCCACCTGCGCCGCCGCGCTCTGGATCGAGCGGGCATGTTTGCTGCCGGATGCCCCGGACGACGACGAGTGACCTAAGGTCGGGTTCCATGAGTGAGACAGCCCTCGAGGATCTGCCGTTCGACGAACTGCGGCACCGCGCCTTCCACATCGCCGAGCACCGGGTGGATATCGGATTCTTCACCGACCTGTTCGGCCACATGCCGGGCATGGTGGCGATCGAGGGCGAGCAGGGCGACCTCGGCGCGATAGGTGGGACGTTCATCGAGACGGTTCGAGCGGTGAAGGAGATGTTCGGGTCGGCCAACTTCGATCCGAACACCGAGGCCATGCTGCGTGCCCGTTTCGCCACCTATATCCGCGAGCACGAGAAGAAGTAAGCGCACTCAACGATCGGCGTCGCCCACCACGAAGAAGAACGACGCCACCGCTGCGCCGAGCAACTCGACCGGTGTTCCAGCAAGCGCGAACTGCATCGCCTGCAAGTGCGCGAAGCTCGGCGTGCGGGCCTTGAGTCGCAATGGCATGACGTCCCCGTCGCTGACTAGCAGCCAGCCGGCGATCCCCAGGGGGTTTTGCGTCGAGATGTGTACGGCGGTCTCCGGAGCGCGCAGTGTCTTGGGAAGCTGCACGTTCACCGGCTGATCGCCCACCTCGGAAAGTCGCTCGGCCGTGGCCCGGATGATGGTCGTGCTGACCTGCATTCCGGCGATGAGCGAGCGATACCGCGCGGCGGCATCACCGGCTTCGAGGACGGGCGTGGAGTAGTCGATCTCCAGGGCGTCGTAGGCCAGGTACGGGTCATCGCGGCGCAGGTCCCAGTCCAGCCCGCTGGCCTGCCCGACGGCTCCCGAGCAGGCGTAGTCCCGAGCTACTGCAGGGCTCACCGGTGCCAATCCGGTCAACTCCGATCGCTCGGCGATGTCCGCGTCCCAGGAGGCCAGCGATGCATCGACGGTCTCGGCGATGCGCAGGAGTTCAGCGACAGCGGAGTCCGGCAGTGCGTGCTCCAAGCCGCCGATCCGATTGATCATCGGGTGCACGCGACCACCGGTGGCGTCCTCTTGCCAACTAGCCCAGCGGGCGCGTAGCTCCGCGCAGCCGGGTACTCCCAGTGCCGCCAGGAATAAGGCACTCGCACCGATCCGGCCGGCCTCCGCCAACAGCATTCGCATCCACGTCGCGCGCTGCGGCGGCACGATCCCGGTTGCTTGCTCGACGGCGAGCGCCACCCCGATTTCCGAGGAGACAGCGCTGAGCCAATCGTGTCGATTGGCCAGCATCATGATCTGTCGATAGTCCCTGGCCTCGAAGAGCTTCTCGGTGCTGCGGTGCAAGAGTCCGAGTTGCACGCGGCAGGTGTCCACGACCCCGTCGACCACTTGCAGCTGCATCTCCAGGCCACCGTGCGCGCCGGGATGGTGGGTGCCCAACTCCAGATGGATCGTTCCCTCGGAGTCGTCGTGCAGGTATCGGGCGAGGCCTACCGTGGCGAGAAGATCCTGCGCTGCGGGGTCGGCCACGCGTTCATCGTTCCACCACCGGATCGATCAGCCAGCCATGGGAGCCGAAGCTGGCGGGAAAGCCGGCGAGTCCGGTGAGGACCGAGGACTGCGCCAGCTGTTTGCCGGTCCGAGAAGCGCCGCCAGCGCAGGAATCGAGCGCGACATGGGCAGTGATGTTCATCGAGCCATCGGGAATCGGTCGCCGCGGTCGGCCGCGAAGGAAACCCTGCAAGGTTCCGCCGTCCCACACTCCCCGGCGGCGATCAGGCAGGCTGTGGTGGTAATCGATCGCGATGGCCGTACCGCATGCCAACACATCGCGCAGACGCCGCCACACGCGATCGCGGGTCAGGCCGATCTCACGTCGAGCCATCGGCCGGGTGGCGGGCCACCAACGCTCGAGCCATTCCAGCGATCCGGCCGGATCGTCGATGAACCGCGAGGCGGCTGGATCATCGAGCGCCGGACCGATCTCCTCCGCGCCCGTGGTGGGATCGACGAGTACCGCGTGCGGTGTGAGTGATTCGTCGAGTTCCACTACATCGCAGGGGATGTCGTCGAGGAATTCGTGCGCGATGAGCACACCCGTCCATTCGCCATCGCGGCCGGTGATGTCGGTTGTGGATTCGTCGATGAATCGTCGGATCCAAGCGATGTCGGAGGTCGGCCGCTGCGTCGGTTCGCGCACATCCACACCTACGTAGGTGATGTCGTAGCCAAGGAACTCCCGCAGTTGCCGCAGGAGGGTTCCGTCCCCGGCTCCCACGTCGATGACCGCGAAGTCCCGACCGCTCGATCGGTGCCGTTCGCCTTCGATGCGCTCGGCGAGAACCTGCGCCAATTGCCGATCGACGTGCACCGAGGTGGTGAATTCCTCCTCGGCGTGGTGGGTTCGGTAGAAGCCGCTCTCGCCGAATTGACTGCGCGTCCAGGCATTCGACCAGGCCATCGCCTCGGCCATCGGTGTCGCATGGGATGCAGTCGCGACCGATACGGGCGACTCATCGGTCATGGGTGCACGGTATCGCCGGTCACCTAGGCTTATCGGCTGTGAGCGGTGCCGCGCCTTCGCGCTTGAAAGTCGCGGTGATCGGTTGCGGACGCGTCGGTGCCGTGCTCGCTGCAGCATGGCATCGCAGTGGCCATCGAATCGTGGCGGTTACCGCACGTTCGGATACTTCGCGGCTGCGCGCTGAAGCACTCGTGCCGCACGCGCCGATCACCGATCGCCATGAAGCAACTAAGGACGCGGATCTGGTGTTGATCGCGGTTCCCGATCAAGTACTCCCAGGTCTCGTGCAGGAGATGGTGGACGAAGGATCGTTGCGCGCCGGTCAGTTCGTCGTCCACCCGGCAGGGCGTTTCGGACTGGCGGTCCTCGAGCCGGCGATTCGATCAGGGGCCATTCCGCTCGCGATCCATCCGGCGCTGCCACTTACCGGCACCACTTTGGATCTCGAACGATTGGCGGGAGCGGCATTCGCGGTGACCGCACCCGAACAGGTGCGCAGCGTCGCCGAAGCGCTCGTGGTCGAAATCGGGGGAGAGCCCGTCTGGGTTCCGGAATCGGCGCGGGCGGGGTACCACGCGGCATTGGCCTTCGCCGCGAACTACGCCATGACGTTGGTCAACGAGTCCGTCGCGCTGCTCGCCGAAGCCGGCAC
>CAJXNV010000113.1 GCA_913057155.1 uncultured Actinomycetes bacterium | reverse complement strand
CGCAGGATCGGTACGACCAGCGGCTTGGGCTCGCCGAGCTCGTAACCGGTGGTCGTAGCGACCGGCGTGGTGATCTGTTCGGGATGGACGGTCAAGGACCGGGTGGCTTCGTAGGCCAGCAAGGTGACCAGTTCCTCGGCCAGCAAACGGAACGTGGCCGACGACGTCTCCTCGCGGCGCAACCGGCTCATCTTGTGTCCGACGAGTGGATGATCGATCACCAATGTGCGCATGGACGGCAGGGTAGTCGTCCTGCTGACGCTGCGGGTCGCGTCATGACACGATCTACCCATGGGCACCCAGGTGGTCACGGCAGCGGACGTCGAGTCCTTCCGCGTGTTCTGGCGCGAGGAAGGCGCCTGGCAGGTTTCCAGCGTCCCCGGACGCTCGGCGATCTCGATGGAATCCCTGATCGGTGCGCTATCTCGCTTCCCGGGTGAGGGCGGGGTGTTCGGCGCCGTGACGATCAGCGACGAATTCTTCGTGCTCGTGCGCGAGGTCGCGCAAGGTCGGCAGATCATGCTCAGCGACGGCGCCGCGGCGTGGGACTGGTCGCTTGCCGAGGAGGCCATCGACATGCTCGGACTAACCGAGGACGATGTCGAGGAATTCGAACCCGCCGGTGATATCCGCCTGCTCGAGGACTTCGGGGTGAGCGGCGAGGACATCGAACTGTTGTGCGGCAACGAGGACCTCTACCCCGATGAACAACTCGCTGCGATCGCCGAACGGCTCGGCATCGCCGCACTGTGGTCCCGCGCGAACGCGTGAGCACGTGAGCACGTGAGCGCATCGACCAGTCATTTCGAGCGCGCCATGGAGCTGGCGCTGCAGCAGGCCATCGCGGCCGGCGAATCGGGTGAGATCCCGATCGGCGCTTTGGTCTTGGACGACAACGACGACGTCATCGCCGCCGCAGGCAACCGTCGCGAACGCGATCACGACCCCACGGCCCATGCCGAGATCCTGGCGCTGCGCGAGGCCGCGGCCCGCGTGGGCGATTGGAGATTGAGCGGATGCACCCTCGTGGTCACGGTGGAACCGTGCCCGATGTGCGCGGGTGCTGCGGTGTTGGCCCGGATCGACAAGCTGGTCTTCGGGGCGTGGAACGAGGAGTACGGCGCAAGCGGGTCGCGCTGGGACCTGGTCCGAGACCGCCGGTTGAACCACCGGATCGAAGTGATCAGCGGTGTGCGCGGTGATGAGGGCGGGGCCCTGCTGCGGGAATTCCTCGCGGCCCAACGCGACGGCATCGCCTCGCCCGAGGCTTAGGCTGGCGATCGATGAGCACTTTGGGTCCGGTCAGGCGGCCGCCGGCGAAACGCCCGGTGTGGTTGATCGTGATTTTGTCCGTGGTGGGCGTCCTGGTGTTGTTCTCCGCGGGCTTCGCCGCGGCGCTGCTGACCGGTGGTGACGAAAGCCCCACGATCGTCTCCGGCGAGGACGCCGCCGATGCCGTCGCCGGCACCGGATCCGATGAGGGAAACGGCGTGCCACAGGCGGAGCCCGAACCGTGCGAGACGACCCTCGTGGCCCCGGCTGAAGTGCTTCCGCGTCCCGATGATGTGGTGGTGAACGTCTACAACTCCACCAATCGGGCGGGATTGGCCGGAAGCACCGCCCAGGAGTTGAGCCTGCGGGGTTTTCGCATCAACAAGGTCGAGAACGATCCACTCGGTGTCTCGCTTCGCGGGGTCGGGGAGATCCGCTACGGGGTCAACGGCGTCGATAACGCTCGGCTGTTGCAGTTCTTCTTCCCCGATGCAGTGTTAGTGGAAGACGACCGTGGTGGTCCGCGAGTGGACATCTCGCTCGGCCGCGGTTTCGAGGCGATCGAGGACCAGGGTTTGGTCGCAGCTTCGTTGGCGTCGCCGTCACCGTCACTCTCGGGCCCGGGCTGCCCGGGCCAGTAGCACGTTCACTGCTTGACCGAAAGGCGCGAAAGCCGGGTTGGTCGTTTGCCCCGAGCGGTACCGCGCCCAGATCTGCTGCAAGATCACCGCGAGCCGGAACAACCCGTACACCTCGTAGAAGCGCCAGTCGACCCCGGTGAATCCCATCTGCGTGCAGTAGCGATCCACGATTTCGGCACGGGTCGGCATCCCGGGCAGATCACTGGGCTGACGCTTCAACGCCGCGAAGGCCGGATCGATGTCGGAATCATCGCTATCGATCCAATACGCGAGCGCGGCGCCCACGTCCATCAGCGGATCACCGATCGTTGCCATCTCCCAGTCGAGGACGCCGATGATCGCAGGTGATGGCTCGATCGCCCCAGCACCGATCCCGGTGAAGACCATGTTGTCCAAACGCCAGTCGCCGTGGATCACGCAGGCGCCGACGTCGTCGGGTTGTTGCGCCGAAAGCCAGGCCATCACAGATTCCCCATCGGGGACGTCGTCGGTGCGCGCGCGTCGGTACCGATCCGACCAGCCGTCGATCTGCCGGCGGACGTATCCCGGTCCCTTACCCCAGTCGGCTAGTCCCGCCCGATCGACGTCTACTTGGTGCAACTGCACCCAACGATCGACGTATGCATCGCCCACCAGGCGCGCTGTCGCGGCATCGAGGACATCGGCGTTGCCCGGGCGCAGGATGACCCCATCGAGGTACTCCATCACGTAGAAGGGCGAGCCGATCACGGTCTCGTCCTCGCAGTACGCGAAGACCTCCGGAACGGCGGGGAACTGGCTGCGGATATGCGTCAAGACGTGCACTTCACGGCCCATGTCATGCGCTGACTTGGCCTTGGTGCCCGCTGGTGGTCGACGAAGCACCAACTTCCGATCGTCGTAGGCGAGCAGGTAGGTGAGGTTCGAGGCCCCCTTGTCGAACTGCTGTACCTCGGGAGCAGCTGCAGGTAGATCCGTGATCCGCGTGCGCAGCCAGCGATCGACCGCGGCTACATCGAAAGCATCCTCATCACGAACCGACTGACGATCGGACATGATCAGCGGCGCAATTCCATGCGTGCGATGTCCCGCAAATGAACCTCGTCCGGCCCATCGGCCAACCGAAGCGATCGTGCGCCCGCGTACATCGCGGCGAGGGGAGTGTCGTCGCTGACACCGGCACCGCCGTGCACCTGGATAGCACGATCGACGACCTCGCAGGCAACGCGTGGAGCAACGACCTTGATCGCCGCGATCTCGGTGCGGGCACCTTTGGCGCCGACCTCGTCGATCATCGCCGCAGCCTTCAAGGTCAGCAGTCGCGCCTGTTCGATCTCGATGCGCGAAAGCGCGATCGCCTCGCGGACCACGCCTTGATCCGCGAGCGGCTTGCCGAAGGCCACGCGTTCCTTGGCGCGCGCGACCATCATGTCCAGTGCCCGCTCGGCCACACCGATCATCCGCATGCAGTGGTGGATACGTCCTGGTCCGAGTCGCGCCTGCGCGATCGCGAATCCGGCTCCCTCCTCGCCGATCAAGTTCGCCGCGGGAACACGGACGTCGCGGAATTCGATCTCACCGTGTCCGTGTTGATCGTGGTAGCCGAAGACCGGCAGCGAGCGGTGCACGATCACACCCGGGGTGTCCAGCGGCACGAGCACCATCGACTGCTGCCGGTGGGTCTCGGCGTCCGGATCCGTCTTACCCATCACGATCAGCACTTCGCAGCGCGGATCCATCGCGCCCGTTGTCCACCATTTACGCCCGTTGATCACATACGAATCGCCGTCGCGTTCGATGCGAGTGGCGATATTCGTGGCATCGGAGGAGGCCACGTCCGGCTCGGTCATCGCGAAACCCGAACGGATGCGCCCATCGAGCAGGGGCTGCAGCCAGCGCTGCTGCTGCTCGACGGTGCCGAACATGTGCAGCACTTCCATATTGCCGGTGTCCGGCGCCGAACAATTGAAGGCCTCCGGTGCGATCTCGACCGACCGACCGGTCCACTCGGCCACGTGCGCGTAGTCCAAGACGGTGAGCCCATGGGCCGGGTCGGTGGAATCGGGAAGGAACAGGTTCCACAGGCCGCGTTCCCGCGCCGCTGCCTTCAGTTCCTCCACTACGGCCGGCAGTTCGTGCGTGCGTCCCTCGGCCGCCAGCGCACGACGTTGCTCGGCGTAGACCGGCTCGGCGGGGTAGACGAAATCATCGAGGAATTGCCGGGTGCGCTCGACGTACTCCCGTGCCCGGTCGCTGGGTCCGAGATCCATGCTTGCTGCTCCTAGGTCGGTTCGCTGGCGTCGGGAGAAGGCTCGCTTGGCGCATCGTCCTCGCGCAAGTCCCCCACCAACTCGTAGCGCTTGCCGTAGGTATCCAGCATGGCGAACAGCATCGCGGTGACCGGGATTGCGAGGAATGCCCCCGCCACCCCGAACAGCGAGGCGCCGAGGAGGACCGATCCGAACGCCACGGCCGGGTTCACATCGACCGCCTTGGCGCTGATCCGCGGCTCGATCAGCAGGTTCTCCACCTGTTGGTACAAGATCGCCCACACCAGCGCGATGATCCCGACCACCGGTCGGTCACTGAGTAGACCCACGAGCACGGGCAATGCGATGGAGATGTAGGTGCCGATCGTGGGCACGAACTGCGCCACGATGCCCGTCCATAGGGCCAGTGGCAGCCAGTAGGGCATGTCGATCAGCAGGAAGACGATGCCGGTGAAGAACGAGTTGATCGACGCCAGGATGATGCGCGCCCCGATGTACCCACCGGTCTTTTGCGAGGTGAGTCGCCAGGCGGTCATCACGAACTCCTGGGCCCGCTCGGGGAACAGGCTCGCCACCCAGCGCTGGAATTGCGGCAACTGCGCGGAGAAGTAGAACAGGAACAAGCCGAAGGTGAAGATGCTGAAGACACTTCCCACCAACGACGTCACGAAGCCGAGCACACCGATCGCGATCTCACCGGCATACAACGCGAGATCGGCTGTCTCGACATCGAACATCGCCAGGATGTCCTGGAACTCATAGGCCGTACCGAGGCGCTCGTTCGCCCATCGCAGCGCTTCGGAGATAACCCCCGGCACCGCTTGTGCGAGTTGTACGAGTTGGTCGACGAGCAGATTGCCGAAGGCCAGGAGGAAGAAGGCGGCGAACAGGACGAAGGAGACCATCACCAGCAGCGTCGCCGGGCCGCGCTTCATGTACTTCGATAGCCAGGCGACCACGGGGGCCATCGCGATCGCCGCGAACCAGGCCATGACGACGATGAAGAGGATCCCGCCGCC
>CAJXNV010000112.1 GCA_913057155.1 uncultured Actinomycetes bacterium | reverse complement strand
CCGGCGTTGGTCGTCCAGATGATCACACCGATGCCGGCGAGGAAGGACACCAGGCGCAGCGTCGGCCACGCGATGCCGGCTCGTCGGACGCGGATGTATCCGATGACGTACAACGACGCCGCGATGATGCTGGCGGTGAAGAACAGCGGATCGAACTTGAAGCCGAACACGACCGAGTCGATAGTGGGGGCCGGCGGGTAGGGGAAGCCCAAGAGAGTCTCACCGTACGTTGGCAGGAGTTGTTCCTCGCGCGGATAGGGACTCGAAGCCAGCGAGACACCCAGCCCGATCGCGATCGCCATGATCGTCAACTCGATGGCAGCAACACGGACGAATGCACGCGCGCGAGAGACAGCTCCGATGTTGGGGATGATGCGCTTGCGAAGGACGAATCCGATGACGCCCAAGGCGATGAGCAGCCAGACCTTCATCATCGTGACTTGCCCGTAGCCGGAAGTCAGGAGCTGATCCAGGCCGTCTACCCGTGTGTAGGCGTTCGCCAGGCCGCTCGCGGCCAGCAGGATGATCGCGGTGAGTGCGATCGTCGAGAAACGCTGGACCGGTCGCTCGAGCGGGACGTCGCGTCGAAGCGCATGAACCGTCAAGGCCAGCAGGCCGCCTACCCACAGGACAGCGGAGACCATGTGCGTCACTCCGGCGGTCGTGGCCAACTCGTGGTCGCCGAGCGCCGAACTGTGTCCAGCCAGACCGGGCAGCGCGGCCGCGACTATGGCGACCACGAGCCAGGCACCGGTGGCCCCGGTGCTCGCTGCGGTGATGGCACCGACGGCTACCACTACCGCGAGCACCGCCATCACCAAGAGCGCGCGTGTGGTGTCGAGATCGTTCGCGTACGTCGAGACGATCTCCGGACTCAGTGCTTCACCCAAGGGCACGCCGAGCACGAGGGCCAGCAGTAGGAACAGTTGGGCCGCTGCGAGCACCGCCCAGATGCCGGCGGCCCACGCGGCACGCACCGAGTCGACGCGACCGGCCCGCGAGAGGACTCCGTCCTTGCCGGAAGGCGCGAGTGCGGTTGCCGATAGCAGAAGCCCGACTGTGACGATCGCGGCGATATCGGTGAGTACACGGGCGATCGGCGCCCCCCAGGTCACGATCGGACCGGGATCGGCGAGACCGGGCAATGTCTCGTAGGTGCCACCGGCGACGACGAGACCGACCGCGGCGGCTGAGACGGCCACGGCGATCAAGCCGAGGGCGATAGCCGAGCCGCGCGATGCCGTCACGGAACTGCGCCCGCGGTCGTTACTCCCGCTAGGGCGCGGTCGTGGGGCGCGGACGGCTGTGGCCATGACGATGCTGCGGACCGCTACTGCCGCGATCGGGCGAGCATGACGACGGAGATGACGACGCCCACGCCGATGATGACGGCGCCGGCGATCAGTGCGGGGCCGATCAGCGAGTTGCCCGGCTGCCCGGCGCCCTCGGCGGAGATCAACTCCGGCGAGGGTTCGGTATCGGTGGCGGCCGTTTCCTGCTGGGTCTGTTCGGCAGTGGGCTCGGGGGTCGTCTCCTGGGTTGCCTCGGGAGTTGCTGCGGGTGTGGCCGCTTCGGTCGGTTCGCTCGCCGCGAGGGTCTCGGCGTAGGAGAACGTCACCTGACCGGTCACCGGGTGCCCGTCCTCGGAGACCACGCGGAAGGCGACCGAGTACTGACCGGCCGGCAAGTCGGTCGGCCACGGAACCATGACCGCGGTGCCCGGTGGGGGTGTCTGTTCAGCCTCGGTGGCCATGACCAGTTCACCGGAGGCATCCAGGATGGAAACCTCCACCAATTCGTTCAGCAATTCCTCGCTGAAGGTCAGGGTCACTTCCTCGGGTGCCACGGCGAGTTCGGCTCCGTCGGCCGGGTCGCTGGAGGTCAGACTCGCATGCCCGGCGGCCCCGGAGATGGGGACGAACAACAGCAGTGCGGCGCCGAACAAGGCCGTGAGCAAACGCATGTTTCCAGGGTACGCCGCCACCTCGATCGTGCATCTACGAGTGGCCTAGACTCGTGAAATGTTCGGCTCGGAATTCGAGCAGATAGCCGCCATCTTGGTGCTGGCGGCGGTTGTCGGGGGCCTGGCGAAACTGCTGCGGCAGCCGGTCATCGTCGCTTACATCGTCGTCGGGGTACTCGCCGGCCCCGCCGTGCTGGAGATCGTCTCCGATGGTGACGATGTGGCCGCCTTGGCGAAGATCGGGATCGCGATCCTGCTGTTCTTGGTGGGACTGAAGCTCGATCTGCACCTGATCCGTTCGACCGGCCTAGTCGCGCTGTACACCGGTGTGGGGCAGGTGGTCTTCACCTCGATCGTGGGCTACCTGATCGTGGTCGCCTTGGGCTTCGATCCGCTGCCGGCCCTGTACATCGCCGTCGCGTTGACGTTCTCCTCCACCATCATCATCGTCAAGCTGCTGTCCGATAAGCGCGAACTCGATCAACTGCACGGACGGATCGCCGTTGGATTCCTGATCGTCCAGGACCTGCTGGTGATCGTCGCGATGATCGTCATCGTCGCGATCGGACAGCCGGATCAAGTATCGCCGGCCGAGACGATCCTGCGGACACTCGTAGGCGGCATCGTCTTCCTCGGGGCGGTGGCCCTGGCAGCTCGATACGTGATCCCTCGCGTCCTCGGCTGGCTCGCCAACAGCCAGGAGTTGACGCTGCTCTTCGGTGTGGCGTGGGCGATCTCCCTGGCAGCCACTTCGGCGGCACTCGGCCTGAGCATGGAGATCGGCGCGTTCGTCGCCGGTGTGGCACTCGCGTCCACGCCTTATCGGGAGTCGCTGGGAGCGCGCCTGGTCTCCCTGCGCGACATCATGATCCTGTTCTTCTTCATCGAGTTGGGCGCATCCCTTACTTTCACGTCCGCGCTGCAGCAGTTGGGGCCGGCACTGGTCTTGTCGGTGTTCGTCTTGATCGGCAACCCGATCATCGTGATGGTGATCATGGGCATCATGGGATACCGCAAGAAGGTGTCCTTCAAAGCCGGGCTCGCGGTGGCGCAGATCAGCGAGTTCTCGTTGATCCTGATCGCCCTTGGCTTCTCGTTGGGACAAGTCGACGAAGCCGTTCTCGGTCTCGTGACGCTGGTCGGCATGATCACGATCACGATCTCCACTTACTTCATCTTGTATTCCCAACAGATATTCGATCGCATCTCACCTGCGCTATCCATCTTCGAGCGCAAGAAGGCCGATTCCGCGGAAGTAGAAGAACGTCTCGAGCACCCCTACGACGCCATCATCGTGGGGGCAGGCCGGATGGGCGGCGAGGTCACCCGGGGTCTCCTGGCGAAGGGCGCCAACTTGTTGGTGGTCGACTACGACCCCGAAGCGTTACGCGCAGTAGCCGGACCGCATGTCACGACGCTGTACGGCGACGTCTCGGAACCGGAGTTCGCGGCGTCGTTGCCCTTCCACGAAGCCGATTCGATCGTCTGCGCGGTGCCCAGCCCGTCCACCAACGTTGTTCTGTTGCAGACGCTGCGACGTTTCGAGTTCACCGGGGGTATCTGCCTGACGGCGATGGATGCGCGCACGGCGGAGATGCTCGAGGACTACGGCGGCGTGCGGGTGATCCGACCGTTCAAGATGGCGGCCCAGAACATCGTGGGTGAAATGGATCTGCCGGTGAAGGCCAAGCCCTCACCGGCAGGTCCCGCGCCGGAGGAACCCGTCTAGAAGGCCTCTTCCGGTAACCGCATGACGTCGTCGTCGGTGGCCTCGGCCACCACGCGCTCCGCGCTGAGCAGCGGCAGCCGATTGCGGGCGAACCACTTCGCGGTCTCGACCTTGCCCTCGTAGAAGGCGCGGTCGCGGTCGCTTGCACCGGCTTCGAGGGCGGCGAGTGCGACCTCGGCCTGCCGGGTGAGCAGCCAACCGATCAGCAGATCGCCGCTCATCATGAGCAGTCGGGTGGTGTTGAGGCCGACCTTGTAGATCTCCTCCGGTGTTTGCTGCGAGGCCATCGCCCACTCACCGAGCTTGCCCACGACGGCCTGCACATCCTCGAGTGCGACGCCGAGGAGTTCGCGCTCCTTGGCCAGGGCGCCCTGCCCCTCGTCGCCCTTCACCGTCTCGGTGATCTGAGCCGCGAGGTAGAAGATCGCCTTGAACTGATCGCGGACCATCTTGCGGAAGAAGAAGTCCAGGCCCTGGATGGCGGTAGTGCCTTCGTAGAGGGTGTCGATCTTGGCATCGCGGATGTACTGCTCGAGCGGGTAGTCCTGCAAGAAGCCCGAACCGCCGAAGGTCTGCAAGGAGACGGCGAGCATCTCGTAACTGCGCTCGGAACCGACACCCTTGACGATCGGAAGCAGCAGATCGTTCATCCGCTCGGCCATGTCGAGGTCGACATCGGAGTCGCCCGCCTTGCCGAGTTCGACCATGTCCTGCCAGTAGGCCGTGTAGGCGACCAGTGCGCGCAGGCCCTCCGCGTAGGACTTCTGCAGCATGAGCGAGCGTCGTACATCCGGGTGGTGCGTGATGGTTACCCGTGGAGCGGTCTTGTCGGTCATCTGCGTGAGGTCCGCACCCTGTACGCGCGTCTTTGCGTACTCGAGGGCGTTGAGGTAGCCGGTGGACAAGGTGGCGATCGCCTTCGTGCCGACCATCATGCGTGCGTACTCGATGACCTTGAACATCTGCGCGATGCCGTCGTGGACGTCGCCGAGCAGCCACCCGGTAGCGGGCTCCTTCTCACCGAAGGTCAACTCGCATGTGGTGGAGGCCTTCAAGCCCATCTTCTTCTCGACGTTCGTGGCGTAGACGCCGTTGCGCTCGCCGATCTCCCCGGTCTCCGGATCGACGTGGTACTTGGGCACGATGAACAAGCTCAGGCCCTTGGTGCCCGGGCCCGCGCCTTCGGGGCGAGCGAGCACCATGTGGACGATGTTGTCCGCCATGTCGTGTTCGGCGGAGGTGATGAAGCGCTTGGTTCCTTCGATCCGCCAGGTGCCGTCGCCGTTGTCATAAGCCTTCGCGCGACCGGCACCCACATCGGAACCGGCGTCCGGCTCGGTCAGGACCATGGTGGCGCCCCAACCGTTGTCGATCATGTGTGCTGCGAACTGCTTTTGCTCCTCGGTGCCGAGGTGATCGATGACGGCCGCGAAGTTCGGCCCGGACATGTAGAGGAACGCAGCCGGGTTACCCCCGAGCAGCAACTCGCTGGCCGCCCACCGCAGCGATGGGGGCGCACCGGTGCC
>CAJXNV010000111.1 GCA_913057155.1 uncultured Actinomycetes bacterium | reverse complement strand
GCGGCGAGGATGCGCGGGCTCATCTTGCCGTCGAGCTTCTCCTTGATGAAGGGGAAGGACAGTCCGGCGAAGTTGGATCCGCCGCCGGTGCATCCGACGATCAAGGTGGGGGTGTCCCCTGCCATCTCGAGTTGCAGCAGGGCCTCTTGGCCGATGACGGTCTGGTGCAGCAGCACATGGTTGAGCACTGAGCCCAGCGCGTAGCGGGTGTTCGGGTCCTGCGCTGCGACTTCCACGGCCTCGGAGATCGCGATGCCCAGCGACCCGCTGTGGTTCTTCGGATCCGCTGCGAGCTGGCGGCCTACCTCGGTCAGCTCCGATGGCGAACGATGCACCTGTGCCCCGAAGGCCTCGATCATCAACCGGCGGTAGGGCTTGGCATCGTAGGAGGCACCGACCTGCCAGATCTCGCACTCCATGTCGTAGAGCGCGCAGGCGAACGCGAGCGCAGTACCCCACTGCCCGGCCCCGGTCTCGGTGGTCAGCCGCGTCGTTCCTTCTTTCTTGTTGTAGTACGCCTGCGGAACGGAGGTGTTCGGCTTGTGCGATCCGGCCGGGGAGACTCCCTCGTACTTGTAGTAGATACGCGCGGGGGTGCCCAGGGCCTGCTCGAGTCGGTGCGCGCGGAACAACGGCGAGGGTCGCCACTGGCGGTACACGTCGAGCACGCCACCGGGGATCTCGATGTACCGATCCGTGGAGACCTCTTGCAAGATCAGATCCATCGGGAACAAGGGAGCGAGGTCGTCGGGTCCCACCGGATCCATCCGGCCCGGGTGCAGCGGCGGCGGTGGCGGGGTCGGCAGATCGGCTGCGATGTTGTACCAAACCGTCGGCATCTGGTCTTCGGACAAGACGTACTTGTGCTGGCGGACGGTGTCATCCATCGCGGGCCTCCTGCGCTCGGGGTAGTGCCGTGACGGTAGTGGCAGCGGGGAACCGCCTCAAGTGGAATGCGGGAACAGGCATGCTCGCCGCAGTCGACCTACGCCGGCAGCAGTCGGCCCATCCCGGTGAAGGATCGTCCCCACCACGAGCCGGAGATCGGGTTCACGCTCACCGCTTCGCCGGGGTTGGGTGCGTCGATCATCTTGCCGTCGCCGAGGTAGATGCCCACGTGGTGCGCACCGCCTTCGAAGAAGAAGACCAGGTCACCGGGCCGGGCTTGGCTCTTCTTGATGCGCTCGACCTGCTGGTACTGACCGCGCGAGGTTCGCGCGATGTCCATGCCCAGTGCCCGTCCGAAGACGAACTGGGTGAAGCCGCCGCAGTCGAAGGCGTTCGGCCCGGCGGCGCCGGCGCGGTAGGGGTCCCCGAGCTGATTGCGCGCCACACGCAGCACCTGCGCGCGCATGCTCGCGGCCCGGGCTTCGCGCTGGGCCCGTGCTAGCTCCTTGCTGCGCATGGTCATCGCGACGGCGTCGACCTGGCGCACCCGCGGGTGCAATCCGACGTCCGGTCCGGCGAGCCGGTCGGCGGTAGGGGTCGGGGCGGCCTGTGGCTCGGCCGAGGTGGGCGTTGCCGAGGCGAGCGCCCAGATCAAGGCGGTGGCGATCGCGATCGTCACGGCCGAGAGCGCGGCGGTCACCCGGCGATCCGCCCGGCCGGTGCGCAGGGAAGTACGCACGGACGGGGGATCCACCGGGTCGAGTGCTGGTTCCATGGCGGGGACGCTAAGCGCGGTCGCGGTGGTCACGAAACGGTAACGCCCGAATATCGGGTGGTCTTTTCGGTCAGATGTGGCGCAGGTCACAGGTTTTGTGCGACATTTCTAGGACATTTGCGAGGTCTGGGAGCGACAGTCTCGAGTCGTACTTGAGACCTCGACCCATCCGGCTCGCCCCCACCCCGCTAACTCCTGCAGTTGGCGTCGCAAGGCGGCGGCTCTTGCGACGCCAACTGCAGGAGTCGGGGTGGATGCGGGGAACGACGACGGTCTAGATGGCCCGGATCAACGACGCGTAGTCCAGCGCGGTCGCCGGTCGATCCAACAGCCGGCCATCGGGCAGCGGCACCGCGAGCGGTGAGCCGGCCTCATCGACCACCGAGACCGTGGAGTAACCGGCCGAGGAAAGGCTCAAGACCACCTGCCCGAGCAGCAGCACCTGCTCGGCGGAGGGCAGCGAGCCGAACGCCGAGCCGACCGCGATGGTGACGTCGGCGGTGGGCAGCGACACTTCCGGATCGCTCGGTACGAAGACGCTGACCAGTGCGTTGCCGGTGAGCGGGTCGACCACGACCGAGCGCAACCCGGTCTCCGGCGGCGGGCCGGACGTCAAGCCTTCGAGCACCACTTCCGGAGCGGTGGGCGAGGTGATGTCGCTGGGTAGCGGCACCAAGCCGTCCTCGCGGATGAAGAAGAAGTCCACGAGTTCGACTGCCGGGGACTGCGTGGACGTCGGCGAAGGCGTCGCAGTAGGCGAGGGCGCGGGGGTCTCGGTCGGCGACACCACGGGCGGGGGGATCACCTCCGGGGGAAGCGGCTGCGCCGAGTCCTGCAGCGGAACACCGCAACCGGTAACCAGCAGCGCCGCGGCCGCGGTCATCGCGATTCGGGCCAGTGCCTTCCCTGGTGCCTTCACTGCTGCCTTCACTGGTCGACTCCGGCGTCGTCGTCACGCGCGACCGGGATCTCGACGATGAAACGCACGCCACCGCCTTCCCGGTTCTCCACGATCAACTCGGCGTTCAGCAAGTTCGCCTGCTCGCGTGCGATCGCCAGGCCCAATCCGGCTCCGGAGGTGTGATGGGCGTCCTCCCCGCGGGAGAACGGCTCGAAGAGTTTCTCGAGTTGCTCGGCATCGATGCCCGGTCCCCGGTCCTCGACATACACCCGCACGGTTTCGGCGAGCCGCTGCACCCGCACCTGCTCCACGCCCTCGCCGTGCCGCTGGGCGTTCTCGACCAGGTTGCCGACGATGCGCTCGAAGCGCCGCCCGTCGGTGCGGATCACCGGTTTGTCGCCGGTCACGATCTCGTCGGGCAGGTTGCGCACCCGCACCACATCCAGGCACAAAAGCGAGACATCGACCGTTTCCACCTGGATCGGGTCATCGCCACCGATGCGGCTGATCTCCAGCAGGTCCAGCAGCATCTGGGACATCCGATGCACCTGCTCCACCAGCACGGCGATCAGCTTCGCTTCCCGTTCCGGCAACTCCTCGCGCCGCCGATCCAACAGATCCGCGGTTCCCACCACCGTGGTCAACGGCGACCGCAATTCGTGGCTGACGTTCGCGCTGAACCGACGCTCACGTTGGATTCGCGATTGCACCGCACCGGCCATCTCGTTGAAGGACTCCGCGATGGGATCGAGGTCGCGGTCGCCGGTTTCATCGATACGGGTGCCTAGATCGCCCGAGGCGATACGTCTGGCACCCGCGCCGAGGCGCCGAAGCGGTCGCAGGATCTGCCCCACGGTGTAACGACCGATGAGCGCTCCGAGTCCACCGGCGATGATCGTCTGCACCAGCAACAACCAGCCACCGATGGTCAGTGTGCGGTTCAGATCCTGCAGCGAGAAGACCTCGACGTACATCGCGTCGGTGAGTTGCACCGCCACGACGAAGTACGGCTCCCCACCGATATCGGCGCGTTGTTGCGCGCCACCGTTGGCTGCGGCGGAATCGAGCAAGCCGATCGGAAGTGCATCCGGGGGAACCGAGACACCGGGTGTGTACCAAGTGCCCGCCACTTGAACGAGCGCCTGCGAAGCACCGATAGACGGGATCTGTTCCAGCGCCTCGGTCGGCGCCGCGCCCGCCGACAATTGCGCACCCACTGCGCGCGAATCCAACAGCGCCCGCGTCAGCGCCGAATCCTCACGCTGATTGAGCAGGTAGTAGCTCGCGAAGAAATACGTCGCACTCGAGACGGCCGCGGCGATGACCAAGGACAGCAACCCGAAGGCGATCGCCACCCGGGTTCTGAGTCCGAAGCGCATCCTTAGGCCTTCATGCGATAACCGAAGCCGCGCACGGTCAGCAGCAGCTCCGGATTGGCCGGATCATCTTCGATCTTGTTGCGCAGGCGGTAGATGAGGTTGTCGACCACACGGCCATCGCCGGCGTTCCCGTACCCCCACACCTTGCGCAACAGATGATCACGGCTCAGTACACGTCCTTTGGCACCGATCAATTCGGCGAGGACGAAGAACTCGATGCGCGAGACCGGCACCTGTTCCCCACCTCGCATGACTTCCGCGGTATCGGGGTGCAGTTCGATCGGTCCGCAGACGAGTTCCTCCTCGCCTTCCTCCGGTGGCGCGGAGCGGCGCAGTTGGGTGCGGATGCGCGCCATCAACTCCTTGGCGACGAAAGGCTTGGTGACGTAGTCGTCGGCTCCTGCCTCCAACCCGGCCACCACATCGTGGCTGTCGGTCTGGGCGGTGACGATGATGATCGGCACCTGACTGGTCGCGCGCAGGCTGCGCACGAGGTCGAGCCCGTGGATGCCGGGCAGCCGCAAGTCCACGAGCACCACGTCGGGCTGCTCGTCCTGGACGATCACCAGCCCCTGCTCGGCGGTGGTCGCCTCGAGCACGCGGTAGCCCTCGTCCTCCAGATTGGTGCGCAGGACCATACGGATGGCGTCGTCGTCTTCGACCACCATGACGGTGCGGATCATCGCTACCGCTCAACCCCTCGGTACGTGACGGAACGACCCGCCGCGGATGAAATCAGGCCCAAGCCTACCTGCGACAGTCTTGCGACATGCGGCAATCCCACGCCGAGTTCCCGGCCGCTATTCGGCCATCGAAAGCACCCGCGCTGTTCGCCAAGTGGAAACAACGACGACGTAGGGTGAAAGGAGTCGATCCTGACAGCCTGAACCCGAGAGCCTGAACCCGAGGAATCCGCCCATGTCCCATCGTGGCTCGGTAAGCGTGTGCATCCCCGCGCGCAACGAGGAGGCGACCGTCGCATCGCTGGTGACGGCCGTGCGCGCGCACCCGCGGGCCGATGAGGTGATCGTGGTCGATCACGCCTCCACCGATGCCACCGCCGCCCGGGCCGCGGCCGCGGGCGCCCGGGTGCTGGCAGCCGATGGGATCCTCGCGGAGTTCGGGCCGGCGCTGGGCAAGGGCGATGTGCTCTGGCGATCGGTGCACGCCGCGAGCGGGGACGTCATCGTCTGGCTGGATGCGGATCTGCGCTCCTACTGCCCGGACTACCTGTCGCGGTTGCTGGCTCCGCTGGACGACGACGATTCCATCGCCATGGTGCGCCCGGACTACCGACGCACTTTGCACGGCGAACCGAGCGGAGG
>CAJXNV010000110.1 GCA_913057155.1 uncultured Actinomycetes bacterium | reverse complement strand
GCATCGGTGTCCAACCCGAAGGCGTCCGTACCGGTGACGAATTGCGAGATGTTGCCCGGGAAGATCACGATGAAGAAGCCCGCGACGATCCAGCCGACGGTCGGTCGATAACGCGAAGGCGCGAAGACGAGCGCAGCACCCAAGATCAACTCGATCACCCCGGAGACGGCCACGACCGCCTCCGGCGCCGGCATCCACGGGGGCACCTGGGCGAGGAATGCCTCCGCGTTCACGAAGTGACCGATGCCTGCGAAGAGAAGGGCGGCCCCGAGGGCTACTCGGCCGAAGGTTCGCAACACGGCGTGAGCATGTCATGCACGGTGCGTCTACTGTTCGCAGGTGCCCACCAGAGACGACCTACGCAACATCGCGATCATCGCCCACGTCGACCACGGCAAGACCACGCTGGTCGATGCGATGCTGTGGCAGTCGGGAGCCTTCCGGGAGAACCAGGACGTTGCCGAGCGCGTCATGGACTCGATGGACCTCGAACGCGAGAAGGGCATCACGATCCTGGCTAAGAACACCTCCGTGCGATACGTGGGCCCGTCGGCACCGGCCGGTGGGGTCACCTTCAACATCATCGACACACCCGGCCACGCCGACTTCGGTGGCGAAGTCGAGCGCGGCCTGGAGATGGTGGACGGGGTGGTGCTGCTGGTCGATGCCTCTGAAGGTCCCCTTCCCCAGACGCGCTTCGTGCTGCGCAAGGCCTTGGCCAAGCGCTTGCCGGTGGTGCTGGTCATCAACAAGGTCGACCGCGGTGATGCGCGGATCAAGGAAGTGGTCGATGAGGTCTATGAGTTGTTCTTGGACTTAGACGCCGACGATTCCCAAATCGATTTCCCGATCGTCTACACGAGTGCGATCGCCGGGAAGGCCTCGACGGTCATGCCACCCGACGGTGGGCAGCCCGATTCCCCGGATCTCGAGCCGCTGTTCGCGACCCTGTTGCAGACGGTTCCCGCACCTACCTACCAAGAGGGTGCGCCCCTGCAGGCACATGTCACGAACTTGGATGCATCGCCCTACCTCGGTCGACTAGCGCTGTGCCGCGTCCACCAGGGAACTATCCGCAAGGGTCAGCAGGTGGCGTGGATGCGACAGGACGGCTCGGTCGATCGCGCCAAGATCGTCGAATTGCTGATGACCGAAGCCTTGGATCGCGTATCGGTGGAGGAGGCCTCGGCCGGGGACATCATCGCCGTGGCCGGTCTCGCCGACATCACGATCGGGGAGACCCTCGGCGATCTCGAAGATCCACGTGCGCTCCCGGTGATCACCGTCGACGAACCCTCCATCTCGATGACGATCGGGATCAACACCTCGCCCCTCGCCGGACGCAGCGGTGGCACCAAGTTGACCGCGCCGATGGTCAAGGCCCGCCTCGATGCCGAGACGATCGGCAACGTCTCCATTCGAGTGGTGCCCACCGAGCGACCGGATACCTGGGAAGTGCAAGGCCGTGGGGAACTGCAACTCGCCGTGCTCGTCGAGATGATGCGCCGCGAGGGGTTCGAGATCACCGTAGGTAAACCCCAAGTGGTCACCCGCACTATCGACGGCAAGGTGCACGAGCCGGTGGAGCGATTGACCGTGGACGTACCGGAGGACTACCTCGGAGTGGTCACCCAATTGATGGCGCTGCGCAAAGGGCGTCTGGAACAGATGGTGAACCACGGATCCGGCTGGGTGCGGATGGACTACCTCGTCCCGGCGCGGGGCCTGATCGGATTCCGCACCGAGTTCTTGACCGAGACCCGAGGCACCGGTCTGTTGCATCACGTCTTCGACCGTTACGAGCCCTGGCACGGGGAACTACGGACCCGACCATCAGGCTCCCTGGTGGCCGATCGCAGTGGACAGACCACCTCCTTCGCCCTGGCGAACTTGCAGGAGCGCGGCACGATGTTCGTCGGCCCGGGCACCGAGGTGTACGAGGGGATGATCGTGGGAGAGAACGCGCGATCCGACGACATGGATGTGAACCCCACGAAGGAGAAGAAACTCACCAATATGCGCTCGAGCACCGGTGAGGTACTCGTGCCGCTGATCCCGCACCGCGAACTGTCCCTGGAACAAGCGCTGGAGTTCTGCCGCGAGGACGAGTGCGTCGAAGTGACACCTTCCGCGGTACGGATGCGCAAGGTGCTGCTCGATGTGACGGAGCGCGTGAAAGCGAGCCGCAAGAAGAAGTAGTGATCACCCGAGGTGACGTCGGAAGAACTCGACCTCGGTCATCAGCAGGTTCTCCGCGATGACTTCCTGCGGCGTCATGTGCGTGACACCGCTCAGTGGCAACACGTTGTGCGGTTTGCCGGCGGCCAATAGCGCACCGGACAGCTGCAAAGTGTGCGCCGCGAGAACGTTGTCGTCGGCCAAGCCGTGGATGAGCAACAGGGGACGGGTCAACGCAGCGGCCCGTCGCAGGAGCGATGTGTGCTCGTATGGGGTGTCGTCGTTCGTGGGATTACCCAGGTAGCGCTCGGTGTAGGCGGTGTCGTAAAGCCGCCAGTCCGTTACTGGCGCGCCGGCGACCGCCGCATGGAACACATCGGGTCGATCCAAGACCGCGAGTGCGGCCAGGTAACCGCCGAAGGACCAGCCACGAATACCCACGCGTGTGGTGTCCAATGCCGGCTCGATCTCGGCGAGCGCCGCCAGTGCATCGACCTGGTCCTCGAGTACCGGATCGGCGAGATCGGCGAAGACCTCGAACTCCCAATCCGGACCACGGCCCGGTGTGCCGCGACCGTCGGTGACGACGACCGCGAAACCCTGATCCGCGAGCCACTGCTCGGTGAGGTACGCCTGCGCCGCGCGTACGACGCGCTGCGCATGCGGGCCGCCGTACGGGCTGCAGATCACGGGCCAGCGCTGTCCGGCTTCGTGTTGTGTGGGCAGGATTACGGCACTACGCAGATCCCGTGCACCCACGGTGTGTAGCGCTGGGCGAGGCAGGATCGAGGGCGTCTCGGCTCGCGAGGCGATGGGCGTGTGGTTGCCGTCCACCACGATCGACGCCTGGGAACCGACACGGTCCAGCGACGCGCAGACCTGCACCATCGCGGCATCTCCGACTGCCGCTGCGCACCACCCGGAACCGTCGGTCAGTAGGTGAGTCGCTCCCGAGTTGTCGATTCGTGCGATGACCCTCGATGTCGGGTCCTGGGCGGCTGCGAACGTGATGCCGGTTTCCGAAACGTCGAGAACAGTCTCGACGTTCATCTCGGCAGACGAAATCGGCTCATCGTCTCGAGTGATTCGGAAAGCACCGTCGATGGCCTGAACTTCGATCAACGAGCCGTCGGGAGCGAAAGTGGGCACGCCGCCAACCACGGTGATCCACGGATCCTGCTGCCGTGTAGCGACGGCATGTAGTTCGGTGCCGCGCAACGCCATGATCTGTTGCCGTCGCTGATCGCGACTCAACACCGAGACCGACACCATTCCGTGCCGCGGGACATCGACCGTCGCGAGGTAGCAGAACTCGCCTCGATCCCACATGAGTTCCTCGATGGAACCGTCCAGTGTGATGCGATGCAGCGATACCTCTGCGTTGTTCGTGCCGGCCGCTGGGTAGCGATGCGGTGCGGGCTCGCGTTCAGGCTGTGCGGGATCGCCGATCCATCGCACCTCGACATCGCGTTCGTCCACTCGCTCGACGATCAAGCCCGAGGAGTCCGGTAGCCACCACATGCCCCGATGTCGCTCGAGTTCCTCGGCCGCGATGAAGTCGGCCAAACCCCACATCACGGTCTCGGGTTCCTCGGGTGTCAGGCATCGAGTCGAGCCAGCCGCAACATCGGTGACGAACACCCGGGAGTCGGCAACGAAGGCCACGTGCGTCCCGTTTGGGCTGATGCGCGGATCCACCGCTGCGACGCCCTCGCTCACCGCAACCACCGAACCGTCGTCCAAGTTCGCCCGGTAGGCCGTGCCATCGACGGCGAACGCGGCGTAGGTGCCCGTGTCATCCAGCGAGTAGGCGGTGATGCCCTCGGTGACCTCCCGAAGGCGCTCGCGTCGAGCCAATTCCGCGGCGGGAATATCGCCCCTCGTTGCGATCTGCTGCGCCCGCACCGCGAGTCGTTCGGTGAAGGAATCCGTGCTGGCCGACGTGCTTTCCGATACCCACAGATCTCCTGCCGCGGTACGACCGTCCGCGCTACGAATGAACACCACCCGGGTGCGCCCGTGGTTGTCGGTGCGGATGCCGAACGCACGTGGCGCACCGAGTCGGAAACCGCGCGTGCGAGCGCGCTGACGCGGGAAGCTCTCGGGTTCGCCTTGGTGGGTCACGGGGCTATCGTGCCCGACGGTTGTAGCCTCGCCGCATGACCTCCGACCGCCGTCTTCTCCTCGTGCATGCGCACCCGGACGACGAAACCATCGGGACCGGAGCAACTATGGCGAAGTACGCCGCGCAGGGTGCCCAGGTGACCCTCGTGACATGCACGCTCGGCGAGGAAGGCGAGGTGCTCGTTCCCGATCTCGCCCACCTCGCGGCCGACCAGCAAGACGCCCTCGGCCAACACCGCATCGGTGAACTCGCGGAGGCGATGAGCATTCTGGGGGTCGAGGACCACCGATTCCTCGGCGGTCCGGGCCGTTTCCGGGACTCCGGGATGATGGGCGTGGACAGCAACGAGCGCCCCGATTGCCTATGGCGAGCCGATCTGCTCGAGGCGGCGAGTGAACTCGTCGCCGTGATCCGCCAGGTGCGACCGCAGGTCGCGGTCACCTACGACGACTTCGGTGGCTACGGCCATCCCGATCACATCCAGGCGCACCGCATCACCCACTACGCCGTCTCGTTGGCCGAGTCCGCGTCCTTCCGACCCGAACTCGGTCCCGCATGGTCGGTGCAGAAGGTGTACTGGACCGCCTTCCCCCGCAGCGTCATCCGCGAAGGGATCCAAGCGCTGCAGGAAGCCGGATCGGAATCCGAGTTCGCCGCCATGGATCCCGACGACCTGCCATTCGCGTGCGAGGACTCACTCATCACCACGCAGATCGACGGGGCACCGTTCACCGAAGCGAAGATGGCCGCGTTGGCTGCGCACCGCACGCAGGTAACCGTGGACGGCGGCTTCTTCGCACTATCGAACAACCTCGGCAGCCAGGTCTGGGGAACCGAGTACTACCGACTGGCTCGCGGCACCGCCCACCCCGATGCCGCGGACGGCAAGGAAAGCGATCTGTTCGCTGGGATCAGCTAGTGACCCGCGCCCGTCGGGTCGGTGCCTTGCTCCTCGCCCTGGCCATCGGTGTGATCGTCGGGCTCAGTGGGGCCTTCGTCCAAGCGCAC
>CAJXNV010000109.1 GCA_913057155.1 uncultured Actinomycetes bacterium | reverse complement strand
CCCATGTCGCGGTGGGTGAGCTTGAACCACGCACGTGCGAAGGCGTCGGCGAACTCATCCGGGTTCTCCAGGAAGTGCCGGGCGATCGGCTCGTAGATCGGATCGACCTTCATGGCGAGGTCCGCGGTGGTCATCACCGGTGCGTGGGTCTTGTCCGGATCGAAGGCGTCCGGCACGAGCTTCGCGGCCTCCGGATCGGTCGGGATCCACTGCTGTCCACCCGAGGGGCTCTTGGTCAGCTGCCAGTCGTACTTGAACAGCGTCTCCAGGTAGGACATGTCCCAGGTGGTGGGGGTGGGAGTCCAGGCGCCCTCGAGGCCGGAGCTGATCGTGTAGTCCGCGTTGCCGGTGCCGTAACTGGACATCCAGCCCAGGCCCATGTCCTGCAGCGGTGCGCCTTCGGGCTCCGGCCCGACGTACTTCTCGACGTCGCCGGCGCCGTGCATCTTGCCGAAGGTGTGGCCACCGGCGGTGAGCGCCACGGTCTCGTAGTCGTTCATCGCCATGCGCGCGAAGGTCTCGCGGATATCGCGGGCCGAGGCCATCGGGTCGGGTGTTCCGTTCGGGCCCTCGGGGTTGACGTAGATCAGACCCATCTGCACCGCGGCGAGCGGGTTCTCCAGATCGCGGTCACCGCTGTAGCGCTCATCGGCCAGCCACTCGGTCTCCGAACCCCAGTAGGTCTCGTCCGGCTCGTAGACATCCGCGCGTCCGCCGCCGAAGCCGAAGGTGTCGAAGCCCATCGATTCCAAGGCCACGTTGCCGGTCAGGATGAACAGGTCCGCCCACGAGAGGGCTTTGCCGTACTTGGCCTTGATGGGCCACAGCAGACGACGCGCCTTGTCCAGGTTCGCGTTGTCGGGCCAGGAGTTGATCGGGGCGAAGCGCTGCATGCCGGCGCCACCACCGCCGCGACCATCGCTAACCCGGTAGGTGCCGGCGCTGTGCCAGGCCATCCGGATGAACAGCGGGCCGTAGTGGCCGTAGTCGGCGGGCCACCAGTCCTGGGAGTCGGTCATCAACGCGCGAAGGTCGGCCTTCACCGCGGCGAGGTCGAGGGTCTTGAACGCCTCGGCGTAGTCGAAGTCCTCGCCCATCGGGTTCGCGACCGGTGGGTTTTGCTCCAGGACCTTCAAGTTCAGCTGGTTGGGCCACCAGTCCTCGGGCTGGGTGCCGACGCCGACCGATCCGTGGTCGACCGGGCACTTGCTCTCGTTTGCCATGCGTACCTCTCCTTGTGGTGGTGATTACCTTTTCGATGGTTCCGGTTGGTTCGTTTTGGGCTGGTTCGTATTCGGTTGGCTCGTGCCTTGCTGGACCCCCCGGTCGCTGCGGCACTGCGGGCACCTACCCCAGTAGACGACCTCGGCTTCGTCGATAACGAAACCTTGATCGTCCGCTGCGGTCAAGCATGGGGTGTCCCCCACCGCGCAGTCGACGTCGGCGAGGGCACCACAGCTTCGGCACACCACGTGATGATGGTTGTCCCCAACCCGGGTTTCGTAGCGTGCAGGTGAACCAGCGGGTTCGATCCGACGAACGATGTCCGCTTCGACGAGCACCGACAGGGAGTCGTAGACCGCCTGCCGCGAGATGGAGCCGATGCTCGCCCGCACTCGATCGAGTACCGAATCGGCGGTGGTGTGCGGGTGGGACGTGACCGCGCCGAGCACCGCGAGACGCTGGGGAGTCACATGCAGCCCCCGCTCGCGCAGCAACTCGACTCCGGTTTCCGACACCCCGTCAGACTATGTCCAAATCTGGACTCGATCAAGTTGACCGGTCCGGGAAGTTCCGCGGGGGTCCGCACCGCTCTACGGTTGGCCCATGGTCGGGTCGCGATGAGCACCGTGGCGGACAGACGTGCACTCGGTAGGGCGGCGCGGGCTATCCGCCCACGCTCCGGCTTGGCCGACTTCACACCCGCCGCGCGCCGGCAGGATCCGGTCCAGGTGCTGCTGGCCCAGGAGCGGGATCGGGAGATGGCCTTGACGCCGCTGCGCCACCGACGCATGTCGGCATCGCCCTTCGCCTTCTACCGGGGTTCGGCCGCCATCATGGCCGCCGATTTGGGAGCGGTTCCATCGACCGGCCTGACCACGTGGCTGTGCGGTGATGCGCATGTCGCGAACTTCGGCCTCTTCGCCGCTCCCGATCGCAGCATCGTGTTCGACGTCAACGATTTCGACGAAACGAGCACCGGTCCCTTCGAGTGGGACGTCATGCGGCTGGCTGCCTCGCTGGTGCTCGCCTGTCAGGAGAACGGGGCATCGGATTCGAAGGCTAGGCAGATCGTCGCTGCGAGCTTGCGCGGCTATCGAGAGCAGATGGCGATCCACGCGAAGCAGGACAACCTCGATAACTGGTACGCACGAATCGACGTAGGGGCCTTATCCGCCTGGTCGGAAGGCGAAGGCAAGTCGGCACGCAGCACGATGCGCCAGGCGGTGGCGAAGGCCGAGACCCGAGATGCCTGGTCCGCGCTCGACAAGATGACGGTCGAGCGTGGCGGGAGGCGCCAGCTCATCGACCAGCCGCCGCTGATCTTGCCGTTATCCCTCGAGGGGGGAGTAGCGCACGCCGTCACCGAGATCCTCGCCTCCTACCAGCGAACGCTGCCGCCCGATCGTGTGCGGCTGCTCGAGCGCTACCACCTGATCGACATCGGTCACAAGGTCGTCGGTGTCGGCAGCGTCGGCCTGCTTGCCGTGGTGGTGCTGCTGCAAGGACGCGATGGCGACGACCTGCTCGTCTTGCAGGCCAAGCAGGCGGTGTCCAGCGCGCTGGAGCCCTATAGCGGTGCTTCGGTCTACTCAGAGCACGGTCAGCGGGTGGTGGTGGGCCAGCAATTGATGCAGGCGGCGTCGGATCCGTTGCTGGGATGGGTCACCACCCCGGCCGGGCGGTCGTTCTACCTGCGTCAACTCCGGGACAAGAAGTACTCCCCGGACATCACCCGGATGAAGCCCAAGGTGCTCGGGGACTACGCCTTGCTGTGCGGAAGGGCGCTGGCCCGAGCCCACGCGCGCGCCGGGGACCCCATCGCCATCGCCGGCTACCTCGGCGGCGGCTCGAAATTCGACGAGGCGATGGTCGGATTCGCCTTCTCCTACGCACGGCAGGTGCACGCCGATTTCGCGGAGTTCACGCGAGCGATCGCCGATGGCCGGATCCGGATCGGCTCGGCCGAACAAGACCGTGCCCTATCCCTGGAAATCGATGAATCGGGGAAGATCGTGGTGACGACCGGAACTGTGTAAGGTGCGCGTCGTCCGGCGGGCAACCGCCACTTTCTCGGGAGTAATCGATGACGGAAAACTCTGATCCGACGGCAGGTTCGACAACTCAGCCCGATACTGGAGCGTCCGGCTATCCAGCCACCTTGGAACTCGACTACCAGGACAAGCTCAGCAGGGTCACCACGATCTTCCGGTTGATCCTGGTGATCCCGATAGCCATCATCCTGGGGATCCTCACCTCCGGCAGCGAGTCGATCATCACGACCGTCGATCAAGACGGCCAGATCATCAGCACCACCACCAACGCCGGTGCCGGCATCGCGGGATCGCTGTTCTTCGTGACATTGCTGCTGATCTTGTTCCGCAAGAAATACCCGAAGTGGTGGTTCGACTTCTACCTGGCGCTTAGTCGCTTCGCCACTCGGGTGATCGTGTACGTGCTGCTACTCACCGACAAGTACCCCTCCACCGATGAGGAACAGAACCTGCACCTCGATGTGCCGTATCCCGATGCGCAGACCGACCTGAAGCGGGGTATGCCGCTGGTGAAGTGGTTCCTGGCCATCCCGCATTACTTCATCTTGTTCTTCTTGTTCATCGCGGCCTTCGTCGTGACGGTCATCGGCTGGTTCGCGATCGTCTTCGTGGGCCGGTACCCACGAGGGCTCTTCGACTTCGTGGTGGGCGTCTTGCGCTGGAGCTGGCGGGTGCAGGCCTACGCCTTCCTGCTGGCGACGGACAAGTACCCGCCTTTCCGGCTGAACTAGCCTTCGTCCCCATGCCGGCAAGCCCGCTCGAACGCCTGGATCGGTTACCGCGCTGGCCCTGGCACCGGCTCCTGCTGCTGAATCTGGGTGGCTCGTTCTTCTTCGGCTTCTACGACATCGTCGTGGTGGGCGGTGCGCTTCCGGTCATCGGTGAGCAGTTCGGTGAGCCCTCGAGCCAGATGGCGTGGATCGTGACGGCCAACCTCATCGGACTCGTGCTGGGCGAATTCGCCGGAGCCTGGATGGCATCTCGCTACTCGCGGGTACGGACCTTGCAGTTGGCGCTTTTCGTGTTCAGCGTGGGCATGGTCATCTCCGCCCTCGCGCCGTCGTTTTGGATCCTGCTCATCGGTCGGTTCATCGCCGGCCTGGGAACAGGCGCGGATATCGCCATCGTCGTGACGTACATCGCGGAGATCTCGCCCTCGAGGATGCGCGGTCGGATCACCGGCTTCACGACCGTATGCGGCTACACGGGCATCGCGGTCGTGCCTTTCCTGTCTGCCTGGCTGTTGCCGATCGGGGATTGGGGCTGGCGGATCCTCTTCGGCATCGGTGCCTTCGGCGCGGTGCTCTTGGTGGTCACTCGACGCCACATGCCACCGTCACCGAGGCTGCTTCAGATGAAGGGGCAGGAGTCCGAACTCGAGGAACTCGTATCCGGCGCGGAAGCTCGGGTGCGGGCGAAGGTCGGTGAACTCCCACCGGTAGCGCCGCTGCCCACGGATACGAGCCCGCCACACTGGAAGCCGCTCGTCCTGGTGATCTTCTCGATCGCGTGGATCGCCTACTACTTCGGCAACTACGGATGGCTGGTCGTCGCCCCGACGATCTTGACCAACAACGGCTTCAGCCTCGTCACGTCCTTGAGTTTCATCGCGATCGCCAATCTGGGGTTGGTGCTCGGTGCCGTCCTTTCGTACCTGATCGCAGACAGATTCGAGCGCAAATGGCTGTTGATCGCGAATTTCTCGATCTGGGTTCTCGCACTAGCCGGTATCGCAATACTGGGGACAGGCGCTGCTTTCACCGCTCTCGGCTTCATCGCGGGCATGACGATCGGTTTCGGTGTCCCCACCTTCTACGCGTTCACCGCCGAGCATGTGCCCTCTCGAGTCCGGCCGTTGGGCATGGCCTTCACCGATGGAATCGGCCACCTCGGGGGCGCCGCTGCACCGCTGGTGCTGGTCGCCTTCGCCATACCGATGGCCTTCGGGTACATGGCCCTCAGCGGAGTGATCGTCGTAGTCCTCCTCTTCCTGGTTTCCGCGACCCGCAGACGGTCCCTCGAACAGATCGCTTCCTGAGCGAACTCACGCTTGCGCGATCCGGATACGGATTTCCGCACCTAGGACTCGG
>CAJXNV010000108.1 GCA_913057155.1 uncultured Actinomycetes bacterium | reverse complement strand
GTCCACTTCGACCCCGGCGTGGGGTTGAGCGGGATCAGATTGACGTGCACCAGGTGGCCGGCCAGCAACTCACCGAGTAGTTCCGCACGCCAGCGTTGATCGTTGATGTCCTTGATCAGGGCGTATTCGATGCTCACGCGTCGCTTCGTTCGCTCCGCGTAGAACCACGCAGCCTCCAGGACCTCCGACACCTTCCAGCGATTGTTGATGGGCACGAGGGTGTCGCGGAGGTGATCATCGGGAGCGTGCAAGGAGACCGCCAGCGTGACGGGTAGTCCCTCTTCGGCGAGTTGGCGGATCCTGGGCACCAGTCCCACGGTCGAGACGGTGATCCCGCGCGCACTCATGCCCAAGCCCTCGGGTGGATCATCGACGAAGCGGTGCAGCGCGCCTACTACAGCTGAATAGTTCGCGAGGGGCTCCCCCATCCCCATGAACACGATGTTGCTCACCCTGCCCGGACCGCCGGGCACGTCTCCGGCCGCGAGGGCCCGGGCACCCGCAAGGACCTGCTGGACGATCTCCGCGGTGGACAGGTTGCGGGTAAGGCCCGCTTGGCCGGTGGCGCAGAAGGGGCAGTTCATCCCGCACCCGGCCTGCGAGGAAATACACATCGTGACCCGATCGCTGTAGCGCATCAACACCGATTCCACGAGCGAGCCATCGTGCAGCCGATACAGGTCCTTGACAGTTGCGCCGTCGTCGCAGGAAACCGACCGCACCGGCCACAGCAAGGAAGGAAGCAGCGGCTCGAGCCGCGCACGATCCGCCGCCGAGATGTCGGTCCAATCGTCCGGGTCCTGCTGCAGATGCACCAGTAGGTGCGTGGAAACCTGATCGGCTCGGTAGCCGGCCATCCCCAGATCGGCAACGGCCGCGCGGCGCTCGGCGCGCGAGAGGTCCAGCAGGTGCCGGGGTGGCTTGCCCTTCTTGGGTGCCTCGAGGACGAGATCGACCATCACGCACCCGCCATGACGACGCTCGGTCCCAGGAAGATGGTGAACAGCGCCCACGAGGCGAAGGCATTGGGGATCAGGGAGTCCAAGCGGTCCATCATCCCGCCATGGCCGGGAAGGAACGTACCCATGTCCTTGACACCGAGGTCGCGTTTGATCGCGCTTTCGGTGAAGTCACCACCGGTTGCCGTGATCGTCAAGACGACCCCGGCGATCACGCCCTGCCACCAGGGGGCATCCAGGATGAACATGAAGGACAACGCGCCGACGAGCATCTGCAAGATCAGCGATCCGGCGAAGCCCTCCCAGGACTTCTTGGGGCTGATCGAAGCGGCGATCGGATGCTTGCCGTAGAAGATGCCGGCGAAATAGCCGCCGATGTCGTTGCTGATGGTCAGCAGGATGAACACCACCACCCGCCACGGACCGTCGTCCGTTGCGAGGGTGAGCATCAAGAAGCCGGCCATGAACGGCAGGTACGCGATGACGAAGAAGGAAGCGGTGATGTCGCGTACGTAGCCGTCGACGCCCCGGCGCACCCGCCACAGCATCGCGAGTAGCAGTAGCCCTCCGGTCGCCACCAACTGCCAGATGGGACCGGCGAGGTAGGCGACGGCCGGCAGTACCACCACCGCGGTGTACGCCGGTACCCGCGCGATCTTGATGTCGCGCGTGGCGAACGCGACGACCATTTCGCGCATCGCGATGGCCAGCGCCGCGATGACGACGATGCCGAACAGCCACTTCACGGTGAAGAGGCTGACCAGGACGATGGCCGCGAGGACCAGCGCGGAGGCGATCGCGGCCGGCAGGTTACGACCAGCGCGTGAACCGGAGGAGTCCCTGCGACGGGCAGCGCTCACGCGTCAGACCTCGAGCAGTTCGGCCTCTTTGTGCTTGAGGACCTCGTCGATGTGCTCGACGTGCTGGTGGGTGAGATCGTCGAGTTGCTTCTCCGCGCGGCGGACGTCGTCCTCCCCGGCTTCGCCGTCCTTTTGCAGTTTGTCGAGTGCGTCCTTCGCGTGACGGCGGATGTTGCGCATCGAGACACGGGAATCCTCGGCCTTGGCGCGCGCCATCTTGATGTACTCCTTGCGCCGTTCCTCGGTCAACTCGGGCAGGACCACCCGGATGATCTCGCCGTCGGTATTGGGGTTGATGCCCAGATCGCTGTCGCGCAGCGCCTTCTCGATCGCCGCCGTGGCGCCCTTGTCGTAGGGGCTGATGACGATCATCCGAGCCTCGGGCACCTGGAAGGACGCGAGTTGGTTCAAGGGAGTCATGGCGCCGTAGTAGTCGACGGAGATCTTGTTGAACATCGCCGCATTGGCGCGCCCGGTTCGGATGGTCGCGAAATCCTCGCGGGCCACCTCGATCGCCTTGTCCATCTTCTCGGTCGCCTCGAGAAGGATCATGTCGATGTCGTCGCTCACTGGCTCTCCTTCGTCATCACGAGACTAACGTCCCGATGCGCTCGCCTCGCGCGGCGCGGGCGATGTTGCCTTCCTCGAGCAAGTTGAAGACGACGATCGGGAGGTTGTTGTCCCGACACAGGCTGATCGCGGTGGCATCGGCCACCTTCAGGTCGCGAGCGAGGACTTCGTCGTAGGTGAGTTCCTCGAAGCGGGTGGCATCCGGATTGGAGCGTGGATCGCTGTCGTAGACGCCGTCGACTCCCTTGGCCATCAAGACCACCTCGGCACCGATCTCCAGCGCGCGCTGCGCGGCGGTGGTGTCCGTGGAGAAGTACGGCTGACCAAGACCGGCCCCGAAGATCACCACGCGTCCCTTGTCCAGGTGTCGCATGGCCCGCCGCGGGATGTACGGCTCGGCGACTTGACCCATCGCGATCGCGGTCTGGACCCTGGTCTCGATTCCCGCCTTCTCGCAGAAGTCCTGCAGTGCCAGGCAGTTCATTACCGTGCCCAACATGCCCATGTAGTCCGCGCGGGCTCGTTCCATGCCGCGCTCGGAAAGCTGCGCGCCGCGGAAGTAGTTGCCCCCACCGATGACGACGGCGACCTCGGTGCCCGAACCCACCACACCGGCGATCTGCCGTGCGATCGAGGCGACCACGTCCGGATCGACGCCCAGGCCCCCACCTCCGGCGAAGGCTTCTCCGCTGAGCTTCAACAGCACGCGGCGCCAGCCCGCCTCGGGCGATTGCGGCCACGTGACGAGGGTGCCCTCCAAAGACGGCTGGACCGGCTCGCTACTCGACCGATCCATGGTTCCGCCCCTTCCCGAAGCGCCGCTTAGCCCTGGCCCGGCTCGAACCTAGCGAATGCGCGGATCGTGGTGCCGGATTCGGCGAGGACGTCGGTCACCGACTTCTTGCCATCGACCACGCTGGGCTGCTCCAACAGGACGTTGTCCTTGTAGAAGGCGTTCACGCGTCCCTCGACGATTTTGGGGATGGCCTGATCGGGCTTGCCTTCGTCGCGGGCTGAGGTCTCGGCGATGTGCCGCTCGTTCTCGACGGTCTCGGCCGGCACCTCCTCACGGGTGAGGAACTGTGGACGCATCGCCGCGATCTGCATGGCGATCCCCTTGGCGGCCTCTTCGTCGCCGTCGTAGGCGACCAGGACACCCACCTGCGGCGGCAGATCCGAAGCGCGACGGTGCAGGTAGGTGGTGGTGGGTGCCTGCAGTACCGCGACTCGGCCCAGTTCGATCTTCTCGCCGATGACGCCGGCCATCTCGGCCACGGTGTCCTCGACGCTCTTGCCGGTATCGAGGGTGACCGCGAGCAGTGCGTCCCGGTCACCGACCTGGCCGTCGAAAGCCGCCTGCGCGAGAGTCCCGGCCAGCGCCTGGAAGTCCTCGCCCTTGGCCACGAAGTCGGTCTCGCACAGCAACTCGATCATGGCGTTGTCCACGGCAGCGACGACCCCGTTCGCGGCCGTGCGCTCGGCTCCGCGCTTGGCGGCCTTGGCCGCACCCGAGATGCGCAGTGCCTCCACGGCCTTGTCGAAATCACCGCCGCTTTCCTCGAGTGCCTTCTTGCACTCCATCATTCCCGCGGAGGTCATCTCCCGCAGCCGCTTCACGTCCGCGGCGCTGATCGTTGCCATGTTCGTCCTTTTGATCGTGGTTAGTTGTGGCTAGTACGTGGTTCGGTGTAGCTAGGGCTGCTACGACTGCTACGACTGCTCCGTTGCGAGTTCGGCGCTGGTGACCTCGGCTGCAGCAGCCTCGTCAGCGGCGCCCGCACCGGCGAGCAGTTCGCGTTCCCATTCGGCGAGCGGTTCCTCGGCCGAACCCTCCGCGGAGGCCGCACCGGCCCGCGCCATCAGGCCCTCGGCGACCGCATCGGCGATCACCCGGGTGAGCAGCGCGACCGAACGGATGGCGTCGTCGTTGCCCGGGATCGGGTAGTTGACCTCGTCGGGATCGCAGTTGGTGTCGAGCATCGCGATGACCGGGATACCGAGCTTGTGGGCTTCCCCGACGGCGATGTGCTCCTTCTTGGTGTCGACGACCCAGATCGCGCTCGGGATCTTGGCCATGTCGCGGATCCCACCGAGGGTGCGCTCGAGCTTCTCCTTCTCGCGGCGCATCATGAGCAGTTCCTTCTTGGTCATGCCCGAACCCGCGACGTCGTCGAAGTCGATCTCCTCAAGCTCCTTGAGACGCTGCAGACGCTTGTGCACGGTGTTGAAGTTGGTCAGCATGCCGCCGAGCCAGCGGTGGTTCACATACGGCATGCCCACGCGGCTGGCCTGCTCGGCGATCGCCTCCTGGCCCTGCTTCTTGGTGCCGACGAACATGATGGAGCCACCGTGCGCCACGGTCTCCTTCACGTACTCGTAGGCCCGATCGATGTAGGACAGGGACTGCTGCAGATCGATGATGTAGATGCCATTGCGCTCGGTGAAGATGAAGCGCTTCATCTTGGGGTTCCAACGCCGGGTCTGGTGCCCGAAGTGGACACCGCTTTCCAGCAGCTGGCGCATCGTGACGACGGCCATGGTCGTTCTCCTTCTCGGGCGCGCGCGCCCGTTGGCGGTGCCGTGGCGGCACCGCGTGCGGTTGTCGGCTCACCCGGCGGGTGATCCCCTGGCGATCTCGACCTGCTCGCCCGCCGAAGCGGGACCGTCGAGCCGGTCGGCCGTGCTGGGCACGGCGGTAGATCGCGCGAAATATGTCTTCCCGTAGGAAGCGGGCTAAGCATACGCAGGTTGTCCACAGGCGGGTGATTCGCCCTCCCCAGGTTCGAGCATGCCCCTGGTTCAGCCCAGCCGCGGGGCGTGGACTGGGGTCATGTGGATGCCCGTCCTGCTCAGCACGCTCTTGGCCACCTCGGCTGCAGCTTCCGATGCCGCCTCGACCTGGGTCTACCCCGTGGAGGGGGGTCGTTCGGCAATGATCCAGCCCTTCGAGCGCCCCGTGGACCGGTTCGCCGCCGGGCATCGGGGGGTGGATCTAGCGGCAGCCGCGGGTGGATCGGTTCGGGCGATCGGTGCCGGTGTGGTGACGTTCGTCGGCGAGGTGGCCGGCACTTCGTCGGTCACCATCGATCACGGCGCAGTGCGATCGAGCTACCTGCCCGTGGACGCCGAGGTGACTCTCGGCGAAAGCGTGCGAGCCGGGGAGATCATCGGAACTCTCACCGCCGGGCACTGCCCGACCACCTGCCTGCATCTGGGCTTGCGTCGACCTATCTGGGATCGCCTCGATCACGAATCGGATCCGTACTTGGATCCGATCGCGTGGATCTCGCGCA
>CAJXNV010000107.1 GCA_913057155.1 uncultured Actinomycetes bacterium | reverse complement strand
CCGTTCGCCGACCTCGGGCAGATCCGGGCGGTTTCCGAAGCAGCAAGGGAGGTCGCGGTGCCCACGACCGCGCTCGATGCCCTGGGGACCGATCGCTCGATCGTCGCGGCGCGCATCAACGGGCAGATCCGTGATCTGGCCACCGAAATCGGTGCCGATGACCTCGTGGAGCCGGTGACCGTCGACAGCGATGAGGGCCTGGCGATCCTGCGGCACTCCAGCGCCCACGTGGCGGCCCAGGCGGTGCAAAAGCTGTTCCCGGAGGCCAAGCTCGGGATCGGTCCGCCGATCAAGGACGGCTTCTACTACGAGTTCGACGTCCCCGAGCCGTTCACGCCCGAGGATCTGAAGGCCATCGAGAAGGAGATGGTCTCGATCCTGAAGTCCGGCCAGGAATTCCAGCGCCGGGTGGTCGGCGAATCCGAGGCCGTTACGGAACTGGCCGACGAGCCCTACAAATTGCGCCTGATCGGCAGCGACGGTGGCGCGGAGGTCATGGAAGTCGGCGGCGCGGAACTGACGATCTACGACAACGTCGATCCCAAATCCGGCGAGGTGTGCTGGAGCGATCTGTGCCGTGGCCCGCACGTACCCAACACCCGGTACATCCCCCCGAACGCGGTGAAGGTGATGCGTTCGTCGGCGTCGTACTGGTTGGGAGACCAAGCCAACGAATCCCTCCAGCGGTTATACGGAACGGCATGGCCCTCCAAGGAGGACCTGAAGGCCTATCTGACCTTCCTGGAGGAGGCCGAGAAGCGCGACCATCGCCGGTTGGGCGCGGAATTGGATCTGTTCTCCTTCCCCGAGGAGATCGGCTCGGGGCTGGCGGTGTTCCACCCCAAGGGTGGCGTGGTGCGCCGGGTGATGGAGGACTACTCGCGCAAGCGGCACGAAGAAGGCGGTTACGAGTTCGTCAACTCCCCGCACATCACCAAGGCCCAGTTGTTCGAACAGTCCGGCCACTTGGACTGGTACTCCGAGGGCATGTACCCACCGATGCACCTCGATGCGGAGTACGACTCCGAGGGCAACGTGCGCCGGCAGGGGGCGGACTACTACCTCAAGCCGATGAACTGCCCGATGCACAACCTGATATTCAGCGCGCGCGGGCGTTCCTACCGTGAGTTGCCGCTGCGGTTGTTCGAGTTCGGAACCGTGTATCGGTACGAGAAATCCGGTGTGGTGCAAGGGCTCACCCGCGCCCGGGGCTTCACCCAGGACGACGCGCATATCTACTGCACCGTGGAGCAGATGCCCGGTGAACTCGATCGGTTGCTGACCTTCGTGCTGGATTTGCTGCGCGACTACGGCCTCGATGACTTCTACCTGGAGTTGTCCACGCGCAATCCGGAGAAGTCGGTGGGCACCGAAGCCGAGTGGGCCGAAGCCACGCAAGCGCTACGCGAAGCCGCGGAGAAGCAGAACCTCGAACTCGTCCTCGACGAAGGTGGCGCGGCGTTCTACGGACCGAAGATCTCGGTGCAAGCCAAGGATGCGATCGGTCGCACCTGGCAGATGAGCACGATCCAGGTCGACTTCCAACTGCCGCAGCGCTTCGACCTGGAATACCAAGGCCCCGATGGCACCAAGCAGCGCCCGATCATGATCCACCGGGCGCTGTTCGGGTCGATCGAACGCTTCTTCGCCGTCCTGCTCGAGCACTACGCGGGTGCGTTCCCACCATGGCTCGCCCCGGTGCAGGTCGTGGGTATCCCGATCACCGACGAGCACGTGCCGTACCTGCAGGAGGTCGCGCAGCGACTTCGGGATGAAGGTGTGCGCGTGGAGGTCGATACCTCCGATGACCGCATGCAAAAGAAGATCCGCAACGCCCAACGCGCGAAGGTGCCCTACATGCTGATCGCCGGTGATGAGGACATCGCCGCCGGCGCGGTCTCGTTCCGCTACCGAGACGGCACCCAGAAGAACGGTGTGCCGATCGATGCGGCGATCGCGGAGATCGTGGCCGCCATCGATGAACGGGTGCAGGTCTGAGATGTCCGACGATTGGGAGCGCATCTACACACCGCACCGCATGGTCTACCTGCGTGGCGGCAAGAAGCCGAAGACCACCGAGGCCGGCGAGGACTGCCCGTTTTGCATCGCACCGGACCTTCCCGAGGACGAAGGGCTCGTCTTCGCCCGTGGGGAGTACGTCTACGGGGTCTTGAACCTCTACCCGTACAACTCCGGGCACGTGATGATCTGTCCCTACCGGCACATCGCCGAGTACCCGGAGATCGACCACCCCGAGATGGTCGAACTCGGGGAGTTCACCCAGCGGACTATGCGGATCCTGCGCCAAGTGGCCACTGCTCAAGGCTTCAACGTCGGGATGAACCAAGGTTCGCTGTCCGGGGCCGGCATCGCCGGTCACCTGCACCAACACATCGTCCCCCGGTGGGGTGGTGACACGAACTTCATGCCGATCATCGGCCAAACGAAGGTGATCCCGCAGGTATTGGAGGACACTCGCAAGCTCTTGGCGCAGGCCTGGGAAGACGGTGTGGGCCTCGCCGACGACGAAGACGCCTGATCGTGCTGAACAACCCCGCCGCCCGGAAAGTCGCCGCCGTCGTCATCGATCCACCGGCGAAACTGCTGGTCAAACTGAAGGTCAGTCCCGATGTCGTGACCTTGGTCGGCACCGTCGGCGCCTCGGCGAGCGCTTTGATCTTGATACCGCGTGGTGAGTTCATCTGGGCGATCGTGCTGATCACGCTGTTCGCACTCAGCGACCTCATCGACGGCACGATGGCGCGGCTCACCGGTTCCAGCGGTCCGTGGGGGAACTTCCTGGATGCCACCTTGGATCGGGTCACCGACGGGGCGGTCTTCGGAGCGTTGGTGTGGTGGGGCGCGACACAGCAGGACTACTGGATAGTCGGCGGTGGGTTGCTCGCGCTGGTGACCGGGCAGGTGACGAGCTATGCCAAGGCCCGCGCCGAGGCCGTGGGCGCCAGTGCCAACGTCGGTATCGCCGAGCGGGCCGAACGACTCATCCTCGCCGGAATCGGCATCCTGCTGACCGGATTCGGTGTGCCCTACGTGCTGCCCGTGGTGCTGTGGATCGTCGGCGTGGCCGGTGTGATCACCGTGGTGCAACGCATGGTCGAGGTCCGGCGGCAGTTGAAGAAGGACCGCGGCGGTGCCTGAGCGCGTGGCCGCGCTGCGGGCGTCGGCCAGTTCGTCGCTGACCACCTGGCTGTACGACGCCGGCTGGAAGATCACGCGCACCTTGCCCGAACCCGCGGCCAACGCGGCGTTTCGGCAGATGGCCGATGTGATGTGGCGTCGTCGAGCCGGGGGAGTGGTGCAACTCGAGCGCAACCTGCAGCGGGTGCACCCAGGCGCCTCCGGCGCAGAAATCCGAGATCTCAGCCGGGAGGGAATGCGCAGCTACCTGCGCTACTGGTGCGAGGCGTTCCGCCTGCCGTCGTGGCCGCGGGCCCGCATCGCGGAGACCTTCGTCCTGGAGCGTCGCGAACTGCTCGATGGGGCATTGGAGCGCGGCGGTGCGCTGATGATCCCCGGTCACATGGCCAACTGGGATCACGCCGGCGCGTGGGCTGCCATCACCTACGGCTCGGTCACCTCCGTAGCCGAGCGACTCAAGCCGGAGAAGCTGTTCGAGAAGTTCCTGGATTTCCGCCGCGAGCTCGGCATGGACATCCTGGGAACCGGTGAGGCCGACGTGCTGCGGCAACTCACCCGCCGAGTGCGAGATGGGAAGTTGGTGGCCCTGCTCGGGGATCGGGACATCAGTCGAAACGGAGTGCACGTGGACTTCTTCGGCGAGCCCGCGTCCTTCCCCGCCGGACCGGCGGTCCTAGCGATGCTCACCGATGTGCCGCTGCACCCGGTGACCATGTGGTTCGACGGTGAGGTGACACGCGGCTACGTGCACGATCGCATCGCATTGCCCACCGAAGGCGAGCGCGAGGATCGGATCCGGGAAATCACCCAGCAACTGGCAAGGGGCTGGGAAGCGGGCATCCGCGAACACAGCGCCGATTGGCACATGCTGCAGAAGGTCTGGGTCGCGGATCTCGATGAACGTCGGCGGGCCGCGGCATGAGCATGCGTATCGGGCTGGTGTGCCCCTATGCCTGGGACGTTCCCGGCGGGGTGCGCTCGCACGTTTCGGATCTCGCGATCACCCTGCGCTCGCGCGGGCACCAGGTGAATGTCCTGGCACCCGTCGAGGAGGAGAACGACTTACCAGAATGGGTGACCGACGGTGGACGCCCGGTTGCCGTGCCCTACAACGGCTCGGTAGCCCGGCTGAGCTTCGGGGTGAAGGCCACCCGCAGGGTGCGCGCGTGGATCCGCGAAGGCGACTTCGACATCGTGCACATCCATGAGCCGCTCGCGCCGAGCCTGTCCCTGCTCACCTGCTGGTCGGCGCGCGGGCCGCTGGTGGCCACCTGGCACTCCTCCCACGACCGGTCCCGGGTATTGACCGCCGGCTACTACGTGGCCCAAACGGCCATGGAGAAACTGCGCGGCAGCATCGCCGTCAGCGCCGAGGCCCGCCGCACCCTCGTGGGGCACGTGGGTGGGGATGCCGTCCTCATCCCCAACGGGGTCCGGGTCAAGGACTTCACCCCCGAGGTGCACGATCGCCAGCGCCGCCGCGAACTGCTGTTCCTCGGACGCATCGAGGAGCCCCGTAAGGGCCTAGCGGTGCTGCTCGAGGCGATGCCCGCGATCTTGGACCAGGTCCCGGACCTGAAGGTGATCGTCGCCGGCCCCGGCGACAGCGAGGAGATCCGCAAGGGCCTGCCCGAGCGGGTAGACCACGCCCTGACCTTCTACGGCGCGGTCAGCGATCAGCGCAAGCAGGAACTGCTGCGCGAGGCACAGGTGTACGTGGCCCCGCACACCGGCGGGGAGTCCTTCGGCATCGTGCTGGTCGAAGCGATGGCCGCCGGCGCCTGCGTGGTCGCTTCGGACATCCCCGCCTTCGAGCAGGTGCTCGAGGGGGGTAAGGCCGGACGCCTGTTCACCACGAACGATCCCCGAGCCCTCGCCGAAGCGGTCCTCTCGGTGCTCGCCGACGACGCAGCGCGCCGGGCACTGGCCGATCGGGGATACCGGCGGGCCGAGCAGTACGACTGGGACACCGTGGTCGACGAGGTCCTGGACGTCTACGACAGCGTCCGGGTGCCGGGCGACAAGGTCACCGAGGACCTGCGCGGGCAGGCGCTGGGTCGATTCGCCGCGCGCACCAACTTCATCCGGGGCCGTCGTGGTGACAAGCACGAAAGGGAGCAGTCGTGAATTGGTGGTGGTTGGTCCTCGTCGTCGTCGTTGTCGGTCTGTTCGGCTTGTACCTGTCGATGACCGCCGGGCGTCTGGACGCCTTGCATAAGCGCATCGACACCGCCGAGCTGTCCCTCGATGCGCACCTGTTGCGTCGATCGTCCGTGGCGCTGGAACTGGCCACCAGCGGGCTATTGGATCCGGCTGGGGCCATCGTCGTAGCCGAAGCCGCGCACGCCGCCCGCACCGCCGCCGATGGAGATGGCCGCAATGCCGAGCAACGGCGCATCCGTGCCGAAGCCGAATCCGCGCTCAGTCAGGCATTGGAGGCCACCTTGGATGAGGAGGAGATCGAGGAGGTGCGCGCGACGCCCGGGGGAGATGAGTTGATCGAGGAACTCGCGGCCTCGGCCCGGCGCGTGCA
>CAJXNV010000106.1 GCA_913057155.1 uncultured Actinomycetes bacterium | reverse complement strand
CCGGTGTCCAGGTACCGGTAGCCCAACTTCGTGGCCACGGCCCGGCTGACGCTGGATTTACCCGAACCGGCCGGCCCGTCTATCGCAACGACGATTCCTGCGGCCACGCAGCGCAGCGTACGCGCTAGGCCCGGACGTCGAAGCCGGCCTCGGTCAGACCCTGCACCAGGATCTCCAAGACATCGGGGCGGACGAACAAATCGACCAAGCCGCTCGGTCGGCCCAGGACGTGTTCGATGCGCACGTCCTCCAAGTTGACGCCCAGATCACCGGCCGCGACGAACAAGCGGGCCAACTCCCCCGGCTTGTCCTCCACCAGCACCGGCACGATCGCGTACCTCACCGAGGTAGCGCCGTGCTTGCCGGGCAGCCTGGCGTGGCCCTGGCGTCCGTCGTCGAGCACCTCGGTTACCGGTGCGATGTGCTGGCCTTCGGGACGTTGCTGGCTGCCCTGCGGCGGCGGTCCCGGGGCCAGTGCGTCCAGCACTTGCTGCAAGCGTCCGGTGACCTCCGCGAGCACCCCGGAGACCGGGCCGGCGTTGGCGCGCAGGATTTGGGTCCACAGTTGCGGATCGGATCCGGCGATGCGGGTGGTGTCGATCAGCCCGGCGCCGGCGATCCGGATCCGGTCGGCTGGTTCGTCCACCAACGCCGCGGCCAGCGCCGAGGCCACTACCTGCGGCACGTGGGACACCAGGGCGACGGCGGCATCGTGCTCGGCGGGATCCATTTCCAGGACCTGCGCACCGCAGGTGGCCACGAGTCGGCGGACGCGCGCGAGATGGCCTTCGGATTCGTGTCCGGTCGGGGTGAGGATCCACAGCCGGTCATCGAACAGGTCCGCGCGCGCTGCCTCGGGGCCGGAGATCTCCCGGCCGGCCATGGGGTGACCGCCGATCAACCGGTGCGCATCGGCACCGGCCTCGATGGCCTCATCCACGATCAGGCCCTTGACCGAGGTGACATCGGTGATGGTCGCCTCCGGGAACACTTGCGCAACGCGCGCTAGTTCGCCGCTGGCAGCATCCGGGGGCACCGCGACCACCACCAACTGGGGAACGCGGGAGCCATCGGCCATGCTGCCGGCCCCGCGGTAGATGGCTTCTTGCAGCACCGACGGGGTGGCGTCTTCGAGCAGCACCTCCACGCCCGCGCGCCTAAGCGCGAGGCCGATCGACGTGCCGATCAAGCCGGTACCGACGATCAGTACCGGACCGTCGACGATTTCCGCCTCGCTCATGGCCGTAGGTCTTGCCGGAGCACCTCGGCGCCACGCAGGTACACGTGCTCGATGTCACCGCGCGGGGTGTCGGTTTGCACGTGGGCCATGATCCGAACCACCCGCGGCAGCGCACCTTGCACGTCCATCTCCTGCGCGCACATCAAGGGCGTATCGACCAATCCGAAGGCGCGGGCGCCCGCCGCGGGGAAGGCACTGGTTAAGTCCGGTGTGCAGGTCAGGAACACGCTGATGACGTCGTCGGTGGAGATGCGGTTGCGTTCGAGCATGTGGGCGAGCAGTTCGCCGACGGCATCGAACATCTCCTGGGCGTCGTCCTGCTGCAAGCAGGTGGCTCCGCGGATACCGCGCACGCCGATCGCCGTCATGGTGTTCCCTTCCTCGAGCGTCCGAGCGTAGCGATGACGCTCACAGCCCGACGGCGGTGTACAGCGAACCGAGTTCCGAACCGGTGATCTCCCGCAGATCCCCGGGCCGCTGGTGCCCGAGGCGGATCGGGCCGAATTGGGTGCGCACGAGGTCGCGCACCGGGTGACCGACGGCTTCGAGCATGCGCCGCACGATCCGATTACGCCCCGAGTGCAAGGTGACCTCGATCAGGCTGCGGTCGGGCAGCCGCTGGATGGTGCGGGCGCGATCGCACGCGATGGTTCCGTCCTCGAGGTCCACGCCGCGCAGCAGGGCTGCCATCGCCTGCTTGGTGATGGCGCCCTCGACGGTCGCGCGGTAGGTCTTGTCGACCTCGTGGCTGGGGTGGGTCAACCGGTTGCCGAGCTCGCCGTCGTTGGTCAGCAGCAGCAACCCTTCGGTGTCCGCGTCGAGTCGGCCCACATGGAACAACCCCGCGCCATGGTCGGTCACGACATCGCCCACGCAGGGGCGGCCTTGCTCATCGGCCATCGTGGTGACCATGCCGCGGGGCTTGTTCAAGGCCAGCACCACGATGCCCGGCGCCGTGGGCACGCGCTCGCCATCGACGTGGATCGCGCTGGTGGCTGGATCGACCCGGGTGCCGAGTTCGGTGACGACGCGACCATCCACGCTCACCCGGCCGTCGACGATCAACTCCTCGGCGGCGCGCCGACTCGCGACGCCGGCCCGGGCCAGCACCTTCTGCAGTCGGATACCCGACTCGGGATCCTCAGCCACCGACGGAGTCCAGCACCTCTTCCAGATCACCGAGATCGGGCAGGTGCTCGGCTAGCGGCGGCAGTTCGGCGAGGGAGGAGATGCCCAGCCGCTCCAGGAAATAGCCCGTGGTCCGATACAAGATGGCCTGGGATTCATCGTCGGTGCCGGCTTCCTCGATCAGACCGCGGGTCAGCAGCGTCTTGATGACGCCATCCACGTTCACCCCGCGCACGGCGCTGACGCGGCCCCGGGACACCGGTTGCTGGTAGGCGATCACGGCCAGGGTCTCCAACGAGGCCTGGGTCAACCGTGCCTGTTGCCCATCGAGCACCCACCGTTCGATCAGCGGGCTGCACTCTGCGCGGGTGTAGAAGCGCCAGCCGCCGGCCACCTCGCGCAGATCGAAGCCGCGCAACTGTTCGGTGTACTCGGCAGCGAGTTCGCGCACCACCGGCTCGACCTCCTCGACCGGCCGCCGGGTCGCCTGGGCCAAGGTGATGGTCGCCATCGGCTCATCGGCCAGGAGCAACAAGGCCTCGATAGCCGCCCGCAGCGACGGCGCACCCAGCTCCTCGGTCGCTTCCTCAGCACTTCCTTGCGCACTGCCTTGCGCAGTCTCCTCGCTCACGCCTGCTCCTGTTCTGCACCATCGCTAGCCGGTGCCTGGTCGACTTCGCGTTCCACATCGAATTCGTCGGTCACATCGACTTCGCCTTCATCGCTTCCGGTCCAGCGGATCGTCAGGTCCCCCAGCGGTGCGACCTGGTCGAATACGACGACGTGCTCTCGGTAGAGCTCCAGCAACGCCAGGAAACGACCGACGACGACGAGCACCGAATCGGCGTCGGAAACCAACGCCCGGAAAGTCGAAGTCCTCGCCTTACGCAGCCGGCCCACGATGACGGCGGCCTGCTCGCGCACACTGACCTTGGGTACGTGCAAGTGACCGGTACCGACCTGCGGTTCGTCCTTGGGGGCCAGCGCGAGCGCGGCGAGGGCGGCGAACTGTTCGGGGCCCAGGCCGATCAGGACCTCCGGCAACAGCGCGGCGAACTGCGGCTCGAGTGAGACTGTGCGCGGTAGTCGCTTACCGGCCGATTCCATCTGTTCGGCGAAGATCGCCGAGACTTCCTTGTAGGCGCGGTACTGCAGCAAGCGGGCGAACAGCAGATCCCGGGCTTCCAGCAGCGCGAGGTCCTCCTCGTCCTCCACCTCGCCGCTGGGCAAGAGTCGGGCGGCCTTGAGGTCCAACAAGGTCGCGGCGACGACCAGGAAACTGCTGGCCTCGTCGAGATCCCACTCACCGCCGCTGCCTTTGATGCCCTTGATGTAGGCGATGAATTCGTCGGTGACCTGGTGCAAGGCCAGTTCGGTGACCTCGAGCTTGTGCTTGGAGATCAAGGACAGCAGCAGGTCGAACGGGCCCTCGAAGTCCCCTACCCGAACTGAGAACCCTTCGTGCGGGACGTCCGCCTCTGCTTCGGCGGAGAGTGTCACCGGGCCAGGACCTCCCTCGCCAACCGGCGGTAGGCCTGGGCCCCGCTACTGCTCGAGGCGAAGGACGTGATCGGTTCGCCGGCTACTGCGGCGTCGGGGAATTTGATGGTGCGGTTGATGACCGTGGTGAACACCTGATCGCCGAAGGCCTTCGTGACCGTCTCGAGCACCTCGCGGCTATGCAGGGTGCGGGGGTCGTACATCGTGGCGAGCACCCCGAGGATCCGCAGGTTCGGGTTGAGGCGGCCCATCACCTTGTTGATGGTGTCGGTGAGCAGCGCCACCCCGCGCAGTGCGAAGTACTCGGTTTCCATCGGGATGATGACGTCGGTACTGGCCGTAAGTGCGTTGACCGTCAACAGGCCCAGTGATGGCTGGCAGTCGATGAGGATGATGTCGTAGTCATCGACGACCGGCGCGAGTGCACGCTGCAGCGCGTACTCGCGGCCGACCTCGGAGACCAACTGGATCTCGGCGGCCGAGAGGTCGATGTTGCTCGGTAGCAGTTCCAGGCCGGGCACATCCGTGGGCACGAGAACATCGCCGAGGTGGCATTCGGGGTCGGTGATGAGGTTGTAGACGGTTAGTTCCATGTCGTTCGGGTTGTAACCGAGCGCCACGGACAACGCGCCTTGCGGATCGAAGTCCACCAGCAAAACCCTGCGCCCGTAGCCGGCCAGTGCGGCCCCGAGGCTGACGGTCGAGGTGGTCTTGCCCACCCCGCCCTTTTGGTTGACCATCGAGATGATGCGCGCCGGACCGTGCGACTCCAGTTCCGGGGGCGCTGGGATGTCCGGGAGATCGCTTTCCGCGGCGCCACCGGTCGGCGCGTCGGAATCGGGCGACTTGCTCATCGAGGTCCTTTCGCTGATCCGCTCGAGCCTACTGCGCTCGGGGGTGACTATGGGCGTACACCTCGCGCAGCGCGTCGGCCGTGACCAGGGTGTAGATCTGGGTGGTGGTGACCGAGGCGTGGCCCAGCAATTCCTGCACCACGCGCACGTCGGCGCCGCCTTCCATCAGGTGGGTGGCATAGGAATGCCGCAGGGTGTGCGGACCCACATGCTCGCCCAACTCGGCCCGCGCGGCGGCCGCGCGCACAACTTCCCAGGCCGCCTGCCGCGATAGCCGCCTGCCCCGAACCCCGAGGAACAGCGCCGGGCCCGATGCACGCCGCCCACCGCCGACCAGCGCCGGGCGCCCCCGGACGAGGTAGTCCTGCACCGCACGTAGCGCCGATCCCCCGACCGGCAGGCGGCGCTGCTTGTTGCCCTTGCCGGTCACCGTCACCACCTCCGAGTCCAGGTCGAGGTCATCGACGTCCAGTGCCACGATCTCCGAGATACGCGTCCCGGTTCCGTACAGCATCTCCACCAGCGCCCGATCTCGGGAACCGACGGCGGTCGCAGGATCCTCGGTGGATTCGATCAGCCGCTCGATGCTCGAGTACGGCAGCGCCTTGGGCAGCCGCTGGGGAACCGCCACCGGGGCGATGTCGACGGCCGGGTCCACCTCGCTCCAGCCTTCCAGCACCGCGAAGCGATGGAAATTGCGCACCGCCACCACCACGCGGGCGGCGCTGGCGGCAGATAGCGGCGTCTCACCGTCGTCCCCGCGCCGCAGCGAGCCGGAGAACTCCGCGACCAGGGGCGCCTCGATCTGGTCCAGGTTCGCGATGTCGCGTGCCTGGCACCACCGCTGGTAGCGGGCTAGGTCGCGTCGGTAGGCGGCGACGGTGTTCGCCGCCAGGCCGCGTTCGACGGCCACGTGATCGAGGTAGCCGTCGATGGCGTCGGTGAGCGCGAGATCCACAGGTGACCTCACGTGCCG
>CAJXNV010000105.1 GCA_913057155.1 uncultured Actinomycetes bacterium | reverse complement strand
GGATCCGCGGACCTAGCGATCCGCTCGGCGCAATCTGCTGAGCAATTGCTCGAAGCGCTGCGAGCCGGCCGCGTGCTAGTCGCGATCGTCGCCACCGCCGATGAACGGGGCGACGACGGCTCCGATAAGTCCAGCCACATGTCGGTGGTGTCGATGGTGTCCGCCGACGGCCGCAGGGGCCTGCTTGCCTTCACCGGACTCGACGCCTTGCAAGCGTGGGATCCGAGCGCCCGACCGGTACCCGTGTCCGGCACCGATGCCGCCCGCGCCGCCTTGGACGACGGCTGCGAGGCGATGGTGATCGACGTGGCCGGGCCGCGGAACCAGGTCGTGATCGAAGCGGACCTGATCGCGCTGGCCGGCATCGACCGGCTCGAGTATGTCCGAGATCTCGCCCAGCGGGCGCTCGATGAGCAGTTCGGTGCCGGTGCGATCCGGGTGGGCGCACAGAACGATCGGCTCCAGGTGGCCTCCGATCGAATCGGGCAGAGTGAACTCACCCAAGCCTTGCAGCGATTGCCCCGGGTGCTCGCCCTCGTGCCGGCTGGCATCGAAGTTCTCGCCGAGGGGTAGACGCGGGGTGAACTTTCACCCGTCTTTCAGTCATGGTCTCTGGTGGTTCGTATTGACCTGAACTGTGGAGACCCAACGAGGTGAGGCGCCGTTATCGTCAGACGTCATTGACTCGCCCACGTTCGCAGGTAGGTGCTGCGACGAAGTCAGGTTGGGAGGGGATCCGTCATCGACTCGTCGCAGGACCTGGGTTTTCACGGGACCACGTTGTCACCGAATAGTGTTCCGGCGCTGTATCGGAGTTTGCGTGCCACGTACCGGCATCCTCTGGGTGGCTTGCCAGGAGTCTCGCGTTTTATGCGCTGGCAAATCGCGACTCGCCTACTTGGGTCCGCGCGGGTGCAGGTTCCCTGGATTGGCGGAACTCAACTCATCCTCGAGCGGGGTATGCAGGGAGCGACGGGGAACTACTACTGCGGGCTCTTGGAGTACGCGGACATGTCGTTCCTCCTGGACGTACTGCGCCCAGATGACCTATTCGTCGATGTTGGCGCCAACGTTGGTGTCTACACCGTCTTGGCGTCGGGTGTCTGCGGCGCGAAAACCGTCGCACTCGAACCGGTCGACAAGGCGTTCTCCCGCGTCGAGAGGCACGTTGAAGCCAACGGCCTGAAAGAGTTGGTGGAAGCTCACAAGCTCGCAGCGGGTGATGCCCGGGGGACGGCCACGATGACCGTCGATTCTGATACGACGAACCGGTTGGCGACAGGCTCGGGAGCCACGTCCACCCCGGGGTCCACCGCAACGGTTGAGATCGACACGCTCGACAACGTCCTCAATGGCCGAGAGGCAACGCTGATCAAAATCGACGTGGAGGGATGGGAACTGCCGGTCCTGCGAGGTGCCGTGGAGACGCTAGCCGCCAGTTCGATGTTGGCCCTCATCATTGAGGTGAATGGGGCTAGCCGCTGCTACGGAATAAGCGAGCAAGAACTACAGACCTTCATGCTTGACAATGATTTCCATCCTTACGCCTACGTTCCGGATTCAAGGCAGTTGATTCCAGGCCGCAGTTCGCCCGGCGGCAACGTTATCTTCATCAGGGACAAGGTCGCGGTGGATGAGCGACTCGTTGCGGCACCGGATCGAGCTCTGCGTTGATATGTAACGTGCCCGGAGTGAGAACCGCCGGGCCCTAGTAGACGGGCCCCGTCCACTTCTCGCCCGGTCCCTCGCCCGGCGCGTCGGGCTGCGCGGACGCCTCGCGAAAGGCCCGCTGCACCGCGGTGAGCCCATCGCGCAGCGGGGCGGCGTGCATCGAGCCGAGATCCGGGGCACTCGCGGTCACCAGGGCCGCGAGGGCGTTGATCAGGATCCGGGCCTCGGCGAGGTCCGCCTCCCGCGGTGCGCCGTTCTCGTCCTCGGCCAGCCCGCAGGCCACGGCCGAGGCGGTCATCAGGTGCATCGCCACGGTGAGCACGACTTCCACGGCGGGGACATCGCCGATGTCAGGTATGTCCGCGACATCCGGGGTGGTAGGGGAATCCGACACGGCTGATACCCTTGCACCCGCTTCGGATCGGGTCGAACCCGGCACCGAGCACCACCGCAAGCGGAACCCCGGTTCCCACCTAGCGACCTCAGGTCGCTCGGGTCCATCACGGTAGGGCGCGCATGCGCTCGATCTTGGGACCTCCGCCTGCGCTGCAGCGGAGGTTTCGTCGTCTCCGCGCCGATAAGACGGCCGCGGCAACCGCCGCGGCAGCGAGTCAAGAGGTACTGGCAGCAAGGAGGCGCCATCAGCGTCGAACCACGGATCAACGACCGGATCCGCGTTCCCGAGGTACGCCTCGTGGGCCCCAACGGTGAGCAGGTCGGCATCGTCCGCATCGAGGATGCCCTCCGCCTAGCCGTGGAAGCGGACTTGGACCTCGTCGAGGTCGCACCCATGGCCAAGCCACCGGTGTGCAAGCTCATGGACTTCGGCAAGTACAAGTACGAGGCCGCCCTGAAGGAACGCGAGTCCCGACGGAACCAGACCCACACCATCATCAAGGAGATGAAACTCCGCCCGAAGATCGACCCGCACGACTACGAGACCAAGAAAGGTCACGTCGAGCGGTTCTTGAAGGCGGGGGACAAGGTCAAGATCACGATCATGTTCCGCGGCCGGGAGCAAAGCCGGCCCGAACTCGGTCTGCGGCTACTTGCCCGACTAGCCGAGGATGTCGATGATCTCGGTTTCGTCGAGGCGGCGCCCAAGCAAGACGGGCGCAACATGTTGATGGTGCTCGCGCCCCACAAACGCAAATCCGAAGTCGCGAAGCAGGCGAAGGCCGGCTCCCGCGAGCAAGCAAGCGAAGACGACTCCTCCGGGGTCGAGTAGCGAACCAGTCGGCACACCCGCCGACACAAGAAAGGGAGGGCAACATGCCCAAGCAGAAGACCCACAGCGGGGCCAAGAAGCGCTTCAAGGTCACCGGCTCCGGCAAGGTGACCCACGAGCAGGCCAACCGTCGCCACCTGTTGGAAAGCAAGTCCAGCAAGCGCACCCGTCGGCTGATGTCCGACGAGGTCGTCTCCAAGGCCGACACCAAGAAGGTCAACAAGCTGCTCGGCCGCTAGCACCCACCAACCACTTCCCGAAACACCAACAGATCAGGAGGACGCCATGGCACGCGTCAAGCGCTCGGTAAACGCGCAGAAGAAGCGTCGCGAGGTTCTCGATCGCGCGTCCGGCTACCGCGGGCAGCGGTCCCGGCTCTACCGCAAGGCCAAGGAGCAGGTCACCCACTCGATGGTCTACTCCTATGCGGACCGTCGCACCCGCAAGGGCGATTTCCGTCGGCTGTGGATCCAGCGGATCAACGCCGCCGCCCGCGCGCAGGGGATGACCTACAACCGCTTCATCCAGGGCTTGAAGGCCGCCGAGGTCGAGGTCGATCGGCGCATGCTCGCCGAGATGGCCGTCAACGATCCCGACGCATTCGCGGCCTTGGTCGAGATCGCGCGTGACGCCCTCCCCGCCACCGCTGCCTGAGCCTCTCACCAGCACCCGATCGGCCACCGTCGCCAGACTGCGCCGACTCCACGACCGCAAGGGCCGCAGCAACTCCGGGACCTTCCTCGCCGAAGGCCCTGATTGCGTGCGGGCCGCGGTGCAGGCCGGCTGGGCGAAGCTCGTGCTCGCGTCCATCGATCACGAACTCACCGATTGGGTGCGCTCGCACGGCGTTCCGGTCGCGCCTGCGACACCGCGGGTCGTCGATGCGGCCTGCGATACCTCCTCCTCGCAGGGGGTCGTGGCCGAGTGCACCATCCCGGCTTCCGATCTCGGTGCCCTACTCGCGGGGGATGGGCCGGTGGTGGTGTGCGACACCATCGCCGATCCCGGCAACCTCGGCACGATCATCCGCACCGCGGAGGCGGTCGGGGCCGCGGGCGTGATCACCACCGCGGGTTCGGTCGATCCGTGGAACCCCAAGGCCGTGCGCGCCAGCGCCGGTTCCAGCTTCCGAGTTCCCATCGCCGCCGATCGACCGGTCGAAGCCATCCTCGCGTCCTGCGCCGAGGCGGGTCGATGGAGCATCGCCTTGGCGGGCGATGCGACCGATGAAGTCCCACCCGCGATCGAGCGAGCCCGGGCAGCCGGCCATCCGCCGCAGGAGTTGGCCTGGGTCGTGGGATCGGAGGCACACGGCGTCTGCGCGCAGATGCGCGCGGGGGTCGATGCCAGCGCCCGGTTACCGATGGCGCCCACGGTGGAGTCCTTGAACGCCGCGATCGCGTTGTCGGTGTGCCTGTACGCCGCTGCCTGGCTCGAGGTGCCAAGATGATTACAAACGCTTCGAGAGGGTGAGGGTGATGGACAAGGCCGCTTATCGGACGCTGCCGATCATGGAGGAATCCGGCTACGCGATCGTCGATCGCTACGACCAGCAGGCCGATCCCCGCGAGTGGGAGGACCTCGTCTACGTCGATTGGAAGTCCTCCGGCGATACTCGCTTCGCCCCGCTCGCCAGTGCCTACGGGGATATGGAGTGCAACGGCTTTTGGAACCACACCCCACCCAAGACCGACAAGGACGGCGTGTGGGTACAAGAGAACGTCGATATCGCACCGATCCTCACCCGCCGCGCGCAAGAACCGGGCGCCAATATCGGCCGCTGCCGGGTCATCGAACTGCAGCCGAACACCTACGGCGAGGCGCTGTACAACCTGCACCGCGACGACAACAACCGGCTCAACCCCGAGGGCACCGGTTGGATCGTGCGCGCCTTCTTCAACCTCACCGACGATGCCGATTCGGTGATGATCCTGCGCTCGGACAAGGACGATCCCTCGACCGAGGTGCGCATCCCGATGCCGGCCGGTCAGCAGGTGGTCATCGACACCCAGGGGTACTACCACGCGGTCTGGCACCCCGGCGATAAGCCGCGGTACTGCCTGATCACCTCCTACGAATCCGGCCCGGAACTCGACGAGTGGATCACCGCCCGCAACCCGGTGACCCATATCGAGAACCACCCGATCGATCCGCAGGTGGCCGCGGAGGGGGAGGCGCTGGCGCAGGAGAAGCGCGAGGCCCGCGCCGCCGCGCTCGCGGCCAAGGGTGCCGATCCGCGCTTCGGCGACGGCAGCATGGCGGTCCAAGCGGAGAAGGAAGTGCTCTCCGAGGCCTAGGCCACGCCCACCGCGGCGGTGTACCGCTCGCGCGTTAGCATCGAGAGAGCATTGTCGATCAGTTCACTAGGAAATACCCGAGAAAGCACAGGAGAGTCCGTGGTCGCATACAGCGCCGTTTTGGATCAGCTCGAAGCCGAGGCGCTGCACATCTACCGGGAGACCGCGGCGGCATTCCGCAACCCCGTGCTGCTGTACAGCATCGGCAAGGACTCCTCGGTCCTGTTGCACCTGGCGATGAAGGCCTTCTACCCGGCGCCGTTGCCTTTCCCGGTGATGCACATCGACACCACCTGGAAGTTCAAGGAGATGATCGCCTTCCGCGACCGTCGCGCCGCCGAACTCGGCCTGGACCTGCGGATCGCGACCAACACCGAGGCGGTGAAGGAAGGCATCACGCCCTTCACCCACGGCACCCACGAGTACACCCGCATCATGAAGACCGTCGCGCTGCGCGAGGGCCTGGATCGCTACGGATTCGACGCCGCGATCGGTGGCGCTCGGCGCGATGAGGAGCGCAGCCGCGCCAAGGAGCGCGTCTTCTCGCTGCGCGAACCGGGGCACCGCTGGGA
>CAJXNV010000104.1 GCA_913057155.1 uncultured Actinomycetes bacterium | reverse complement strand
TACCCGGTCGAGGTGCTCTCCCCGAGCTTCATCGCAGAGGACGGCACGCTTCGGGCATTCACCGAGGTGACCTTGGTGTTTCCGCCCGCGGAGCGATTGGTCGGTTCGTCGTAGTCCGTCGGTTGCGTCGCGGACGCGAAGGACACGACTAGCAGGTGCTCAAAGGACGACCGGGAGCCCAGAGCGCGCCGATTCCCACGCACGGACACCGAGTTCGACCGGCGCGCGGCCATCGGCGATGGAAACCGGTGATGGTCCGCCCTGTGTCAGGTAGGACCAGAAGGCGAGCCATTCGCGGCCGTAGGCCGGGCCGTAGCGTTCGAGGAAGTGGTGCGGCACCACGGCAGCGTGCCGACCGGAAGCGTCCATGACCTCCGTTGCGTGCACACGCTCGTTCGTGGAGGACACCATGCCAGCCGAACCGAACACCTCGACTCGTTGATCGTGGCCGTAGCTGGCCTGCCGGCTGTTATCGATGATCGTCATCGCTCCCGACTCGTGCTTCATCCACACGATGGCGGTGTCGAAGTCGCCTTCCTCCTCGAAGACCGGATCGATACGCACCGCTCCACGGGCGAAGAGCTCGACCACCGGGGAGCCGACGAGGAAACGTGCCATATCGAAGTCGTGGATCGTCATGTCCAAGAAGATCCCGCCGCTCACCGCCAGGTATTCCCGCGGAGGTGGTTGCGGGTCGCGTGTGGTGATGCGCACGAGGTGGATGTCCCCGACCTTGCCATCCTCGATCGCCTGCTTGGTGGCGCGATGGGTCGGGTCGAAACGCTTGTGGAAGCCCACCATGAACGGGATTCCGCTCGCCTCGACGGCGGCTTGCGCACGATCGACCTCGGCCAAGTTCAAGCTGACCGGCTTCTCACAGAAGACCGGGATCCCCTCTTGCGCGGCTCGCACGATGAAATCGACATGGGTGTCGGTTCCGGTGCAGATAGCCACAGCGCTCAACTCCGGGATCGACCACACCTCATCGAGCAAGACGCTGCGAGCACCGACCTGTTCGGCCACGGCCGCCGCCCGCTCGGGCACCACATCGGTGAGCACCACGCGCACTCCGGGCAGGTTCTCACCGATAGCCCGCGCGTGGACCGATCCGATGCGCCCGGCGCCGATGATGGCGATGGTTCCCGTCATAGCGCCGGACTCTCGTCGATGCGTAGTCGCGCGGTCAATGCGTGCCCGAACATGAACTCAGCATCGGCGATCGCGGCCGTCGATGGGGCCACTTCCTTGCTTCCGACGTCCGTGACCTGCTGGAAGGTCAGCGTCTTGAGGAACTTGCCCACCCACAAGCCTCCCGTGTATCGCGCGGCTCCACGGGTGGGAAGCACATGGTTGGTGCCGATGCTCTTGTCCGAGTAGGCGACCGTCGATTGCGGGCCAAGGAACAACGAGCCGTAGTTGCTAAGGCGCTCGTGGAACCACGAGGGGTCGCTCGTTTGCACTTCGAGGTGCTCCGGTGCGTAGGAGTCGCTGACCCGCACCAACTCCTCATCATCGGCACACACCACGATGCTGCCGAAATCGCGCCACGCTGCGCCCGCGATCTCCTTGGTCGGCCAATCCCCTTCCAGCCACGCGTCGACTTCACGCAGCACGGCATGGCCGAGGGCTTCGGAAGTCGTCATCAATACCGCGGGGCTATTGGGGCCGTGCTCGGCCTGACCGAGGAGGTCGGCTGCGACGATCCGTGGATCGGCGGTCTCATCGGCGATCACCGCGACCTCCGTAGGCCCGGCCAGTAGATCGATGCCGACCGTGCCGAACAACTGGCGTTTGGCCTCGGCCACATAGGCGTTGCCGGCCCCCACGATCATGTCCACCGGCTCGATGTCCTCGATTCCGAAGGCGAGGGAGGCCAGGGCCTGCACACCGCCGAGGCACAGCACTTGATCGGCGCCGCAGCGATCGATGGTGAACAGTTGCGGGCCGAATATCCCCTTGCCGTCACGCGGCGGCGCGGTCGCCACCACCCGATCCACCCCCGCCACCTTCGGGGTGACGACGGTCATGATCGACGATGCGATGAGGGGATAGACACCACCGGGGCTGTAGGAACCAACCGCCTCCACCGGCACGTGCTTGTGGCCCAGGGTGACGCCCGGCAAGGTCTCGACCTCCAGATCGAGCATGGTCTGCCGCTGCAGTTCGGCGAATCCTCGGACCTGAGCCCGAGCACGCTCGATGTGTTCGGCCAGTTCGTCGTCGACACTGGCATAGGCACGATCGATCTCCTCGCGGCCCACCGTGAAGCGATCGGGCTGCCAGCCATCGAGTGCAGCGGAGTAGCGACGAACGGCCGCTTCCCCTTCGCGTTGCACCGCCGAGAGGATCTCGCTGACGGTGTCCGTGATCTCACGGGTCACGGCATCCGCTTGTTCATCGCCGTGCTTGATGTACTCAGCCATCGGATCCCTCCTCGTCCGCTCTCTCCTCAACGGCACTCTCCGTAACGGCGCTCTCATCAACTGCGCCGCCCGACTGGTCGACGCCGGCCGGGTGCACGGCGATCAGCGGCTCGATGTGCGCGATGCTCGCGCGCAGGTCGGCGAGCGGGTCGGTGTCGGACAGTGGGTGCCGGTCCTGCTCGATCGTGGCGGTGCCGGTGAACTCGAGGGCATCGAGTGCGGTCACGACGCCGGCGAAATCGACCACGCCCTGTCCGATAGGGCAGAAGATGCCGGCCGAGATAGCCGTCCAGAAATCCCACCCTTGCGCCCGCGCCGTAGCAAGGACGGCGCCATCGACATCCTTGAAGTGCACATGGTCGATGCGGTCGGCGAAACGACGGATGACATCGATCGGATCGATGCCCGCGTATGCGAGGTGCCCGGTGTCCAGGCACATCCCCAGGCAATCGTCATCCACGCCCGAGAACAGTTCCTCCACTTCGTCGAGGAACTCCACATTGGTTCCCGCGTGCTGATGGAACACCGCGCGCAATTCGCTCTCGGCGGCGATGTCCCCGATCCGGCGCACGCGCTCCAGGTAGCGGGTTCGATCCGATCCGACCATCCGCTGGGCATCGGCACTGCGGCCGGCTGTAGCTACGCGTAGTTCCGTCGGCTGGTCGACCAAGATCAGGAAGCGTCCACCGAGTTCGCGTACAACCCGGCTCGTACGTTGCGCGACATCGAGAACCTGCTCTTCGCGGGCGTCGTCGTAGATGGGTTGGAACATGAAGGTTCCCGCGGTGGTGAGTCCGCGCGACTCCAACTCCGGGCCGAGGACGTCGGAATCCTCGGGCAGGTAGCCGACGGGTCCGAGTTCGAGCGAATGGAGTCCGCTGGCTTGGATCTCATCGAGGACCCGCTGCCACGGCGGATTCTCGGGATTGTCGGCGAAGTCCACTCCCCAGGTGGTCGGGGACGCGGCGAGATCGATGCGCGGGCGATGCGTCACTTGGCCACCCACCCGCCATCGATCAGCAGGCTCGTACCCGTCGTCGAGGCCGAGAGATCACTGGCGATGAAGGCGACAGCAGCCGCCACCTCCTGCGCGCTGGCCAACCGACCGGACGGAATGCTGGATACGACGTACTTCCGACTCGCCGGATCGGAGAGGAATTCCGCGGTCAGTTCCGTTTCCACGAATGTCGGAGCGATGGAATTGACCCGCCATCCTTCGCCGGCGAGTTCCACGGCCATCGCCTTGGTCAACCCCTCGACCGCATGCTTGCTCGCGCAGTAGGCGATTCGACCTTCCCCACCGACATGACCCATTTGCGAGGAGATGTTGACGATGCTGCCTGCTGCACCGCGTTCGCGTCGAGCGCGCACGAACGCTCGGCTCGCCCAATAGACCGCGGAGACGTTCGTGTCGAGGAGGGCGTCGTAGTCCTCGGCGCTCAGGGCATCCATCGGCCCGGGTCGGTTCATCCCGGCCGCGTTCACCAGGATCGAAGCCATCCCCCAAGCCGAGATCGCGCTCGTGAGCGCTTCACGATCCCGGACATCGACAACGCGGTATTCGGCGCCGGCACCGCTATCGGTGAGTTCACCTGCCAAGGCAGCGAGCGCGTCCGCTCGGCGGGCGATCATCCGCACGGCTGCGCCACGGCGAGCTAGTTCACGAACGATCATCGAGCCGATCCCACCGGTAGCCCCGACCACGATCGCCGCCTGATCGGCGAACCATTGCTCGACCTCAGGCATGGGCCCTCTCCACTGCTTCGGGGTTGATCGCAGTATCCGGGACGAGGCCGTCGAGCACGGCGAGAACGGAGGAAACCGCCGAGGTCATCATCGCCTCGATCGACTCCACGGACAACGCAGCGGTGTGCGGGGTGAGGATCACATTCGGCATCTCGCGAAGCCGATCGGCGATGTGCGGTTCACGCTCGAAGACATCGAGACCGGCGCCGGCGAGTTGCCCGGTTTCCAGAGCCGAGACAAGCGCCCGCTCGTCGATCGCGTCGCCGCGGCCGGCGTTGACGATCAGCGCACCCGGCTTCATGCGGGCGAATGTCTTCGCGTCGAATAGCCCACGGGTGCCGGGCGTGGAGGGCATATGCAGCGAGACCAGATCGCTGCGGGCGATGAGTTCGGTGAAATCCACGACCTGCACGCCGTCGACCGACTCGGATTCGATACCCGGATCCACGCATAGGACCTCGGCTCCGAAGCTACGAACGGCCGACGCCACAGCCCGCCCGATACGACCCATGCCGACGATGCCGACGGTCATCGACGACAGCGTCCGGGGAGTGAGGGCTCCCGCACGATCCCAGTTGCCTGCTTTGGTGGAGGCGTCGTTCTCCGGAAGCCTGCGAACCAGGGACAGGATCATCGCCACGGTGTGCTCGGCCACCACACCGTGGTTGGCCCCGGGTGTCGTGGTCACCAACACCCCGCGGGCGCTCGCCGCCGAAACGTCGATCGAATCGACGCCCACCCCCATGCGGGCGATGACCTTCAGATCGGGCAGCGCCGCCAGGGTGGGTGCGTCGAATGGGTCGGTACTGACGATCGCCGCCTGCGCACCGGCCATGATCCGCTGCACCTCGGCGGGTGTGCGGTCCCCGTGCTTGGGCTCCAGCACCACGGTGCAGCCGCGTTGCACCAATGGCTCGAGCGCCGAGTCGGGGCCCGATCGGGCATGCGGCCAGGTAACGACGACGGTGGTCACGCGGTGAGATTAAGTGATTAAATCTCTGCCCGCCACCTCTTCGGCGACGTACCCGGCGATGGTCTCCAAGTGCGCGGCCATCGCCTGCCGGGCGGCTGCCTCGTCGCCCGCCTCGACCGCGGCGAGGATGCGCGCGTGCTCCGGTAGGCCGATGTCCAGCCGGCGCTGCGGACGCGCGAGCGGCAAGCGCACACACAGCAGGGCGCTGTGCATACGCAACAGCGTCTGGGTCATCACGCGGTTGCCGGAAGCCTGCGCCAGTGCCTCGTGGAAACGCACGTCCGCCGCGAGGAATTCGGCTTCGCTATCCGGCGCGCTGGCACTGTTCGCACTCCCCGCCGCAGCCGTCATCGCTTCGTAGGCAGCGGCCAACGCGAGGCGGGCCTGCTCGCTCGAGCGCCGAGCCGCCAAACCCGCCGCCTCGATCTCCAGTCCCTGCCGACACTCCAGGTACTCCACCAGCAATGTGCCAGGTAGCGGCCCGCGCAGGATCTCCTCAGCCACCACACCATCGAGCACGTCCCACTGCTGCGGTTCGAGCACCTGGGCACCTCGACCGTGCCGCACCTGGACCAGTGCGCGCTCCTCGAGCGCTCGGATGCATTCCCGTGCGACTCCCCGACTGATGTCGAAACGCTCGGCGAGGTCGACTTCCCGCGGTAACCACTCCCCGGGCACGAACCGGCCGCTCACGATCTCGGCTACGAGTTCGCGAACCGCCACCTCGTGCAATCT
>CAJXNV010000103.1 GCA_913057155.1 uncultured Actinomycetes bacterium | reverse complement strand
CTCACCAGTTGGAACGACCACACCAGTGCACGAGCCTTCGATCGCTCCAGCATCGCGCGGCCGTGGAATGCGTCATCCGATGAACACCTGACGGTGATGATGCACCCACTGGTGAGCAGGGGTCGCTGGTCCGGACTCGAACCCTTCGCCGTTCCCGACACCAAGGCCGGCCCGGGACCCATCGCGGCGATAACGCGTGCGCGAATCAAGCCGGCGATGTGGACGAAGTTCTGGTCATCCGTGCCTCCGGTGTCGCTCGACCTGCGCAACGATCCCGGAGTCGTCTTCACTCTCGGCATCGGCGAAGCGCCGGTTGGATTGCAGGGCACGTTCAGCATCTGGCGCGATGCGAAGGCGATCTCCGATTTCGCCTACCGCCGCCCGGCGCATGCCGAAGTTGTGCGTCGCACCCACGAACTCGACTGGTACGCCGAGGAGATGTTCACCCGATTCCAGGTGAGCGATATCAGTGGAACCTACGACGGCTCGGAAGTGGCGTTCGAATCCTCGAACTGAGCGACGAAGACCGGAATGGATCGCTGGATATTCCGCTCGTACATCCGATACGAGGACCACGAGTCGCCTAGCCGTTCGTAGATCTCCCGCGCGAGAGCGCCGTCCACCTGCGTGAACGTGCACTCGAAGATTTCGTCGTCGATCTGGATGGAACCGCTCGGGTTGGCCTGCACGTTGAAGACCCAGCCCGGCATCTTCTCCTGCCCGGCGTTCGAACCGGCGATCCCCCAGCCGCGCAGCCCATCGGCGTCGACCGGAACGCCGAGGAGCGGGGTGCGCCGCCACTGCCCGGACTTGCGGCCGAGCGTGGTGATCCACACGACCTGGGCGCCGCCGGGGAAGCGCCGCATGAGTCGGCCGCCGGAGATCTTGTCCAAGAAGCGGTGGGCGATGGTGGTGGTGCGCAAGGCGGTGCCCCAGACGAGGTCGTATGCACGGGAGCCCACGTATGGCACTATATATGGCATGCACCGAACAACTGTGTACCTGCCCGAGGAGATGAAGGCCCGGCTCGCCGCCGAGGCCGAGCGTCGAGGCCTGTCCGAGGCCGAGATCATCCGCCGGGCTGTGGATAAGGAGTTGACCAGGCGGATGACCGGTGCGGGAATAATCACCGACCCCCTGCCCGAGGGGGTGAGTGGCCGCACGCTCGAAGAGCACCTGAAGGGATTCGGTGAAGATTGATCGTCCTCGACACCGGTGTCCTGCTCGCCTATTTCTCGGCCTCAGACCCCGACCACATCCCGGTGCAGGAACTCTTGGAGAACCCGTCCCTGGAATTCGTCACGACCCCGCTCGTAGTGGCGGAATTCGACTACTTCGTCCTCGAGCGGTTCGGCCCGGACGTTGAGGCTCGCACAATCGAGCATCTACTCGAAAGCCCCATCTCGATAGCTCCCTTCGGTCATTCGGAACTTGCCTTGTGTGCACGCCTGCTGGCTCGTTACCGGGACCTCGAACTAGGCCTCACGGATGCTTCGGTAATGGTTGCGGCCGAGTCCTTCGGGACCACGTTGGTTGCCACTCTCGACGAGCGAGATTTCCGGGCGGTTCGAATGGAATCCGGCGCTGCTTTCGAGATCTTGCCGCAGGGATAGGCTTGCATTCTTCCCCATTCGCTTTCTCTTACATGGGATGGAGTGCTCGTGGCTCGCGTCATCGTCGACGTCATGCTCAAGCCGGAGATCTTGGACCCGCAGGGTCGCGCGGTACAGGGAGCGCTCGGCCGGCTCGGACTTTCCGGCGTTGCTGATGTTCGCCAGGGCAAGCAGTTCGTTATCGAACTCGACGGTGAATTGGACGGGGATCGTCGCGCCAAGCTCGAGGAGCTGGCCGGTGAATTGCTGAGCAACCCGGTGATCGAGGACTACCGGATGACGGTTATGAACGACGACGAGGTCAGCGCGTGAGCACTCGGATCGGGATCGTCACGTTCCCCGGTTCCTTGGACGACGCCGACGCCGCACGCGCGGTGCGTATCGCCGGCGGTGAACCGGTCGCCCTGTGGCACGGCGATGAGGACCTGAAGAAGGTCCAAGCAGTGGTGCTTCCCGGTGGCTTCTCCTACGGCGATTACCTGCGCTGCGGGGCGATCGCGCGATTCGCTCCGGTCATGACGAAGGTGATCGAAGCTGCGAATGCCGGCATGCCGGTGCTCGGGATCTGCAACGGCTTCCAGATCCTGTGCGAGACGCACCTGCTGCCCGGGGCGCTCACCCGCAACGATCACCTGCACTTCATCTGCCGGGACCAGAAACTGCGCATCGAGAACACTTCCTCGGATTGGACGCGAGACTTCGCGCCGGGCCAGGAGATCGTGATCCCACTCAAAAACGGTGAAGGCGGCTACGTAGCAGACGAAGCGACGCTTGATCGCCTCGAAGGCGAAGGCCGGGTGATCGCCCGCTATCTCGAGGTCAACCCGAACGGCAGCAGGCGGGACATCGCTGGAGTGTGCAACGAGCGCGGCAACGTGGTCGGCCTGATGCCGCATCCCGAGCACGCGGTGGAGGACCTGACCGGTCCGAGCACCGATGGCATCTTCTTCTTCGCATCCGCACTCACCTCCGTTCTCGCAGGAAGCCACCGATGATCGACACCGTTGATCGCGCAGGTGATACCCCGGAAGTCGAGCAGCCCTACGCCGATCTCGGATTGAAACCCGATGAGTACGAGCGGATCCGCGACATCCTCGGTCGCCGACCGACCAGCAGCGAACTTGCGATGTACTCGGTGATGTGGAGCGAGCACTGCTCGTACAAGTCCAGCAAGGTGCATCTGCGCCAGTTCGGGGAGAAGAAGCCGGAGACCGATGCGCTGCTGGTCGGCATCGGGGAGAACGCAGGCGTTGTCGACATCGGCGACGGCTGGGCGGTCACCTTCAAGGTGGAAAGCCACAACCATCCGTCGTACGTGGAGCCGTACCAGGGCGCTGCGACCGGAGTAGGTGGCATCGTGCGCGACATCCTGTCGATGGGTGCGCGCCCGATGGCGGTGATGGACCCGTTGCGATTCGGGCCGGCCGATGCTCCCGACACCGCACGCGTACTGCCCGGAGTCGTCGCGGGCATCGGCGGCTACGGCAACTGCCTAGGTCTACCGAACATCGGCGGCGAAGTGGTGTTCGACGATTCCTACCTCGGCAACCCGCTGGTCAATGCGCTGTGCGTGGGCGCGATGCGCCATGAGGACATCCACCTCGCCAGCGCGAAGGGGGTCGGCAACCTGGTCGTGCTCTACGGCGCCCGTACCGGCGGCGATGGCATCGGTGGCGTCTCCGTGTTGGCATCGGAGACCTTCGACGACGAAGGCCCGGCCAAACGCCCGAGCGTGCAGGTGGGCGATCCGTTCATGGAGAAGCTCCTGATCGAGGCCACCTTGGAGGTGTTGAAGTCCGGTCTCGTCGAAGGCATCCAGGACCTCGGCGGCGCGGGCATCTCGTGCGCCACCAGTGAACTCGCCTCCAACGGCGAGGGCGGCATGCACGTATGGCTCGATCGGGTACTACTGCGCGATCCCACGCTCAGCCCCGAGGAGATCTTGATGAGCGAATCGCAGGAACGGATGTGCGCGATCGTCACGCCAGCCAACATCGATGCGTTCCTCGAGCACTGCCGCAAGTGGGATGTGGAAGCCGTGGTGATCGGCGAGGTCAATGATTCCGGTCGACTCACCATCGACTGGCACGACGAACGCATCGTGGACGTTCCACCGCGAACCGTCGCGCACGAAGGACCGGTCTACGAGCGGCCCTTCCATCGACCGCAATGGCAGGACACCCTGCAAGCCGACACTTCCGATCGACTCGAGCGGCCGGGAGCCGACGGTCTGCGCGACACACTTCTCGAACTCGTCGCTGCGCCGAACCTCGCAGGCAAATCCTGGATCACCGATCAGTACGACCGCTACGTCCTCGGCAACACGGTGCTCGCGCAACCGGAGGACTCCGGGATGGTCCGAATCGACGAGGTAACCGGCCGCGGCGTTGCCATCTCCACGGACTGCAACGGCCGCTTCGCCAAGCTCGATCCGTACACCGGCGCCAAGTTGGCGCTCGCGGAGTCCTATCGCAATGTCTGCGCGACCGGTGCAGTGCCGCTCGCGGTGACCAACTGCCTGAACTTCGGTTCACCGGAGGATCCCGAAGTGATGTGGCAGTTCGCCGAGGCGACCCGCGGGTTGGCCGACGGCTGCGCCGAACTCGGCACTCCCGTGACCGGTGGAAACGTCAGCTTCTACAACCAGACCGGCGAGACGGCGATCCTTCCGACTCCCGTGGTCGGTGTGCTCGGAGTTATCGACGACGTCGGTCGCCGCACACCCATGCAGTGGGGACCGGACGGGGAACTCATCTACCTGCTCGGCGATACGCGCGATGAATTCGGTGGCAGCGAATGGGCGCACCTGCGCGGGCATCTCGGTGGGCTGCCGCCGCAGGTTGATCTGCAGCGCGAACGCATCCTCGGCGAGATCCTGGTGGCCGGGTCCCGCGACGGAATGCTCACCGCTGCGCACGATGTATCCGACGGCGGATTCGCCATGACCATCGTCGAGATGGCGCTTCGCGCAGGTATCGGTGCGAGGTTGTGGCTGCCCGATGGCATCGACCCGTTCGTGCAGTTGTTCTCCGAGTCCGCTGGTCGGGCCGTCGTCGTCGTTCCGCGAAGCGAGGAGTTGCGGTTCAGTGAGATGTGCGGTGCGCGCGGCGTGCCCGCTCATCGGATCGGGGTGGTCGATTCCGAACTCGGCCCCGACGCCGGATACACCGAGGGCACGCAGGTGCTGCAGTTCGGTGACTACTTCACCGTCACCCTCGATGAATTACGGGCAGCGCATGAACGCCCGCTGCCGGCTTTGTTCGCGTGAGCGAGGAAGCGTGGGTGGGCCCGGCTCGGTCGGTCTTGCTCGAGCTCCAGGCCGGGCAAGCACCCCCGCGCGATGAACAGCGGGCCGCCGTCAAGGGCGCACTCGCAGCGCTCGTGCAGCGAGCTCCGGGGCGCAGCGTGGAGGTGCGGGTGCCACCGTTCGCCGCGGTGCAGGCGGTCGAGGGGGCTAGCCATCGACGCGGCACACCTCCGGCGGTGGTCGAGATGGACGCCGGCACCTGGCTGGCGCTCGCGGTAGGGGACCTCGACTGGGCCGAAGCGGTGGGCGCGGGCAAGGTGCGCGCGAGCGGTGCGCGGTCCGACCTGTCCGGCCTGCTCCCCCTGATTTGACGAAATTAGCCTCACCTAACTAAGGTCAGCCTTACCTGAGTGCGGCACCGGGAAGCCGCGCTCCCGACGGCGGAAGGCCTACTTGAGGAATATGCGACCCACGAAACCAGCGCGAACCACCACAGCGCTTGCTTCCCTCGCTGCCGCGGCGTTGCTGCTCACGGCATGCGGTGGCTCCGACACCACCGAGTCATCCACCGACTCCGAATCCCCCGAAGCCGCCACCGCCGAACCCGTCAGCGAGCCCGTCGTGGTCTACTCCGGCCGGAGCGAGGAACTCGTCGACCCGCTGTTCGCGGACTTCACCGCCGAGACCGGCATCCCCGTGGAGGTCCGCTACGGCGACACCGCCGAACTCGCTGCACAGATCATCGAAGAGGGCGACGCTTCACCCGCGGATCTGTTCTTCGGCCAAGACGCCGGTGCACTCGGCGCGCTCGACGCCGCTGGACAGTGCGCACCGCTGCCGGCTGAGGTCGCCGAGATCGTGCCGGCCGCCTACCGCTCCGCCGACGGCAACTGGACCGGCATCACCGGCCGGGCTCGGGTGATCGCGTACGACTCCGCTCAGCTTTCGCCCGAGGAGGTGCCGACCTCGGTATTCGAACTAACGGACCCGAAGTGGGCCGGTCAGGTCGCGATCGCACCGACCAACGGATCCTTCCAAGCCTTCGTCACCGCCATGCGTGTGGCGGCCGGGGATGACGCCACCCGGGAGTGGCTGCAAGGGCTCATCGACAACGACGTCCAGTTGTATGAGAAGAACGGTCTGATCCGCGATGG
>CAJXNV010000102.1 GCA_913057155.1 uncultured Actinomycetes bacterium | reverse complement strand
TCGGCCATCACGTGCTTGATGCGCGTGTAGTCCTCGAGGCTGTACATCGAGAGGTCCTTGCCGTAGCCCGAGTGCTTGAACCCGCCGTGCGGCATCTCCGCCACGATCGGGATGTGGGCATTGATCCACACCGTTCCGAAGTTCAGGCCCTTGGCCATCCGCATGGCACGGCCGAAGTCCTTGGTCCACACGCTCGAGGCCAAGCCGTAGCTCACTCCGTTGGCCCAGCGCAGCGCCTCGGCCTCGTCGGTGAACCGCTGGATGGTGACGACGGGGCCGAATATCTCGTTTTGGATCATCTCGTCGTCTTGCTGCAGGCCGGCCACGACCGTGGGCTCCACGAAGAAGCCCCGATCGCCTTGTCGGACGCCGCCCGTGACGACCTCGGCGTGCTTGGGAGCGCGCTCCAAGAACCCGAGCACCCGGTCGAGTTGATTGGCGTTATTGACCGGGGGCACGAACGCCTCCCCACCGGGACCGTCCTCGAAGGTGGTCTTCATGCCCTTGGCCTGCTCGGTCATCGCAGCGACGAAATCGTCGTAGATCTTCGGCGCGACGATCATCCGGGTGGCGGCGGTGCAGTCCTGACCGGCGTTGAAATAGCCCGCGAGCGCCAACGCCTCCGCGGCGGCTTCGAGGTCGGCATCCTCGAAGACGACCACCGGCGCCTTACCGCCCAACTCCAAGTGCACGCGCTTGAGGTCCTTCGCCGCCGACTCAGCCACCTGCATGCCGGCGCGCACCGAACCGGTGATGGCCACCATCTGCGGGGTGGGGTGCTCGATCAGCGTCCGCCCGGTGTCCCGGTCCCCGCAGACGACGTTGAACACACCCGGGGGAAGCGCATCGGCCTCGGCGATGATCTCGGCCATGCGCACCGTGGTGGCCGGGGTGGTATCGCTCGGCTTCAACACGATGGTGTTCCCCGCTGCGATCGCCGGCGCGTACTTCCACACCGCCATCATCATCGGGTAGTTCCACGGCGTGACCTGCCCGATGACGCCGATCGGCTCGCGGCGGATGATCGACGTGAACCCCGACATGTACTCACTCGAGGCACGGCCTTCGAGGACGCGCGCGGCACCGGCGAAGAACCGGATCTGGTCGATCATGGGCGGGAGCTCTTCGGTCGCGGTCACCGCGATCGGCTTACCGGTGTTCTGGGATTCCAACTCCACGAGTTCATCGCCGTGGGCTTCGAGCGCATCCGCCATCTTGAGCAAGGCCATCTGCCGCTCGGCCGGCGTGGTCTGGCTCCACCCCTCGAAGGCACGATCGGCGGCTGCGTAGGCGGCGTCGATGTCGGCACGGCCGGAGACCGGCGCGGTACCGAAGACCTGACCGGTGGTGGGGTCGACCAGATCGCTGGTCGCGCCGTCTTGCGCATCGACGCTGGCACCATCGACGAAGTTGCGGACGTTCACGGAAGGCCTCCTCGAGTCGGGGTGCCCACGCTAGAGGAAAACAGTCCGTTTCGATAGGGCCACGGCGCATCGGCTGCGAAATTAGGGGTCAGAAGGCATTTTGACCACTGATTCGCTTGCCATTGCGCGCCCAGTGCGCCACAGTGTCGATATGGGCGAGTCACCCGCCAAGGCCCCGGTGCTCGACGACGTCTCCAAGGCGATCATCGAGCAACTCCAGCAAGACGGCCGGCGTTCCTACGGATCCATCGGCAAGGCCGTCGGACTGTCCGAGGCAGCGGTGCGCCAGCGCGTGCAACGACTGCTGGACTCGGGGGTCATGCAGATCGTGGCCGTGACCGACCCACTGCAGGTCGGCTTCCCGCGCGAGGCGATGCTCGGCATCACGGTCTCCGGCGACATCGAGAAGGTCGCCCAGGAGTTGGAGTCCCTCGCCGAGGTCAACTACCTCGTGATCTGCGCCGGCGGCTTCGACATCCTCGCCGAGGTGCTCGCCGAGGACGACGATCACCTGCTCGAGGTGATCAACGCCAAGATCCGCTCGATCCCCGGCGTCCTGCGCGCCGAGGCCTTCGTCTATCTCACCCTCCGCAAACAGATCTACACCTGGGGAACACGATGACCACCACACCGCAATTCGTCACAGAGACCGGTTACGACTCACTAGCCGAGGCCGCCCGCGAGCACCTGTGGATGCACTTCACCCGCCACTCGGTGTACTACTCCGGTGGGCATGTGCCGGTGATCGTCAAAGGCGAGGGCCCCTACATCTGGGACGACCAGGGCAATAAGTACTTCGACGGACTCTCCGGACTGTTCGTCGTGCAACTCGGACACGGCCGCAAGGAATTGGCGGCTGCCGCTGCCAAGCAGGCCGAGGAACTCGCGTTCTTCCCGATCTGGTCCTACGCCCACCCCGGTGCCATCCAACTCGCCGAGCGGTTGGCGAACTACGCACCAGGGGACCTGAACCGCGTGTTCTTCACTTCCGGAGGCGGTGAGGCGGTCGAGACCGCCTGGAAGCTGGCCAAGCAGTACTTCAAGATGACCGGCAAGCCCACCAAGCACAAGGTGATCAGTCGATCCATCGCCTACCACGGCACCCCACAGGGCGCCCTGAGCATCACGGGCATCCCGCCGGCCAAGGTGCCCTTCGAGCCGCTGGTGCCCGGCGGAGTGAAGGTCCCCAACACCAACTTCTACCGCGCACCGGAGGAGTACCGCACCGATGAGAAGGCCTTCGGGCTATGGGCGGCCAATCGCATCGCCGAGGCGATCGAGTTCGAAGGCCCCGACAGCGTGGCGGCGGTCTTCGTCGAACCGGTGCAGAACTCCGGCGGCTGCTTCCCACCGCCGCCCGGTTACCTCGATCGTGTGCGCGAGATCTGCGATGAGTACGACGTCTTGATGGTCGCGGACGAGACCATCACGGCCTTCGGTCGCATCGGCGACATGTTCGCCATCAACCGCTTCGGGGTGACCCCCGACATCATCACGTGCGCCAAAGGCATGACCAGCGGCTACTCCCCCATGGGCGCCATGATCGCCAGCGATCGGTTGTTCGAGCCCTTCAAGACCGGCACCAACGCCTTCTTGCACGGCTACACCTGGGGCGGGCATCCCGTTGGCGCGGCCGTCGCGCTCGCCAACTTGGACATCTTCGAGCGCGAGGGCATCAACGCGCACGTCCAAGACAACGAGGACAACTTCCGCCGCACCCTCGAACGGCTACTCGACCTGCCGATCGTGGGTGATGTCCGGGGTGCTGGCTACTTCTACGGAATCGAATTGGTCAAGGACAAGCAAACCCGGGAGACCTTCGATGAGGACGAAGCCGAACGACTGCTGCGCGGCTTCTTGTCCAAGGCATTGTTCGATAACGGTCTGTACTGCCGCGCGGACGATCGCGGCGATCCGGTCGTGCAGCTCGCACCACCTTTGATCATCGGACAGCCGGAGTTCGACGAGATCGAAGGCAAACTGCGTACTGTCCTCACGGAGGCTTGGTCGATTCTGTGACGGAGCCGATGCATCCGGATCTCGGCCGTGTCCTGTGGTGGGATCGACTCTCCCCTGAGCTTCGTGCCCCACTGGGTGCGCCACTCACGCACGACACGAGCGTGGACGTCGCGATCGTCGGTGCGGGATACACCGGCTTGTGGACCGCGTACTACCTGCAACGAACGCTGCCCGGCGCTCGCATCGCGATTATCGAATCGCACTGCGCGGGCTACGGCGCCAGCGGCCGGAACGGGGGTTGGGCATCGGCGCTGTTCCCGCAGGACCACGAAGCGCTGATTCGCGCCTACGGGCTGCCGGCTGCGCAGCGGATGGCCGCAGCCATGAACGATTCCGTCGATGAGATCGGGCGCGTGGCGCGCGAACACGGGTGGGATATCGACTGGGCGAAGGGCGGAACGGTCCTAGCTGCGAGGAACCAGGCGCAGTTGGCGGCATTCCACGCTCGCGACGCGAGGCTGCGTTCACTCGGCTTCGATCCCGACGAGCGACTCCTCGGCGCACGGGCGACTACCGCGCTCATGGGCGCCACGAGTGTGGTGGGCGGCATCTACACCCCACACTGCGCCGCGATCCAGCCAGCGAAACTCGTGCGCCAGTTGGCCAGGCATGTCGTGCAGTGCGGCGCCGATCTCTACGAGGGAACTCCCGCCCGATCGATCGAAGCCGGAGTGGTGCGAACCGATCGCGCGGACGTTCGTGCCCGGTACGTGATTCGCGCAACCGAGGGCTACACAGCGCAGATCGAAGGACTACGACGACGCCTGTTGCCCTTCTACTCCTCGATGGTGGCGACCGAACCGTTGCCAGCCGAGGTATGGGACACGATCGGCCTTGCGGATCGCCCCACGTTCGCCGATGGTCGCCGCTTGGTCATCTACGGCCAACGCACCGCGGACGACCGACTGGCCTTCGGTGGCCGCGGTGCTCCCTACTCCTTCGGTTCGCGTATCGCGTCCTCGATAGACGCAGGCGCCACCATCTACCGGCGTCTGCAGGAGACCTTGATGGACCTCTTCCCGATCCTGCAGGGTTACCGCTTCACCCACGCGTGGTCGGGCACTTTGGGGATCGCCCGGGATTGGTGGGCATCGCTCGGAGTGGATCAGGTGACCGGTCTGGGTTGGGCCGGTGGATACGTGGGAGATGGCGTGGGCACGTCCAACCTCGCCGGGCGCACGCTCGCCGCTCTGATCGCCGGCAACGACGACGACATCACGCAGCTGCCGTGGGTGGGCAGGAAGTCCCCTTCCTGGGAGTTCGAGCCGGTGCGGTGGCTCGCCACGACCTCGGCACTTCGCGCCACCGAGGTGGCCGATCGGCGCGAGGCGCGTACCGGTCGGCCGTCCTTGGCCGGACGCATCGTCGATGCCCTCACCGGCCACTAGTCTGCTAACGAACGAGGGAGGCATCCATGCATCCGTTGGACCTGATCGACATCGAGGACATGCTCGGTGAGGAGGAGCGCGCGATCCGAGACGTCACCCGCGGGATCGTGGACGACACGGTGCGCCCCAAGGTCGCGATGTGGTGGGAAGAAGGTGAACTCCCGGCACGCGAACTGATGACCGGCTTCGGTGAAGCCGGTTTGCTCGGGATGCACCTCGAGGGATACGGCTGCGCCGGGACTTCCGCGACCGCCTACGGTCTGGCCGCGATGGAGCTCGAGGCCGGGGATTCGGGCATCCGTTCGATGGTGAGCGTCCAAGGTTCGCTAGCGATGTACGCCATCCACCGGTTCGGTTCACCCGAGCAGCGTGAGCGGTGGCTACCGGATATGGCGCGCGGTGCCGTGATCGGGTGTTTCGGCCTCACCGAAGCCGACGCCGGATCGAATCCCGCATCCATGCGTACCTATGCCCGCAAGGACGGTACCGATTGGGTACTAAGCGGCTCGAAGATGTGGATCACCAACGGGTCGGTCGCCGATATCGCGATCGTGTGGGCGCGAACCGACGATGGGATCCGTGGCTTCATCGTGCCGACCGATTCCCCGGGCTTCCACGCAAGCGTGATCCACCACAAGGTCTCCTTACGGGCATCGATCACCAGCGAGTTGGTCTTCGACGACGTCCGATTGCCGCAGGACGCACTCCTGCCTGAAGCCACCAGCCTCGGCGCCCCACTGCGCTGCTTGAACGAGGCGAGATTCGGCATCGCTTTCGGCACGATGGGTGCCGCCCGCGAGTGCCTGGAGACCGCGCTCGACTACGCCGCTACGCGCGAGCAATTCGATAGGCCCATCTCCGGTTTCCAACTCACGCAGCGAAAGTTCGTGGATATGGCCGTGGAATTGAACAAGGGCATGCTCCTGGCACTGCGGCTCGGCCGGTTGAAGGACGCCGGGCGCATCACCCCCGAACAGGTGAGTGCCGGCAAGTTGAACAACGCCCGTGAAGCGCTGAACATCGCACGTGAATGCCGTGCGATCCTCGGCGGCAGCGGGATAACGCTGGAGTATCCGGTGATCCGGCACATGAACAACCTCGAGTCCGTCTACACCTACGAGGGCACCAACGAGATGCACACGCTCGTCATCGGTCAGGCACTCACCGGGGTCTCCGCGTTCCGGTGA
>CAJXNV010000101.1 GCA_913057155.1 uncultured Actinomycetes bacterium | reverse complement strand
TTCGTCGACCACGGTTTGTTGCGAGCCGGCGAAGCCGAGCAGGTGGAACGCGACTTCGTGGCCGCCACGGATGTGCGCCTGCTGGTCGTGGACGCCCGGCAGCGCTTCTTGGATGCGCTGGCCGGTGTCGAGGATCCGGAAACCAAGCGCAAGATCATCGGTCGGGAGTTCATCCGGGTTTTCGAGGATGCTGCCCGGCAGGTCGTGGCCGAGGCCGGCGACGATCGAGCCGGCGGTCAAGCCGGCTGTCATGCCGGCAGTCAGTCGGGCGCCGTCGAGTTCCTCGTCCAAGGCACGTTGTACCCCGATGTCGTGGAATCCGGCGGGGGATCTGGAACCGCGAACATCAAGAGCCACCACAACGTCGGCGGGCTACCCGATGACCTGCACTTCACTCTGGTCGAGCCCCTTCGCACCTTGTTCAAGGACGAGGTGCGCGGGGTCGGCTTGGACCTCGGCCTGCCCGAGGAGATCGTCTGGCGGCACCCGTTCCCGGGGCCGGGGTTGGCGATCCGCATCATCGGAGCGGTCGACGAGGAGCGGTTGTCCATCCTGCGCGCCGCCGATGCCATCGCCCGCGAGGAACTCACCGCCGCCGGGTTGGATCGTGACGTGTGGCAGTTCCCGGTCGTGCTGCTCGCGGACGTGCGCTCGGTGGGAGTGCAAGGCGACGGCCGGACCTACGGTCACCCGATCGTGCTTCGGCCGGTGTCCAGCGAGGACGCGATGACCGCCGACTGGTCCCGGTTGCCCTACGAGGTCATCGCCACGATCTCCACGCGCATCACCAACGAGGTGCCGCAGGTGAATAGAGTCGTCGTAGACGTCACGAGCAAGCCGCCCGGCACTATCGAGTGGGAGTGAGGAAGCAAGCATCATGGAACTCGCCTACAACCTGGTTCTGATCGTCCACTTCATCGGCCTGGCCAGCGTGGTCGGGGGCTTCTTGGTGCAGATGCGCTCGGCGGAGAAGGGCGTGAACCCGGCGATGTGGCACGGTGCGCTCACTCAGCTCGTCACGGGCGTGATCTTGGTCGGGCTCGCTGAGATGCAGGACTGGGACGTCGATCACGCGAAGATCGGCGTGAAGTTAGCGCTGACGGTGGTCATCACGGTGCTGGCATTCATCGGCCGCAAGAAGCCGCTACCGCAGACCGCCTTCTGGGGAATCATCGGCGGCGCCTCGATCGTCAACATCATCATCGCCGTCCTCTGGTAGCCGGCCGCCAACCCACTCCCGCTTTTCCCAGTTACCGGGGGAAACACGGTGGTTTTCCCGATTCCCTCGCTCGCAGTGGGTTTTCCCCCAGGAACTGGGAGAAAACCCACTAGCGATGGGGAATCAGGGAAAATCACCGTCAGTTTCCCGGTAACTGGGAAAAAGCGTCACAGGGCTAGGGGACCGTGATGACGTGGAAGGACTCGGCGAGGTGGCCATCGGGCAGGCCGGCTTCGTAGGCGGCAGCGGACAGCCAGGTACGTACCCGCTCTTCCACCTGATCCGGGGCCGGCAACTGCGACTCGTGGCACGAGATGGCGCGCATCTTGTCGGCGAAGGTGTCCGTGACGTCGATGTACGTGTTCGGGGTGGGCGAGGCCATCATCCACACTTCGGGCACGATCCAGTCCGTCAAGCCCTCCTCCTGCAGCAAGGTGGGGTGCGCGAAGGGGTTGCGGGCATCGGGGTAGACCGCTCGGATGGCCGCCTCGCCGGTCGCCAGGTGGTCCGGGTGCGAGGCCGGGAGTCGGTCCCAGATGCGGTCGGGTGACTGGATCAGCATCCGCTGCGGACGTACCTGCCGGATCAAGCGACTGATATCCCGGCGCAGATCCTGCGAGACGGTTACGTCGCCGTCCTTGTAGCCCAGGAAGTGGACGTCGTGGACCCCGATGGACTCCCCGGCCGCGCGTTGCTCGCGCTGGCGGATCGCCGGGATCTCCGAGCGCGGGATGGCCGGGTCGAAACCGCCGGCGTCGCCATCGGTGACGATGCCGTAGCTGACCGAAATGCCCGACTTGGTCCACTGGGCGACGGTTCCGGCCGCCCCGAAATCGACGTCATCGGGGTGGGCCATGATCGCCAGAACCCGTTCAACCTCGGTTTGCCCGGCGTGCTCAACCACCTTCGTACTCCCTTTCGACGAATCTGCGACGCACCATTGGACCCATTGGCCACTTGTGACGCTTTCGTGACACAGTAGGGGGGTGCTTCCCCGGCTTCCCCCGTATTCTGCCGCGCCCGCTCCAGGGGGCGACCTGCGCCGTCGCGGGACGGGTGGTCGCAGAGCGCGCCCAGCGATAGCCATCGCCGCGATAACCGGATTGGCGACGTCGCTGATGGTGGCTGCCCCCAGCTCGGCGGTCCAGGGCAACCTCACCTGGCAGCCCACCACCTGGACCGGACCCGCCGCCGGACCGCCCGTCCCCGGACAGGGACTGCCGCCGGCGGCCACGCCCGCGCCGCTCCCGCCGCTTCCACCGGACGTGCCGGTCACCATCGAGTACGAACCGCAGACCACCTGCGAGGACTCGCCTAAGCCGGGTGCGTTGCGCTTGGAGCAGATCATCAAGGGCACCTACGGCTCCAGCGAGTACACCTGGATCCCCCGCGATTGCGATCAAGGCGGGCGAAGCGAACATAAGGAAGGCCGCGCCATCGACTGGATGGTCGACGTCCGCGATCCGCAGGACCGCGCCAACGCAGAAGCCTTCCTCGCCTGGCTCCTGGGTCCCGACTCGGCCGGCCGCCCCTACGGTCATGCCCTGCAGTTGGGGATCATGTACATCGGCTGGCACGACCGCTTCTGGCGTGGATACGACCGTGAGAGGGGCTGGACCGAGCTCAAGGGTTGCTTCTCCAAGACGGGCAAGAAGTACGACAACTACTGCCACCGCAACCACATCCACATCTCGCTGACCTGGGCCGGTGCCCGCGGTGAGATCCCGGGCGCTGCACCCGCACCGGTCGCGCCCGCACCGGTGCCGGCCGAGCCGGTTCAGCCGACCGAGCCCCAACCCGCACCGCCTGCGCCCCCCGAGGCGGCGGAGGAAGGCTTCTACGGCATCGGCTCCGCGCTGGGCTACGAATCGGCCTCGCTCGGTCCACTGCAGCCGGGCGAAGTCCGTACCGTCGCCTTGAACGGCGTCGACCCCGCGGCGACGAGTGCGCTGGTCGCGGTCACCACGCGGGAAGCCGACCGCAAGGGTCGCCTGCGGATCGGTACCGGAACCGACAAGTCCAATAGCGCGGCGGTCAAGGTCCCCAAACGTGGGGCCCGCACGGTGATGCGAACCGTCCCGGTTTCCGGCGGCGCGGTGCAGATCAAGGCACCGAACAAGTCCCCGGTCCAGGTGCGCGTCGACGTCCTCGGTTACACCGTCGGCGCCGAACCCAACAAGGCCAAGGGTCTGCCACCGACGGGCTTGCACAAGGGCCGGTTCAAGGCCGGCGAAGTCAAAGTCGTGAAGGTTCGTGGCGTCGGTCGGGTTCCCAAGAAGAAAAAGAAGGTCACGGCGGTCATCCTGCGCGTGACGACCAAGGGTCGCGGTGAACCGGGTCGCTTCGCGGCGTATCCGGTCGGTGGCGCCGACCTCGGGACCCCGTCCGCGCCCATTCCCGTCGACGGCAAGTACTCCTCGCTCGTGGTCTCCGACATCGGCGAGAAGGGTCTGATCGCACTGGCATCGTCGGCGAAGACGAGGGCGAACATCAAGATCGTGGGCTACGTACGACGCTGACATCCGGCAACTACGATCAGCGCCATGGCAAGACGAGGCGCATGGCAATCGAGCAAGATCGTCACCGGAAAATCCTGGGCGGTGCTCAAGGAGAACCCCTACCTGTTCGCCTTCCCGATCATCGGCGTGGTCTTGAGCATCATCCCGCTGGCACTGCTGGGCGTCCCCGCGCTGTACTTCCTGGAAGAGGACAACAACTGGCTGGCCCTGGCATTCGCGATCGTGCTGGCATTCGGGATACAGGCTTTCGTCACCTTCCCCGCCGCCGGGCTCGTCGCGTCGGTGGATGAGGAGTTGCACGGGCGGGATGCATCCGTGGGCCGCGGGATGGGCGCTGCTTTCGCTCGGTTCGGCCCACTCGTCGCCTGGTCGGGTATCCAGACGGTGGTCTCGGTCCTCATCGGCCTCGTGCGCGGCAACGGACAAGGCAACATCATCGGCGTGCTGCTGCGTAACGTCATCGCCGCGGCAGCCGACGTCATGTGGCAACTCATCACTTTCTTCGTGCTGCCGGTGATGATGATCGAGAAGGCGACCCCCATCCAAGCGATCAAGACCTCGAGTGGACTGTTCAAGAAGCAGTGGGGGACGCAATTGGCCGGTGGTGTGCGCATCGGTGGTCTCGTGGCGTTGCTGGTGATCCTGCCCGGAGCCTTCATCATGGGCGGGGGTATGGCACTCGTCCTCTCCGATTCCAACGCCGTTGCCTTCACCGGGGTAGTCACCGCCGTCATCGGATTCCTGGTCATCCTGCTCGGCGCGTTGATCATCAACGCTATGCGCGGCATCTACTCCGTAGCGCTGTACTACTACGCCAAGGATGGCGAGGTACTCGGCGGATTCACCGGCGACGAACTCCAATCCTCGGTCCGTCTGAAATAGGTCCGCCTGAAGCAGTAGCGAACTTCGCGTCACACCCGCTGCCTAGGATTCCCCGGTGATGGATCCCGCAGCCCTGGTACGCGACCTGAACCCGTCCCAACAGGCTGCGGTGGAGCATCGCGGTGGCCCGTTGCTCATCGTCGCCGGGGCCGGTTCGGGCAAGACCCGCGTGCTCACCCGCCGGATCGCGCACCTGCTGGCCAGCGGCGACGCTTCACCGGGGGAGATCCTGGCGATCACCTTCACGAACAAGGCCGCAGCGGAGATGAAGGAGCGGGTAGCCGAATTGGTCGGACCCGCGTCCCGGGCGATGCTGGTCTCCACTTTCCACAGTGCTTGCGTGCGCATCCTGCGTAAGGAAGCCGGGCGCTTGGGCATGACGACGAGCTTCAGCATCTACGACCAAGCAGATTCGCTGCGCTTGATGCAGATGGTCATCCGCGACCTCGATCTCGACCCCAAGCGCTATCCACCGCGTTCCTTCCTCGCCCAGGTTTCCGCGGCCAAGAACGAACTCATCGACCATGAGGCCTACGCCGCGAAGGCCGGGAACCACATGGAACAAACGGTCGCGGAGGCCTACGCCGAATACCAACGTCGACTCATCCGGGCCTCGGCGTTCGACTTCGACGATCTCATCGGTTCGACCGTCGCCTTGTTCCAGTTGTATCCGGACCTTGCCGAGCACTACCGCCGTCGCTTCCGGCACATCCTCGTCGACGAGTACCAGGACACCAATCACGCGCAGTACACGCTCATCCGGGAGATCGTCGGTCCCGGGGACGGTGAGCTCTCGCCGGGGAGCTTGTGCGTGGTCGGTGATGCCGACCAATCCATCTACGCCTTCCGCGGCGCCACTATCCGCAATATCGAGGAATTCGAACGGGACTTCCCCGACGCAACCACCATCCTGCTCGAGCAGAACTACCGATCCACGCAGAACATCCTCAGTGCCGCCAATGCGGTCATCGCCCACAACTCCGCGAGGCGGGAGAAGCGGCTGTGGACCGATGAAGGTTCCGGTGAACCCATCGTGGGATACGTCGCCGACGACGAACACGACGAGGCTTCGTTCATCAGCCAGGAGATCGATCGCCTGGTCGACGAGAACGGCTACCGCCCGGGCGATGTCGCGGTGTTCTACCGAACCAACGCGCAGTCACGGTCGGTCGAGGAAGTCTTCATCCGGATGGGGATGCCCTACAAGGTGGTCGGTGGCGTGCGCTTCTACGAAAGGCGCGAAGTCCGCGACGCACTGGCCTACCTTCGCGCGATCGCCAATCCCGGGGACGAGGTGTCTTTGCGCCGGATCCTCAACGTTCCCAAGCGGGGCATCGGCGAACGTGCCGAATCGGCGGTGGAATCCTTCGCCGAACGCGAGCGCATCACCTTCGATGCGGCCTTGCAGCGCGCCGATGAGGTGCCGGCGCTCGCGGCTCGGTCGTTGAATTCGATACGCGGTTTCGTCACCATGATGGAGGACCTGCGCACCCTCGCCGAGTCCGGAGCCGATGCCCCCACGGTGCTGCAGGCGGCGTTGGAGCAAAGCGGCTACGTCGCTGAATTGCAGGC
>CAJXNV010000100.1 GCA_913057155.1 uncultured Actinomycetes bacterium | reverse complement strand
GACGGCACGCCGAACAAGGCCCGGCTCGGCGCGAACGCGATCCTCGGTGCTTCCCTGGCCATCGCCCGGGCGGCGGCCTTGTCGGCGGACCTACCGCTGTTCCGGTACGTCGGCGGTCCCAACGCCCACGTACTGCCGGTGCCGATGATGAACATCCTCAACGGTGGCGCGCACGCCGATACCGGCGTGGACATCCAGGAATTCATGATCGCCCCCATCGGGGCTGCTTCCTTCTCCGAGGCCCTGCGCCAAGGCGCGGAGGTCTACCACGCACTGAAATCGGTGTTGAAGGCCGACGGATACGCAACGGGGCTCGGTGATGAAGGTGGTTTCGCGCCCGATCTTCCGAACAACAGGGCGGCCCTGGAACTCATCGGTCGCGCTGTCGAAGCTGCGGGCTTGCAGTTGGGAACCGACATCGCATTGGCTCTGGACGTCGCTTCCACCGAGTTCTACACCGATGGCTCCTACCGTTTCGAGGGAGCGGAGCGATCGATGGAGTGGATGACCGGCTACTACGAATCGCTGATCGCGGACTTCCCGATGGTCTCGATCGAGGATCCGTTGGCCGAGGACGACTGGGCCGGCTGGGTGCATGCGACCGATGCGATCGGCGCGAACGTCCAACTCGTGGGCGATGACTTGTTCGTCACCAACCCCGAGCGGTTGGCGCGGGGCATCGCCGAGGGCGCCGGGAACGCACTCCTGGTCAAGGTGAACCAGATCGGCTCGCTGACCGAGACCCTCGATGCGGTCGCGATGGCCACCGCCGCCGGTTACGCGTCGATGATGTCGCACCGCTCGGGGGAGACCGAGGACACGACCATCGCCGATCTCGCGGTGGCGGTGAACTGCGGTCAGATCAAGACCGGCGCACCGGCCCGCTCCGAACGGGTCGCGAAGTACAACCAGTTGCTGCGCATCGAGGAGGAACTCGGCGATGCCGGTCGCTATGCCGGCCGAACCGCCTTCCCTCGATTCTCCGGATAAAACTACGCATAATCGGGTGATATCATCGGTTTATGCGTAGTAAGGCACCGGCTCTCCTCCCGATCCTGCGCAGTCGCCTGCAAGGGGAACTGCTCGCCTGGCTGTTCGCTGATCCCTCGCGGGAATGGACTATCTCCCAACTCGCCGCATCGAGCGGCGCTCCACTCACGTCGGTTCAATCGGAAATCGACCGACTGGCCGAAGGCGATCTCGTTGTTTCTCGCAAAGTCGGTCGCTCGCGGTTGATTCGAGTCAACAACTCGAACCCGGTTATCGAGCCGCTTGGTCGAGTAGTTGCGTTGACGTTCGGTCCCGCGGCTGTGGTAGCCGAATGCTTCGGTTCCCTAGGAGCCGAACGAGTCTTGATCTTCGGGTCTTGGGCTGCGCGCTTCGCGGGAGAAGCAGGGCAAGCGCCCGGTGACGTCGATGTCCTCGTCGTAGGAGATGACGTCTCTCGGCAGGCGATGTACCAGGCCGCGGAGTGCGCGGAATCTCGACTCGGCATTCCCGTGAATCCAGTGCTGCGATCCGCCCGAGCCTGGGTCGAATCGAATCGAGATCCATTGCTGTCCGAGATCTTGGTGAGGCCGTACACCGTGATCGCTGATCTTGAGACTGATTCCCAGGAGCCTGGATGACTTGGCAACGAGGTTCTGCTGATGTGGATCGGCTGTTGGCAGACGGAAAACTCGAGCGCATTTCCGGTAGCTCAACGGACGGTCGGTCCTTACTGCAGTCTGCCGCCCGTTTAATCGAGTCAGCAAGCAGGGAGTGCCAGGTAAATCCTGAGGCGGCCTACGTGTTGAGTTACGACGCTGCTCGGAAGGCTTGCGCTGCTCTGCTTGCACAACAGGGTCTAAGGACCGCGTCCGGGGGTCATCACGTGACAACGGAGCTGGTCGTTCGGGCGCAGTTCGGCGGCCCTTTCGACGCATTCGGCATGCTCCGGCGCAGGCGAACGGAAATCGAATATCCGAGATTCCCGGGAGATGACGTCTCGAGTGAAGAAGCAATAGAGGCACTACGGGCCGCGCAGTCCATACTCCAGGCTTCGTCGGCCTTGCGGGACGAGTTGCCGCTTTTCGTGTCACCGTGAGGGAGGCTGTGGCCACGATGCGGTGAGGCGCACGGGAAAATTGTGACTGCCGTGACAGTATCGGCAGGTGCCACCAGCTTCCTCGGATGAGTCGGGCACGCCGCGATCGGGTGCCAGCCCGACCGGCGGCTCGTTGACCGGCCGAGCGTTGATCTTCGTCATCACCTTGGCCCTGCTGGTCGTGGCGCTCTCGGTCCCGGTTCGTAATTGGCTGTCCCAGCGCGCGGAGGTCGCGGCCCTGCGCGCGGATATCGCCGCTTCCAGCGAACGCATCGCCGAGCTGGAAACGCAGTTGGATCGCTGGTCCGATCCGGCCTACATCGCGACCCAGGCTCGCGCCCGGCTGCAATTCGTCCTACCCGGGGAGATCGGCTACGTGAGCATCTCCGACGACGGTCAACCGGCGGAGACCGTGCTGTCCGAGGCCGCCACGAGTGCACCTCGCGGTTGGCACAGCGTGCTGTGGGAATCGCTCCAAGAAGCCGACGGTCCACCGATCGCTGCGCGCGACGACTGACGTGCGACCGGACGGCCGTTCGCCCCGGAAGCCATCGCACTCCTAGGGTCTGCAGAGTGGAACAAGGGCCCGATGACGCCGATCTGGCGGCGATCGCCTGGCAACTAGGACGCGAACCCCGCGGCGTGCTGGGCATCGCCGCGCGCTGCCCGTGCGGTGACCCCTGCGTGGTGACCACGGCGCCGCGCCTCGACGACGGAACCCCGTTTCCCACCACCTACTACGTCACCTGCCCCCGGTTGAACAGCGCCATCGGCGGGCTCGAGGGCAGCGGCGCGATGCGCGAGATGGAACATCGACTCGGGCTCGACGATGAACTGCGCGAGAAGTACCAGGCGGCCCACGAGCGTTACCTCGCAGAGCGTGCGCAGCGAGGAGAGGTTCCCGAGATCGAGGGGATCAGCGCGGGTGGGATGCCGCAACGGGTGAAGTGCCTGCACGTGCTCGCCGGTCAGTCGCTGGCCAGTGGCCCTGACGTCAATCCCTTCGGCGACGAGGTGCTCGCGGAGGTAGGCGAATGGTGGGTCGCCCGGCCGTGCGCGGATGAACGTAGGCGATCGTCGTGACCCGTTTCGCCGCGATCGACTGCGGCACCAACGCGATTCGATTGCTGATCGCGGAAGTGGTCGACGATCGCCTGGTCGAAATCGATCGCCGCATGTTGACCGTTCGCTTGGGCGAGGGCATCGATGCGACGGGTGAGTTCGCGCCCGCGGCGCTGGAGCGCACCTTCGCCGCGGTCGATGAATACGCCGCGGACATCGAGCGCAGTGATGTGGTGGCCCTTCGGATGGTCGCGACCTCGGCATCCCGAGACGCGCGGAACGCTGATGTATTCCGAGAAGGCGTACGCGCTCGCCTGGGTGTCTTGCCCGAGGTGATCAGTGGCGACGAGGAGGCGGAGTTGTCCTTCCTCGGGGCCGTGCGCGGCCTGGGGTCGTCGTCGTTGTCCTTGCCGGTGCTGGTCGCCGATATCGGCGGCGGGTCGACCGAATTGGTGCGCGGCTGTGCGGACTTCGACACCATCTCCTCGCGCTACAGCATGGACATCGGCTGCGTTCGGATGACCGAACGCCATCTGCACGGCGATCCACCCTCGAGCGAGGAAGTGGCGGAGACGGTCGCCACCATCGACGCAGCGCTCGACGAAGCGCTCGCCCAGGTGCCGGTGGCCGACATCTCCTGCTTCGTCGGGCTGGCCGGGTCGGTCACGACCGTGGCGGCCCTCGCCCACGGGCTCGAGTCCTACGACCCCGCTGCCATCCACGGGTCCGTGACCACGCTGACCCAGGTCGAGCAGGTGACCGGGAAACTGCTGACCCAGACCCGTACGCAGCGTGCAGCAGAGCCGGTGATGCATCCGGGTCGGGTGGACGTGATCGCCGGGGGCGCGCTGGTGCTGCGGCAGTTGATGCGGCGGCTACCGGTCGATTCGGTGATCGCCGGGGAGACCGACCTGCTCGATGGCATCGTTTACACCCTGTCTACGCGAATGCGCTGAATCTCACCGACTTTTTTCATGTAATCGCTTGTGTTCCCCAGCAGGGTGCGCTCTACGATCCTTGGCACGGCAAGCCACGGCTGAGCCAAGGAGGGGGCATGGCGATCACCATCCGCGACGTCGCGGAGGCTGCGGGGGTCTCGACCGCGACCGTTTCGCGCGCGCTGCGCGGACTACCGAATGTGGACGAACGCACGCGGGGCCGCATCCAGCAGGTAGCCGCGGACCTCGACTACGTCATCTCACCGAGTGCCTCGCGCCTGGCGTCCGGACGCACCGGATCGATCGCCGTCGTCACCCCGTACGTGGCGCGCTGGTTCTTCTCCACCGTGCTGTCCGGCGTGGAGGACGTACTGCAAGAAGCCGACATGGACCTGCTGCTGACCTGCATCGGCGACCACAACACCCCATCCGGGCGCTCGCCGGTCGCCCCGCGGCTGCGCCGTCGAGTGGACGGCATCCTGGTGATCGCGGTGCCGCCGGCCGACCCGCAACTGCGCGAGCTGCTCGACTTGGATATGCCTACGTCGATGATCGGATTGACCGTGCACGGAGTGCCGAGCGTGACGATCGATGATGTCGCTGCGGCGCGACTGGCTACCCAGCACTTGATCAACCTCGGCCACACCCGGATCGGGATCATCGGTGGATCGCCGTCGGAAGCACCGTTCACCGCGGAATTCGATCGCGAGGCGGGTTTCGCGAAGGCGATGTCCGAGGCAGGGTTGGATATCGACCCGATGCTCGAGTCCTACGGGTACTTCACGATCGAAGGAGGCGAAACCGCGATGACCGCACTGCTGACCCAACCCAAGCCACCGACCGCGGTCTTCGCGCTGAGCGACGAGATGGCCTTCGGAGCCCTGCGCGCGCTGCGGGCGCACGGATTGAAGCCCGGCACCGATGTCTCGGTCGTGGGAGTGGACGGACACGACATGTCCGAGCACCTCGACCTGACCACCGTGGTGCAACCGGTGAGCGAACTCGGACGCATAGCGGCCGATGCGCTGCTCACCCAGATGCGCGGCGGTGAATCGTCCCAGGAGCCGATCCGTGTTCCGACCAAGCTCGTCGTCCGTGGCTCCACAGGCCCCGCCCGTGACTGAGGTCGACCACTTCGAGAACGTCGCGCAGGACGCGGAGCAGCAAAGCTGGTGGCAACGAGCCGCCGTCTACCAGGTGTACCCGCGGTCCTTCCGTGATGGGAACAGCGATGGCCTCGGCGATCTGCGGGGCGTGATCGAGGGGCTGCCCTACCTCGCCTCGCTGGGGGTCGATGCGATCTGGCTCTCCCCGTTCTATCCCTCGCCGCAGAAGGACGCCGGATACGACGTCTCCGATCCGCGCGCGGTGGACCCGATGTTCGGAACCATCGAGGATTTCGCCGAGCTAGTCCAGCAGGCCCACGAACGCGGGTTGCGGGTGATCGTGGACATCGTCCCCAATCACGTCTCGGCAAGTCACCCATGGTTCCTCGAGGCACTGGACTCCCCACCGGGATCGCTGCAGCGCCGACGATTCCACTTCCTCGACGGCCGCGGCGAGAACGGTGAACTGCCACCGAACAATTGGGAGTCGATCTTCGGGGGCGCGGCCTGGACTCGCGTCCGTGAAGCCGACGGCACGTGGGGTCAGTGGTACCTGCACCTGTTCGATTCCACGCAACCCGATCTGAACTGGGACAACGAGGAAGTCCGCGCCGATGCGTTGAACACGCTGAAGTTCTGGCTGGATCTGGGTGTCGATGGCTTTCGGGTGGATGTCGCATTGGGCCTGGCGAAGGACATGACCTACCCGGATCTGATCGACCCCATCGGGATGAGCCAATCCCTGCGCTTCGATCTGGATCCGGCCTCGCAGGAGGCGATGGATCGACGAGCCGGCCTGGCGAATTCGGCCCTGTTCGATCGGGACGAAGTGCACGACATCTACCGCGAATGGCGCTCGCTACTGAACTCCTACGGCAGCGACAAGATGGCGGTAGTCGAAGCATGGGTGCCGCCCGAACGTGCATCGCAGTACGTCTCGCGGGACACACTGCATCAGATCTTCGGATTCGATTTCCTCGTCGTCCCGTGGGATGCGACCGTGATGCGCGCGGTGATCGAGCGGGCGATCGAAGCGGTCGCCACGGTCGGAGC
>CAJXNV010000099.1 GCA_913057155.1 uncultured Actinomycetes bacterium | reverse complement strand
CGATGATGTCGGCCGCGATGCGCTCGTGGCCCCGGCGGATTTCGCGAGGCGGGAGTTGCCGACCGTCGAGATCGATGAAACCGAAGTCCAGCGCGCACGAAACGGTTCGGCTGTCCAACTGGCCGTTCCGGATACCCCGGTCGCTGCATTGGTGGGACCGGGTGAGGATCTGGTGTGCGTCGGTGAAGTCAGCGAGGGTTCGGTTCGCTATCTGGCTGTGTTCCCACCAGTGGTCGATCGGGTAGCCGACGCGTGAGCGGTAGGCCGATGAGGCCGATCACGAACACGATGCCCAAACCGGCGCGCAGCGATTGCAGTTTGCTCTGCGCGTAGTCATCGACGATCACCGTGATGTCCCGCTGCGGGACACCGGCCTCGGTCAGTAGCTGTTCGGCCTGCTCGAGGGTGATGACCTGCACGCCGGATTCCGCAGCTTCGATCACGCCCTGCTGGACGGCGGCGTCGATCTGATCGTTCGAGGCGACCGAGGATGTGAAGGTGGTCGCGAGTCCGATGAACAGCGCGGTGCCGGCGAGCGCGACACCGAGGGAGGATCCGAGGTTCTGCGCGGTGCCCTGCAGCCCACCGATCTCGTTGCTGCGTGATTCGTCGGCGGAGGACAGGTTCACGTTGCCGATCTGGGAGATCGCCAAGCCGATACCGATTCCGATGACGGCCATGGCGAGGGCGAACAAGGTGCCGCGAGCCTCGGGGGTGATCGCGCCGATCAGCAGCAGCAATCCCAGGCACGCGGTGACCAAGCCCCAGCGGATGAGTTGCTTGGGGGAGAAACGCAGCGCGAGCCGGGAACCGGCGAGAGCCATCACGAACAGTGCGACGGACATCGGCAGCATGCGGATACCGGACTGCAGGGCATCGAGGTCCAGCACCGTTTGCAGGTACAGCGGCAGGATGAAGAACGAGCCGGCGATGATGAAGTACAGCACCAACTGGGAAGCCAGGCCCGAGCGCAGCGCTGGGATCCCCAGCAGATCGATACCCAGCAGTGGGTCGCGTCCGCGGTCGCGCAGTTTGCTCTCCCACTCCAGGAACAGCCAGCCGGTGCCTAAGCCGACGAGGACGACCGGGATGGTCGGGGAGAACCCGGCGATCGTGAACGGCGGATTCAGTGGTTCGAGGAAACCCCAGGTGCTCGCCGAGACCAGCGCCAGTACGACGGTTCCCATCGCCGCGGCCGAGAGCAGCACGCCGGCGAAATCGAAGCGGCCCTTGCCCGCCGGGACGGGCAGGTCCTTGATGGTGCCGGTCAACGGCAAGATCACCGCGACGATCAGCAGCGTCTCGGCCGCGAACACCCATCGCCAGGAGAACTCACTTGTCACCCAGCCGCCGATCAACGGTCCGGCGGCGGCTGCGGCACCCGCGATACCGCCGAGCATCGCGTAGGCGATGGCTCGGTCCTTGCCCGAGTAGTTGACCGCGGCCAACGCGGCGATGGCCGGGATCACCAAAGCGGCGCCGATGCCTTCGACGATGGACCAGCCGATGAACAACGCACCGAAGCCGGGCGCGAGCGCGGTGGTCAGGGAACCGATGCCGTAGATGATCGAACCGATGACGAAGGTACGGCGCCGACCGATACGACTACCGATGCCCGCACCGGCGAGCATGAGCGCCGCCATGGTCAAGGTGAAGGTGGCGATCGCCAACTGCATCGAACTGACCGTGGTGTCCAGATCGGCCACGACCGTGGTGATGGAAACGTTCATCACCGTGCCGTCGATGACCATGACGAACTGCCCGAGGCCCAGGACCAGGATCGGCAGCCACTTGCGCACGATCGGAGCCTAGAGCGCGCGAAGGTCGCCCACGGCCTTTCGTGGAGCCTTCACCGGCGAAGCCGTGCCAGCACGCACCCGTAGGCTTCCGGGTCGTGAGCGAAACCGTGGCGATCATCGGGGTGTTCGATGGGGTGCATCGCGGGCACCAGGCCGTCATCGCCCAGGCACGGGCGATCGCCGGCGATGGTGAGGTGGTGGCGATCACCTTCGACCCGCATCCGCGGCGGGTGCTGTCTCCGCAGGATGCCCCCTCGATGCTGATCTCCCTCGATGAGCGCATCGATGCCTTGCGTGATGCGGGCGTGGATGACGTCGTCGTCGTTCCTTTCACCCGCGAACTCAGCGGGATGAGTCCACGCGAATTCGTGGAGGACTTCATCGTGGATCGAGCGCGAGCCCGGGCCGTGGTGGTCGGGGAGAACTTCCGATTCGGACACCGGGCCAGCGGCGATGTCGACACACTGCGCGAACTCGGAGCCGAGCTGGGATTCACCGTGCACGGGCTGCAGGTGCGCGGGGACAGCGATCGGTTCTCCTCCACGCGGGTTCGCGAGGCGTTGGCCAGCGGCGACCTAGCCCAGGTGACCCTCATCCTCGGTCGTCCGTTCACCTACCGCGGGGAGGTCGTGCACGGCGACCACCGCGGTCGCACCCTCGGCGTGCCCACCGCGAACCTGGAGGTGCCGACCGAACGTGCGGTCCCCGCCGATGGTGTGTACGCCGGCTGGGTGCGGATCCTCGATGCCTCCTGCCCGCGGATGCCGGCGGCGATATCGGTCGGGGAGAACCCGCAGTACGGCGGTGTCCAGCGCCGGATCGAGGCGCACGTGATCGATCGCGACGACTTAGATCTGTACGGCGCGGCGGTCGAGGTCGGCTTCACCGCCCGGCTGCGCGGTCAGCAGGTATTCGACTCCGAGCAGGCGTTCATCGAGCAGATGCACGCCGATGTCGACCGAGCACGGGCGCTGGCAGGCGGGAGCGCAGCGGCCACCTGATAGCCTGCGCAGCGACGGTCGCCGAGCGGGCGCTCAGCGATTCGTGACCAGGCTGCACCGTGCAGCCATCGCCGGATGACCGGCGCGCCCGAGAGGAACACGAATGTCACTGGCAACTATGTCCAAGTCCGAGATCATCGCCGAATACGCGGTCAAGCCCGGCGATACCGGAAGCCCCGAGGTTCAGATCGCGCTGCTTACCAAGCGCATCACCGAACTGACCGAGCACCTGAAGTCCCATCCGCACGACCACCACAGTCGCCGGGGACTGCTCAGCCTGGTCGGACAGCGTCGCCGGCTACTGAAGTACCTGACCAAGACCGACATCAACCGTTACCGCTCGATCATCGAGCGTGTCGGCATCCGTCGCTAGGTCCACTTCGACAGACTTCGCATGTAGCGATTGCACTGACAACCGAATAGCGAAAACCAAACCGCAAGGATCCGGGGCGCTACGGTGCGCCGTCGTCGGTCCTCGGTAGTGGCCCTCGAAGGGATTCGCGCACAGCGCGAGAACCCGGGGGCCTCGATCGAAGACCGCCACTGGACGACTGCCGTGGTTGCCCCTGCTTGCATACCAAGGAAACAGGAGGCACCCGTGGAGGGTTCCCAGATCGCGACGGCCGAGGCCGTCATCGACAACGGCGCGTTCGGAACGCGCACCATCACCTTCGAGACCGGGCGATTGGCTCGGCAGGCCGCCGGATCGGTAGCCGTGTACCTCGACGGTGGCACCATGCTGCTGAGCGCCACGACGGCGTCCAAGCAGCCCAAGGATCAATTCGACTTCTTCCCGCTCACGGTCGACGTCGAGGAGCGGATGTACTCCGTGGGGCGCATCCCCGGATCGTTCTTCCGCCGCGAAGGCCGTCCCACCGAGGACGCCATCCTCACCTGCCGGCTCATCGACCGCCCGCTGCGCCCGACCTTCAAGAAGGGTCTGCGTAACGAGGTGCAGGTCGTGGAGACCGTGCTGTCGCTCAACCCGAACGACCTCTACGACGTCATCGCCATCAACGCCGCATCGGCCTCGACCCAGTTGTCCGGGTTGCCCTTCAGCGGTCCGGTGGGTGGCGTACGCATCGCCCTGATCGACGGGCAGTGGGTCGCCTTCCCCACCCACGAGCAACTCGAGCGTGCGGTATTCGACATGGTCGTCGCCGGCCGGATCGCCGGTGACGACGTCGCGATCATGATGGTCGAGGCCGAAGCCACCGACCGGACGGTGGATCTGGTGGCCGGTGGAGCCCAAGCCCCCACCGAGGAGATCGTCGGCGCCGGACTCGAAGCGGCGAAGCCGTTCATCCGCACCCTGTGCGAGGCGCAGTCCGATCTCGCGGGAGCGGCGGCCAAGGAGGTGCAGGACTTCCCGGTGTTCCTGGAGTTCCAGGACGACGCCTACGACGCCGTCGAGCGCTTGGCGCTGGCCGATGTCCGTGATGCGCTCGCGATCGTGGAGAAGGCTCCGCGCGAGGCCCGCCTCGATGACATCAAGATGACCGTGACCGCTGAGCTGGCGGTGGAGTTCGAAGGCCGCGAGAAGGAACTGTCGGCCGCGTTCCGGGCGGTCACCAAGCAAGCGGTGCGCGATCGCGTGCTGCGCGACAAGGTGCGTATCGACGGCCGAGGCCTCGCCGACATCCGCGCGCTGACCGCCGAGGTGGACATCCTGCCGCGGACGCACGGTTCGGCGCTGTTCGAGCGCGGTGAGACCCAGATCCTGGGCGTGACCACCTTGAACATGCTGCGCATGGAGCAGTTGCTGGACACCTTGAATCCGGACAACCGCAAGCGGTACATGCACAACTACAACTTCCCGCCGTACAGCACCGGTGAGACCGGTCGCGTGGGTTCGCCCAAGCGCCGCGAGATCGGCCACGGGGCACTCGCCGAGCGGGCGTTGTTGCCGGTGCTGCCCACCCGCGAGGAGTTCCCCTACGCGATCCGTCAGGTCTCCGAGGCCCTCGGATCGAACGGCTCCACCTCGATGGGTTCGGTCTGCGCATCCACGATGTCGCTGCTGAACGCGGGTGTGCCGCTGAAGGCACCGGTAGCCGGTATCGCCATGGGCCTGATCTCCGGTGAGGTCGACGGCAAGACCGAGTACGTGACCTTGACCGACATCCTCGGAGCCGAGGACGCCTACGGCGACATGGACTTCAAGGTGGCCGGAACCAAGGAATTCGTCACCGCGCTGCAACTGGACACCAAGCTCGACGGCATCCCCGCCGACGTCCTCGCCGGCGCACTCACCCAGGCACGCGATGCCCGGTTGACGATCCTGGAGGTCATGAACGAGGCCATCGATGCTCCCGATGAGATGGCGGCCACAGCGCCACGGGTCATCTCGGTGAAGGTGCCGGTGGACAAGATCGGCGAGGTGATCGGGCCGAAGGGCAAGATCATCAACCAGATCCAAGAGGACACCGGGGCCGACATCACCATCGAGGACGACGGCACCATCTACATCGGTGCCTCCGATGGGCCATCCGCCGAAGCCGCGCGCACCGCGATCAACAACATCGCGAACCCGACCATGCCCGAGGTGGGCGAGCGCTACCTGGGCACCGTGGTCAAGACGACCAACTTCGGTGCCTTCGTCTCGCTGGTTCCCGGCAAGGACGGCCTGCTGCACATCTCGGAGGTCAAGAAGCTGACCGACAAGAAGCGCATCGAGACCGTCGAGGAGGTCCTGAACGTCGGAGACAAGGTGCAGGTCGAGATCAAGGAGATCGACCAGCGCGGCAAGTTGTCCTTGACGCCGGTCCTCGAAGGTGCAGGCGGATCCGAGAGCGGCAGCGAGTCCTAAGCGCCGTGCCCGCCCGCGCGCAGACCGCAACCCTCGTTAGCGGCGCCGATGGCGGCGTGGTCAAACGGACCACGCTGCCCGGCGGCCTGCGGGTGATCACCGAGTACGTGCCCGGTGTGCGCTCGGCCGCGTTGGGTATCTGGGTGGCGGCGGGCTCGCGCGATGAGCCGCCCTCGCAGATGGGCAGTGCGCACTTCCTGGAGCACCTGCTTTTCAAGGGCACCACTACCCGCGATGCGATGACCATCTCGGCGCAGATCGAATCGGTGGGTGGGGACCTCAACGCATTCACCACCAAAGAGCACACGTGCTATCACGCCCGCGTGCTCGATGAGCATCTGCCGCTGGCGCTGGACGTCGTATCCGATGTAGTACTCAACGCCACGCTGCACGATCACGACATCGAAGCCGAGCGCGGTGTCATCTTCGAAGAGATCGCGATGTACGACGACGAACCCGGCGAACTCGTCCACGACGAATTCGCCGTCGCGATGTTCGGAAACTCGGCGTTGGGCAGGCCCATCCTCGGCACCGTGGAGACCATCGGCGCCTTGCCGCGTTCGGCGATCCGTCGTTTCTACAAGGGCGCATACACCCCCGATCGGATGGTCGTGGCGGTAGCGGGCAATGTCGAGCACGCGGCGGTCGTGCGGCACGTCCGCCGGCTGTTCGCCGACCGGCTCGATGCCGGCGTCGATCCCGCGCCGGCGCGTGCCGCCAAG
>CAJXNV010000098.1 GCA_913057155.1 uncultured Actinomycetes bacterium | reverse complement strand
AGAACAACACGGTTGCGAAATGCCCGTAGTCGCGGAATCCCACGGCGCGGTAGGACTTCATCGCCGCGTGGTTGTAGGAGTTCACGTATAGCGAGACCACCGGCGAGATCGACTCCCGGGCCTGTTGCACGACCGAGGCCATCGCGGGTTCGGAAAGTCCCTTGCCCCGCAACTCCGGTGCCACCCACACGCCCTGCACCTGGCAGGCCTCCGGGGAGGCGGCGCCCACCTCGGCCTTGAATTCCACGCGCCCGTCGACGATCCGCACGAAGGATCGTCCGGAGTCGACCAGTTCGGCGATCCGCGCCCGATAGGCGTGCCCGGCTCCCCCGCGCACCGGCGAGACCCCAACCTCCTCGGTGAACATCGCGATGCAGGCCGGCACCAGCACGTCCAGGTCCGATGACCGCGCCGGTCGCACCAGCGGATCGATCGGCACGAGCGGATCGGAGTCCATCACCATCAGGGGTTGGTCGTCGCGAACCTCACGCGCAGGCCCCCAGGCCGGTTCCAGCAACCGCCACAGGTCCAGCACTTCGGTGGAGGATCCGACGAAGGACGAGCACCGTCGCGGCTGCACCCGCAACCGATCCGCGATCGCCGCGCGCGATGCCGGCGTGGTGCCCACCGGTACGAGGTTCGCTCCGATGTAGACGAACGACGCCAACTCATCACCATCGAAATATCCCCACATGTCCCCGCCGAGCCGCCAGGGATCCAACCCCGCCCAGCGCACCCGCGCGTCGATGAAGCAGTTGACCACCGGATCGCGGCGCAGCAGGGCGTCCGCGGCGCCGAGGTCCGAGGGGTTCAGTTGCCGCACATAACCGACGACGGACTTACCCTCGCCGGCGAATGTGGTCACGCACCAGAATCTAAACCGTTTCGACTACCGGCTCGCCGGTTTCGCCTTCCATCTGTTCGGCCAAGCGCATCGCTTCCTCGATCAAGGTCTCCACGATCTGGGATTCGGGCACGGTCTTGATGACCTCGCCCTTGACGAAGATCTGACCCTTGCCGTTGCCCGACGCCACACCCAGGTCGGCATCGCGTGCCTCGCCCGGACCGTTGACCACGCAACCCATGACCGCCACCCGCAGCGGCACCTCCATGCCCTCCAGACCGGCGGTCACCTGCTCGGCGAGGGTGTAGACGTCCACCTGGGCGCGTCCGCAAGACGGACAGGAGACGATCTCCAGGCCCCGTTCGCGCAGGTTCAAGGACTCCAGGATCTGCAGGCCCACCCGCACTTCCTCGATGGGCGGGGCGGACAGCGAGACCCGGATGGTGTCCCCGATACCGCGGGAGAGCAGGCCACCGAAGGCGACCGAGGACTTGATAGTGCCCTGGAAGGTCGGGCCGGCCTCGGTCACGCCGAGGTGCAGCGGGTAGTCGCACTGCTCGGCGAGTTGCATGTAGGCCTGCATCATCACCACGGGATCGTGGTGCTTGACCGAGATCTTGATGTCCCGGAAATCGTGCTCTTCGAACAACGACGCCTCCCATAGCGCCGATTCCACGAGCGCCTCTGGCGTGGCCTTGCCGTACTTCTCCATCAGGCGCTTGTCCAGCGAGCCGGCATTGACGCCGATCCGGATGGGAGTTCCGCAGTCCTTGGCCGCCTTCGCGATCTCGCCCACCCGATCATCGAACGCCTTGATGTTCCCCGGGTTCACCCGCACTCCGGCGCACCCGGCATCGAGCGCGGCGAAGACGTACTTGGGCTGGAAATGGATGTCGGCCACGACCGGGATGCCGGATTTCTTGGCGATCGCCGGCAGCGCCTCCGCGTCGTCCTGGCTGGGCACGGCCACCCGCACCACCTGGCAGCCCGCAGCGGTCAACTCGGCGATCTGCTGCAACGTCGCATTCACATCGGCGGTGACCGTGGTGGTCATGGACTGCACGCTCACCGGAGCGTCGCCACCCACGTACACCGGGTGCTTGTCGTGCCGCAGCAGGATCTGGCGGGTCTTGCGACGGGGAGCCACGACGGGCGGAGGGGCGGAGGGCATTCCAAGACCGATACTCACGGCTCCATTATGGCCATCGATGGCATACCTGGCTTTTCGACAGGCCCTCCACCGGACTTGGCAGCAATCTGTTGACTGCGGCACAATAGAAGTGCCCGGTTCGCTGAGATCCGGGAAGTGAGCCCGAGACCCGGCCGGACGACCGTGGCGCTCGGGCTTTGCGCTTCAACGCCGCAGGGAACCCAGCCACGACAGAGGCCCTTGAAGCTCCTTCAGCGCGATCCACGCGATCCACGCTCTACTCTTGACCTCCCCGCACTCGACCAAAGGTTTGCCATGCAGCGCTTCGCCCTACCCGCCGTCCTCGCCGCCTCCGCGCTTGTGCTCACCGCTTGCCTGGATGTCGATGCCGACATCACGGTCAACCCGGACGCCACCGCCACCGGCAACATGACGGTCGCGATCTCCAGCGAGTTCTCCGGATTGCTCGGCCTGGCTTCGGGCAACGATCTGGTCGATCAGATCGAACAGGGTGCACTCGAGGGCGCCGAGGGTGTCGATGACCTGGATTGCTCGCCGTTGGATCGCGACGGCGCCGTTGCGATGAACTGCACCTTCGAGGACTTGGCATTCGAGGAAGCCGACGATCTGTGGAACATCTACGCCGGCGACGACGGCACCGTCACGTTCGTCACCACATCCGGTGAGGAGGTCACGGAGGAGGATGCGAGCCTGCTCGGTGATCTTGATTTCGATTTCGGTGGCTACGACATCTCCGTCGAGATGCCCGGAACCATCACCAGCGTCGAGGGCACGAACGTCGAGCAGACTTCCGACACCACGTTCCGCGTGCAGGCCGGCCTAGATGACAACTTCGATGTGGTGGTCACTTCCGAGGATGGTTCGGGCAGCTTCCCCACCTATCTGATCTTGCTGTTGATCATCGTCGCGCTCGGCGTGGTCGCGTTGGTCGTCTACTTCACGCGGCGCGGCAAGAACAGCGACGCAGAAGGTGACGACGACACCCCGGCGCTCAACGCCTCGCCGGATCCCGCGAACTAGGCCCAACGCGCGCACACGCGAGCGCGCGGTCTTTAGCACCCCCGTAGGGGGTGCTTTGAGTAGTGGTGCAACGGCTGCAACCGGCGGCCAATGTCGAAGGGAACGACATGCACCACCTGCTCAGCAAGATTCACCGGCTCGCTGCGACCGAACCGATCTCACATCAAGGAAAGGTCCCGCATTACCTGTATGCCTATGAATTGATCCCGTTGATCGATGATCCGGACTACAAGACGTACGTCGGTGAGACGGGGAAGTCAGTCGAGGAACGCTATAGCGAACACGCGGATGGTTCGAGGGCCTGCCTGATCGTGCGCAAAGGCCACTATCTGGTCGGACCGCTGCGCCGCGATGTGATCGATTCACTTCCAACTTTCAAGTGCCGCGAATGCGCGGAAATCGCCGAGGGCCTGCTCGCTGACTACTTCGACGATGTCGAGGGCGGCGCTTACAGCAATAACGGCTCCGCCGCCGAACTCCGCAGGGAAGAGATGGAGTCCGACGATGCCTAACGGTGGATACCCGATGTGGTTCGGCATCCCGTTGACCGAGAAGTACGCGCTGCGCTTCTTCGGCCGGGATATGTGGCTCGTGGAGCGACAGGACGGCCGGTGGGAGGACGTGCACCAGATCCCCGCGCAAGCGGTGGCGGCGATGCTCTACCACTTGGCGTACTGGGGCATGCCCGATCACGGACGTGTCTTCATCCTCGGTGGATTCGACAATCACGAGATCGAGCCGGCGTTTCGTAGCCGCTGGTGCCTGTACGACTACTAGCACCGGTGAGCGCTGGTTCAGGTTGGTTCAGGTCAGGTCAACTCAAGGTGATCGGTTTGACCAGGTCGGCCCAGATCACGACCACGCCGACCACGATCAGCACACCGGCCACCACGTAGGCCACCGGCAGCAACTTGGCGGTGTCCACCGGGCCCGGGTCGGGCTTGCCTCGCACCCGGGCCACGGTGCGCCGGATCCCCTCGTAGAGCGCACCTGCCGCGTGCCCGCCATCGAGCGGCAGGATCGGCAGCAGGTTGAACAAGAACAAGAACAGGTTCAACGAGGCCGCAAGGCCCAAGAAGGTGGCGACCTTCGAGGTGACGGGCTGTTCCATCGCCGCGATCTCACCGCCCAGGCGGGAGGCCCCGACTACCGAGACCGGGGAGTCCAAGGAACGCTCTCCCCCACCGATCAGTGTTTCGTCCACCAGCTCGAATACCCGCACCGGAAGTGAGACCAATGCAGCGGCGGATCGGTAGGTGATGTCCCACATGTATCCGGGGATCGCGGTGACCGGCTGCGGGGAGTATTCGAATTGGGGGCTCACGCCCAAGAACCCGACCTGTTCGGAGGCGCCGGTCGGTTCGCCGTTCTCGTCGTAGACCGGCCGCTCGACGTCCGCGACCACCAACGGCAACGAGACCTGACCGCCGTCGCGCTCCACCACTACCTGGGTGCTGCGACCTGGGTTGGCGCGGATCCACTCGGTGAGGTCGTCCCACGAGGACGAAGCGATCGGGCCGACGGAGACGATGACATCGTCGGCGAGCAAGCCAGCCTCGGCGGCCGGGGTGGGTAGCGATCCCGCGGGGCAGGCGCCCGAGGGCAGCGGATCACCGGTTGGCTGCTCGACCGTGGGGGTGCACGGCACCACCGAGTTCACGGCGGTGGTGGGCTGGGGCAGCCCGATCCCCACGAGCACCACTCCGAACAGCAGCACCGCGAGCAGCAGGTTCATGAACGGCCCACCGAGCATGATGATCAAGCGCTTGTGGACCGGGAGCTTGTAGAACACCCGGTTCTCATCGCCGGGCTCGATCTCCTCCAGGGACTGCTGGCGGGCCTGCGCGACCATCGCCGCGAATCGGCCGGTGTTCATCGTGCGGGCGGTGCCTTCGGGATCGTCCTTGCCGGGCGGCAGCATCCCGATCATCCGGATGTATCCACCCACGGGAATGGCCTTGAGGCCGTAGCGGGTCTCACCGCGGACCTTGGACCAGATGGTGGGCCCGAAGCCGACCATGTAGTCCGTTACCCGGACACCGAATTTCTTGGCCGGGACCAGGTGCCCGATCTCGTGCAGGGCGATGGACGCGCCGATAAGCAGCACGAACAGCACGATGCCGAGGATTTCCAGACCCATGACCCCATTGTCTCCCTACGCCCTGACATAGGACGCACCACGGCACCTGCGCGATCCGCGCCCGGCCCCGCGCCCTGCTTGCCGTCCTCGAAACCTGTGGATAACCGTTTGTTGATGTGAGCGGGCTGGCGCCACGCTTCGATCGTGGATGCCTTCATCGACGAATCATTCGGCACCATCGGGCATGAGCGCGTGTATGTCGTTGCGGCCGCCTGCATCGAGTCCAGGGACCTCGAGTTCTCGAGGCAAGCGCTACGAGACTTGAATCCCAGTGACAGCAAACTCCACTGGCATAGGGAGCGCCCCCACGCCAGGCGTGCTCTGCTCAGGGCTATGGCAGATCTCCCCTCTACCTACTTCACCGTCACTCGAATCTCCGTGGATGAGCGTCCTGAACGTCAAAGGCGACTCTGCCTCAGAACATTGATTAGTGAATTGAAGGGATCGGGCCTAGGCCGCGCCGTCCTCGAATCACGCGGTATCGCGGGGGATCGTCGAGACCGCGCCGCACTTGACTGGCAAGCCCGCACCGGCCCTTTCGCAGCCAGCATTCACCACAGTCCCGGTGTGGACGAACCACTCTTGTGGCTAGCCGACTTCGTCTGCGGGGCAACCTGGTCGCGCTTCAATGGGAATCATTCTTACGTGTCGATGCTCGAGAAGATGAACATCATCAACGTGGAAGCATCGGGAAACTAGATGCGCTCGGAAAAGCGTCAGCCCCGGGCCCCGCAATCCCTGCGGGTGCACCGAGGCTTCCTTCTCAGCGAGTCCGAAGACCGCGAGCACTAGTATGGTTTCACTCTCACAATTGAGTGTCAACACCGAACAAGCAGGCGCTCCTGCGCTCCAGCTTCCTGGGCCTCGTGCGCTTCGACGATCTCCTCGAGTTCGAAGTACCGCGCCGGCGGCATCGTCAACGCACCGTCGGCCAGCGCCGCATCCACTGCATCGACCGCGGCCGTGTACTTCTCCGCCGCCACGGTGTATAGCAACATGAATTCCAAGGTCAGCCCCGCGGTCATCAACCTGCGTCGCGGAAGGACCGGATCGTCCCCATCGGCGGCGTAGTTCACCACCACGGTCCCAGGCTTACTCACCTCGAGATCCATCTCCAGGTTCGCCGGCAGGTTCACCTCGATGATCCGATCGACGGCACCGACAGCTTCACGGATGTCGTAGATGATGTCCG
>CAJXNV010000097.1 GCA_913057155.1 uncultured Actinomycetes bacterium | reverse complement strand
ACCGGAAGGAGCCACTTGGGGATGCGATCGGAGGATTCCGCCGCGAGGCGCGCGACGGTGTCCTTGACCTCGGGGTTGGCGAAGCGTTCGATCAGCTCGCTCTTGTAAGCCTCGAGATCCACCCCGGGAAGCTCGTCCAGCGTGGGCGTGGCTTCCTGGTCCATGTAGCGGCGCAGGAAAGTGGCGATCAGTGGATCCTGGGCCGCATCGTGCACGTACACATAGCCCATCAAGTGGGCGAAGTAGGCCAGGCCCTGGTGGCTGGCGTTCAGTAAGCGGAGCTTCATCTTCTCGTAGGGCGCCACGTTGTCGGTGACCTGGACTCCGGCTAGTTCCCACTCCGGTCGCCCGGTCGGGAAGTCGTCTTCCACCACCCACTGGAAGAAGGGTTCGCACAGCACCGGGCACTCGTCGCGGACACCGAGGTGTTCGAAGACGGCTTCCTTGTCCTGCTCCGTAGTGACAGGCGTGATGCGATCCACCATCGAGTTGGGGAAGGAGACGTGGGCCTCCATCCAGTCGGCGAACTGCGCATCCTTCGCCCGAGCGAATGCCGTGAACATCGCCTTGGCGACGTCGCCGTTGTGCTGGATGTTGTCGCACGAGAGCACCGTGAAGGGCTCGATCCCTTCATTGCGTCGTTCGACAAGAGCCGCGTAGACCAGGCCGAAGACGGTGGTCGGTGGTGCGTTCGGCTCGAGGTCTCGGGCTACCGCGGGAGCATCGAGCATGAACTCACCCGTGAGCCGATCGAAGTTGTAGCCGCCCTCGGTGATGGTGAGGGAGACGATGCGGATGTTCGGATCGGCCAGGACTTCGATCGCGGCATCGGCGCTGTCGGGCGCGAACGTCACATCCAGCAGGCTTCCGATGATCCGGTAGTCCCAGCTTCCATCGGCGTGCTTCTCGACCAGTGTGTACAGCCCGTCTTGGGCCTGCATGGCCCGGGCGAGCGATTCGTCACCGGGCAGCAGGGCGAGGCCCCGTATCCCCCAGTTCCGGGCCTTCCCCTGTCGCGCGAGCCGGTCCATCACCAGCGCCTGGTGGGCGCGGTGGAAGTTGCCGACACCGATGTGCACGATCCCTGGAGCTATCCCTTTTCGGTCATAGTCCGGCAACTGGACATCGGCCGGTATCGGGCTCGCGGAGGCCAGAATCCGATCGGACAACAGCACGCTTGCTCCCTCGCGGTAGGCAGGCGCCAAGCCTTACACGAGTCCTCTAGTCTGACGCCGATGTTGCGCAAGTACTTCCAGCCCAGGGTGCTGTGGGCGCCACGGGACTCCGGCTGGTGGGTGGCCAGCACCTTCATCGTGGGGTCGGTGCTCTTCGGCCTCGGTGCTGCCTTCCCGCTGATTCCTGGCTTCCCGCAAGAGATCATCAACGTGGTGTACCTGACCGGATCGAGCCTGTACCTGGTCGGAGCGGTGATCCAGGCCGTCCAGGGGCGCAAGATGGCGATCAACGATCAAGGCGACCCGGAGGCCACTCGCCGTTTCGCCGATCGCAACTCCCGCGCGGCCATCATCCAAGCCTTCGGGGCGGTGCTCTTCCAGACCTCGATGACCGGAACACTGATCCGGTCGCTATCGACGATGCAGCAGGAATCGGTGGTGTGGGCGCCGGACTTGGTGGGCGCCATCAGTTTCGTCGTCGCCAGCACGATGTTCTACAACCTGCACTACCCGATCCAGCAACGTCAGGACGATCGCGTCAGCGCGCGCTTCCTGGCGCTGCTGAACATCATCGGTTCGGGCTTCTTCGTGCTTTCCGCGGTCGGTGCGTACATCGTCCCGCTGACCGACCAGAGTCTGTATCCGCAGATCGCCAACATCGGTACGTTCGTCGGAGCGATTTTCTTCTTCATCTCCTCGGTTCCCGGATTGCCGCCTAGGAAGAAGGGCTGACCCCGACCAGCGCCGCTAGCGCGATCAACAGGACACAGCCGGTCACGATCAACGGGAATACCGCGGTGATAGGTGCCGAGGTTCGCCGCAGCGGACGCGAGCGCCAGAATGTGAGCGCGGCAACGGTGCCGACTGGCACCGCGAGCACCGCGATGCTCCACAGCGATCCCGCGAAGAACAGTCGCTCGACGAGCAGCGAGACCACGAAGGTGACCAACAGGGTGCGCGCCCACGCGAAACGGGTGCGACCTGCGGGATCGTCGTAGGGAACCTCGGACATCACTTCAGGGTGCTAGCCGACGCTCAGGAGCAGCGCGATGGTCAACGCGAATAGCGCCACGATGACGCCCAGGATCACGACCGTGGTGGAGGAGTTCATCGGCTGTGCGCTGCGCATGGCCCGGTCGGCGCGGCGCCACTGGATGGTTCCAAGGACGGCGACTATCCCGCCCAGGACGATCGCGAAGATGCCGAGCACGGTGACGAGGTCGCGGGCACCGGCAACGACGACGAACTGATCGAGGGCTACGCCCCCGGCGATGAGCGCCAGGGCCGTGCGCATCCAGGCGAGGAAGGTTCGCTCGTTGGCAAGCAGGAACCGATAGTCGACGTCGGAGTCACCGTGCTGTTCGGTCACGTCCGAAACCTACTGACCCGTGAGTGCCTAGACACCCTTCGGGCGCAGGTACCGCTGGGCCAGTCCACCGATGAAGTCGAAGGCCAGGGCGACCAGGGCGACCAGGACAGCGCCGACGAAGATCGCGGTGGGCCGGTTCAACTTCAAGCCGGCGTTGATCGTCTCGCCGAGACCACCGCCACCGATCAAGAAGGCCAGCGCGGCCATGCCGACGTTGATGACCGTGGCCGTGCGGATACCGGCCAGGATGACCGGCACCGAGAGCGGCATCTCGATCTTGGCAAGGCGCTGGGGGCCCGTCATGCCCATGCCCTTGCCGGCTTCGATCACAGCCTTATCGACCTGCTCGAGACCGACGATCGTGTTGCGCAGCACCGGCAGCAGGGCGAAGGTCGCGAGCGCGATGATCACCGTCACGGCGCCTTGCCCGAGCCACACGAAGAACAGCACGATCAGGCCGTAGGCGGGTAGTGCTTGGCCGAGACCGAGGATGCTGACCAGGGTGTCCTTGATCTTCGGCACGTTCTCGCGGGTGACCAGGATGCCGACCGGCACGGCGATCACGACGACCAGCACCGTGGACCAGAAAGCCACGAACAACTGCTCTTGGAACTGACGCCACAACTTGGCCGGTTCCAGGATGTTGGTGGTGGTCTGGTCGAAGTCGGAGTAGTTCCACACGACGATCAACAGCGTCGTAAGGATCAAGAAGAGCGCGGGCGTGACGACCAGGTCGAGCGAATCCGCCCGCCAGCGGCGGGTAGTCGGTTTCTTCTCCGCGTCCTCCGCGGTGATCGCTACGGCGGTACTCACGAGTCAGCACTCTCCTGGCCGGTTTGGATCAGCAGGCCGGCGAGGCTCTCGACGGTGCAGCCACCGAGGTAGTGGCCGCGAGCGTCGACCACCACGGCCATGCCGGCCGCGGAGGTGAGCATCGCCGAGAGGGCGTCTTGCAGGGTGTCCTCCGGCTGGAGTTGCACGGTGATCGGTCGACCCGCTCGATCGAGCGACGACGATCGGTTCAGTGCCTTCTCGTCGATCCATCGGGTGGGGTGATCGTTGCGGTCCAGCAGCACGGCGACGTTCGTGTTGGCGTCGCTCATCTCGCGCAGTGCCTGATCGCGCTGGAAGGGCTCCTTCAAGGTCACCAGCGGGGAGAGCTCGATGTCCTTGACTCGGCGCAGCGTGAGGGTCTTCAAGATCGCGCCGGAGCCTAGGAAGTTCTCCACGAACTCATCAGCAGGGTCGGTGAGGATGTGCTCGGGTGTGTCGAGCTGGGCGATCTCGCTTTGCTCGCGCAGGATCGCGATGCGATCACCCATCTTGACGGCCTCGTCGATGTCGTGCGTGACGAAGACGATGGTCTTCTTCAACTCACCCTGCAAGCGAAGGAACTCGTTTTGCAGGCGGTCTCGGGTGATGGGGTCGATAGCACCGAACGGCTCGTCCATGAGCAGGACGTCGGGGTCGGCACCTAGCGCGCGGGCGACGCCGACGCGCTGGGCTTGGCCACCGGAAAGCTCGGACGGATAGCGGTCGCGGTAGATGCTCGGATCCATCGAGACCACCTCGAGCAACTCATCGACCCGGGCGTTGATCTTGTCCTTGGGCCACTTCAGCAGTTTGGGAACGGTCGCGATGTTCTCGGCGATGGTGCGGTGCGGGAAGAGACCGATCTGCTGGATGACGTAGCCGATGCGACGCCGAAGCTCGTTCGGGTCGCCCTTGGTGACGTCCTGGCCTTCGTAGATGATGCGCCCACCGGTGGGCTCGATCATGCGGTTGATCAACCGCAGCGTGGTGGACTTGCCGCAGCCGGAGGGGCCGACGAGTACCAGGATCTCGCCGGGATTCACAGCGAGATTGAGCTCCTTGACCGCGGGCTCTTCCACGCCGGGGTACGCCTTGGTGACGTCCTCGAGTTTGATCAGAGGTTCGGCATTCACAGGTGGGTCTCCCGTCAGGCTTTCTTGGTTCGTGGGGTGGTGAAACGGCCGACTCCACGTAGCAGCGAGTCGATCACGAAGGCCAAGGCGAGCGACAAGATGACGCCCGTCCAGATGGCTTCGAGGGAATTGGGAAGCGGTAGGCGGGCCAAACCGCTCTTGATGAAGTCACCGAGGCCGCCGCCGGCCACGAGCGTGGCGATCGCCGAGATGCCGACCGTCAGCAGTGCTGAGACGCGGATGCCGGCCAGCATGACTGGCCACGCGAGCGGCAACTGGACCTTGGTGAGCACTTGCCACCTCGTCAGACCCATGCCCTTGGCCGACTCCAGCACGCTGGGATCGACGGAGTCGAGTCCTGTCGAAGTGTTCCGCAGGATCGGCATGATCGCGTAGAGATACAGCGCGATGAACGATGGTGTGAAACCGAGGCCGACGATCGGGATGAAGATCGTGAACAGTGCAAGCGAGGGGATCGTCAGGAAGACCGAGGAGATCGCGAGTGCGAGTTCCTTGGCGAACGGCTTGCGCATTGTCAGGACCGCAACGACGACTGCGGTGACGCCGGCAGCGAGCGTGACGAGAACGACGTATACGACGGTCTGCGTTAGACCTTCGAGGATCAGATCTGTCCGGCTCGAGATGTAGTCGAACCAGCTGGTGAAACCTTCCACACGGTCTCCTGGATTGTTGGAGCGGGGCTGCTAGGCAAGAGGGCGGGGACCGAAGTCCCCGCCCTCTCCGTCGCTAGCCAGCGATGATGCCCTGCTCGACGAGGTAGTCGTTGGCAACTGCCGCGGGCTCCTCGCCTTCCGCCGACACGCGAGCGTTCAGCTCGGCCATCTGGGCGTTGTCCAGCGGCGCGAGGATCGCATCGACGATGCCCTCGAATGCCTCCGGAGCCTCCTGGAACGTCTCGTTGCGGATGGTCGCGGAGACGTTGTACAGGATGTTGACACCCGGGTCCTCGACGAGGGTCAGACCCAGCGCCGGGATACGGCCGTCAGTGGTGAAGACCTCACCGAAGGTGCAGTTGTTGGCTGCGGTCTCGGTGTAGATCACGCCGGTATCCAGGATGTTCTGCTGCGCATCCGGCAGCTCGATCCCGGTGGCGGTCTCGGTCAGGATCAGACCGTCGGGACGATCCGGGAACTCCGACTCCATGCAGACGACGGCGTCCGGGTTATCCCGCACGTACTCCATCATCGACTGAAGGTCGAACGGACCACCGTTGGCCTCGGTGACCTCCGGGCTGGAGGCGAAGCCGTAGGTGTTGTTGAACGGCGACTGGCCGACCCACGCGATGTCGTTCTGCTCGAGGTCGAGGTCACGCACCGCCGAGGTCAACTCGTCCGGATCGAAGCTGGGATCTTCCTGTCCGAGGTGGACGGTCCAGCCGGTGCCGTTGTACTCCATGTAGACATCGATTTCGCCGGAGAGCAGAGCCTCGCGAGCGACGGCCGTGCCGCCGAGGTTCACCTTGTCCTCGACATTGGCGCCGGCAGCCTCGAGAGCCTGGACCATCATCTGGCCGAGGATCAGCTGCTCGTCGAAGTCCTTGGACCCGACGGCCACATCGATACCGCTCATGTCGAACTGCTCGGCGATGGCACCGCTGCCACCGTCGTCGGAGCCACTATCGGCGGAATCGCCGTCGTCGCTCGAACACGCTGCCAGCGCGAGCGCCGAGGCGCCCAGGATGACTGCGAACTTCTTACTCATGGAACCCATGTATTCGTTCACTCCTTGGTTTGCTTGAGTGCAGGGCATCTGACGGTCTCGACAGTAGTGCCGGTCATGGGGGCCGTGTGGGGTACTTGGGGCAAGGTCACGTCACTGACCGGGGTTGAGACGGTCATGAGACATAAGCGACATGAGCGTTATCAAA
>CAJXNV010000096.1 GCA_913057155.1 uncultured Actinomycetes bacterium | reverse complement strand
CTGCCGAGCCACAACGATTTCTACGCACCGCTTATCGAGCACCCGAAGGTCATGCGCGTCGTCGCACTGTCCGGTGGGTACTCACGAGACGAGGCGTGCGACATCCTGACCGCGAACCACGGGATGATCGCGAGCTTCTCGCGCGCTCTCAGCGAGGGCCTCACCGCGCAGATGAGCGAGGAAGAGTTCACCTCCACGCTCGATGCTGCGATCGCCGAGATCTACTCAGCATCGATTACCTGATCGTGGCGGTCTGATCTATGGGAATCGGAGAGAACCTGCTGGAGGGTCCGCCGCCAACTTTGTTACCGGCGGACCCGACAGTCGAAGCAGAGTTGGCGGCCGGAGCGGACCCGGACTCGGTCGTTCGTGCACATCCGCAGAGCTCGCTGGCGTGGGCAGTGCTTGCCGACCAAGCGTGGTCCGAAGGTCGGGTGGTCGAGTCCTACGCATTCGCCCGCGTGGGGTACCACCGTGGGCTCGATGCTTTGCGGCGCAACGGCTGGAAGGGACATGGTCCAGTGCCATGGGAACACGAACCGAACCAGGGTTTCCTTCGCTGCCTGGCGGCTTTAGGTCGCGCAGCCCAAGCCATCGATGAACAAGAAGAGGTAGTGCGTATCGGAGACTTCCTTACCGACTGCGATCCGGAAGCTCCGCGTTGGTGAGGATGTCGTCAAGCGACTAACGCATCAGGAATTGCAGGACGAGCGCAGCGAACTCCTCGCTGCGCTCGATCTGTGTCCAGTGCCCGCAGCGACCGAAGATGTGTAACTCGCTGTCGTCGATCAGTTCGAGTAGGCGTAGCGAAGTTTGCGAGGGAATCACCTGATCATCGCGCCCGTGGACGAGCAGGGTTCGCTTATCGATCCCTCGGACATCCTCTTCGGGCAGGCACAGGGCATCGAGGGCTTCCTGGCGTGGTTCGGGGAACATGGACGCGAAGGCTTCCTGGACGCCGGGGCGGATGCTGGCTTCGTACCGCAGTTGCGCGAGGTCCTCGCCTAGCAGCGGTCGTAGGTGATGTCAGCGGGGCGCTCGGTGAATCCGAATCCGACTACGTCCGGTGCGACGACCGTGAAGTTCTCCGCCAGCAGAGGGAGGGTCAAGCGCCAATTCGCGAATGCCGAGACTCCCGGTCCCGAGCCGTGCAACAGCAAGACAGTGTTGGATTCGATAGGTCCGGCTGGCGCACGCTGAATGTGGACGTTGGTGGCGATGCCGTCGGCGACGATCGTCTCGCCGATTTCCGGAGACTCACTCGCTGCGCTCATGGGTGAATGGTGGCACTAACCTGCTGATGTGGGCAGTCGTTCCGATCTTCTGGTTGTCGGTGCCGGAATAGCTGGCGTGACAGCCGCCCAGTCGGCTATGCAGGCTGGTGCGCAGGTGAAGGTGGTGGATCGCGGGCGTCGGATCGGTGGACGGATGGCCTCTCGTCGCCTGCGGGATACCGGCACACCACTCGATGGGCGAATCGTCGATTACGGAGCGAGCTACTTCACCGTCAGCGATCCGGATTTTCGTGCGCTCGTCGAGTCGATGATCGAGGCGGAAGTCGTTCGTCCCTGGACGGACACGTTCCATGTGCACAACGAGGGGTCGATGGTCGGAGTCAAGACCGGACCGATGCGGTACGCGGCTCCCGGCGGCCTTCGATCGATCGTCGAGCACTTAGCCTCCGGAATCGAGGATCTCGATACCGAAACTCATCTGGAGCGGATCGAAATCGGCGATGACAGTGTGCGCGCGCATGACTACCGCGCGGGCAGCGTCGGACTGTGTATGCCCCAACCTCAGGCAGCACGACTGTTGGACCCTGAAGTGCTGCCGGATACCGACATCACCTGGGAGCCGGTCATTGCGGTCACCCTTGTCTTCGAGGATCGAACCTGGATCGAGATGGACGGTGTCTTCGTCAACGACGATCCCGTGATCACTTGGATCGCAGACGACGGCAAGCGCCGCGGTGACGATGCGCCGGTGCTCGTCGCCCACGTGAATCCGGTATTCGCCGCCGGTCACCTCGATGATCCGAGCGGAGTGCTCCCCAATGCCATCGCCGCTGTTCGGCGGGTGCTCGAAATCGATGCGTTGCCGAGTTGGACATGGGCGCACCGCTGGTCTCTGGCTCGCCCTATTGCCGCGCTGGAGGCCGATTTCTGGTCACACCCCGAACTGCCCCTCGGGCTGGCCGGCGATGCTTGGGCCGGGGGGCCGCGCGTGGAAGCGGCGTGGCTTTCAGGTCGAGCCCTCGGGCGACACTTCGCTGCGCAGACACCCTGATCCTTATCCGATAGCGTGTCCGCTCGTGCCAGCGATCGTGCTCGTCGGCGCCCAGTGGGGTGACGAAGGCAAAGGGAAAGCGACCGACCTACTCGGTGGTCGCGTCGACTACGTCGTCCGTTATCAAGGCGGAAACAACGCCGGGCACACCGTCGTCATCGGTGACCGCAAGTTCGCACTCCACCTACTGCCGAGCGGGATCCTGACTCCGGAAGTCACACCGGTCATCGGCAACGGTGTGGTGGTCGATCCAGCGGTCCTGCTCGAGGAGATCGAAGGACTCCAGCAGCGGGGCGTGGACACCTCCAAGTTGATCCTCAGCGCGAATGCGCACTTGATCACGCCTTATCACGTAACTCTGGACAAGGTGACGGAGCGCTTCCTTGGTAAGAGTCGCATCGGCACCACCGGTCGAGGCATCGGACCGACCTATAGCGACAAGATCGCCCGCATCGGCATCCGCGTTCAAGACCTATTCGACGAGTCGATCCTTCGCCAGAAGATCGAAGGTGCGCTGACGAATAAGAACCAGGTGCTCGTCAAGGTCTACAACCGGCGAGCTATCGATGTCGATGCAATCGTCGACGAGCTCCTGCAATTCGCCGAGCCACTCGCCCCGATGGTTGCCGACACCTCGCTGCTGCTCAACCAGGCTCTCGATGAGGACAGGGTCGTCCTCCTCGAAGGTGGTCAGGGCACGTTGCTCGACGTCGATCACGGCACGTATCCCTTCGTCACTTCCAGCAACCCAACCGCAGGCGGCGCATGCACCGGCAGCGGCATCGGACCCACTCGGATCGATCGGGTGATCGGCATCCTCAAGGCCTACACGACCCGTGTGGGCTCCGGACCCTTCCCGACCGAACTGTTCGATGAAGACGGCGAACGGCTGCGCACGATCGGTGGTGAACGCGGGGTCACGACCGGCCGGGATCGACGCTGCGGTTGGTTCGATGCGCCGATCGCGCGTTTCGCTACTCGGGTGAACGGACTCACCGACATCTTCTTGACCAAGCTCGATGTGCTGACCGGGTTCGAGCAGATTCCGGTGTGCGTCGCCTACGACGTGGATGGCGTCCGTGTCGACGAACTCCCCGAGACCCAGACTGCGTTCCATCACGCGACGCCGATCTACGAGTACCTACCCGGGTGGGACGAGGACATCTCCGCGGCACGATCGCTCGAGGACCTGCCGGCAAACGCCCGCAGCTACGTGGAGTTCTTGCAAGATGCATCGAACTGCCGGATCAGCGCGATCGGGGTCGGTCAGGATCGCAACGCGACTATCTCGGTGCACGATCTCATCGACTGATCGGCGGCCCCGGCTGTCTTGATGCCTTGATGTCCACAGGTTAATCTCGAGGGATGCGCACGACCTTGACTCTGGACGACGATCTGTTCATGGCCCTCAACGAACGTGCACGCGCCACCGGACGCTCGTTCAAGGAAGTCGTGAACGAGGTGGTCAGGAAGGGGTTGGCGCCGAGTGCACCACGCTCAGCCGTCGATCCCCCGGTTGTTGATCTAGGGGGCCTTCGTCTGTCCGCTGGCGAGGCCGAAGCACTCGGCGAAGACGCTGAAGTGGTCAGGTTCCTACGCGTAACCGAAGAACTCGAGCGAGACGTGACTTGATCATTCCTGACGTCAACTTGCTCATCTACGCAACCAATAGTGCCTCGCGCGTGCACGTGGACGCGCGTGATTGGTGGCGTTCAGCACTGACCGGGGATGAACTCGTGGGGATCCCGTGGACCTCGATCCTCGCATTTCTGCGCCTGTCCACGGGTACTTCGGTCTACGAGCAGCCGCTCTCTATGGATGCGGCGGTCTCGATTGTGGAGACCTGGCTTGAGTCCCCGAATGCCTTCTTGATCAATCCGGGGAAGCGTCACGTTCACGCGCTTCGAGTCTTCACTCCGACAGATTCAGGGGGCAACATCATCAACGACGTTCATCTGGCGGCGCTTGCCTGGGAGCATGGTGGCACCGTCTACTCAGTCGACCGAGACTTCTCTCGAATTCCCCAGGTTGCGTGGGTGAACCCTCTCGCGGAGGCATAAGGCCTCCCTCATTGTCCTGAACATTCGCACGGTTCTACGCTTCGATCACCAAGGACAGTGACGAGGAGCAGGCATGTCGTATTCCCCGAATCCCGAAGAAGGCAAGCGCGTCTACGACCTCGATCGTCAGTACGTCTTCCACTCCTGGAGTGCGCAAGGTGCACTCAATCCGATGTGCATCGCGGCCACGGAGGGTTCCTACGTCTGGGACTACGACGGCAACAAGTGGTTGGACTTCTCCTCGCAGTTGGTGAACGTCAACATCGGGCACCAGCACCCGAAGATCGTTGCCGCTATCCAGGAGCAAGCCGCGAAGATCGCGACCATCGCGCCGCAGCATGCGAACGATAAGCGTGGCGAAGCGGCGCAACGGATCGTTGAACTCGCCGGCCCGAACATGGCGAAGGTCTTCTTCACGAACGGTGGTGCCGATGCAGTGGAGAACGCCATCCGGATGGCGCGTTTGCATACGCACAAGCACAAGGTGCTCTCGACCTATCGCTCCTACCACGGCAACACCGGCGCGGCGATCACTGCAACCGGTGACCCGCGGCGCTGGCCGAATGAGTACGCGTCCCAGCACGTGCATTTCTTCGGCCCGTACCCCTACCGCTCGCCGTTCTGGTCCGATAGCCCCGAGCAGGAGACCGAGCGTGCGCTGCAGCATCTCGAGCAGGTAATCCAGTTCGAAGGACCGAACACCGTCGGCGCGATCATCTTGGAATCCGTCGTCGGTACCGCCGGGATCCTGGTGCCACCGCCCGGCTACCTCGAAGGTGTTCGTGCGCTAGCGGACAAGTACGAGATCGTGTGGATCGCCGACGAAACGATGTCCGGCTTCGCGCGCACCGGCAAGTGGTTCGCCTTCCAGAACTGGGAAGCCCAACCCGATCTGATCGTCTTCGCCAAGGGTTCGAACTCCGGTTACGTTCCCGTCGGTGGCGTGGTGATCTCCGAGACCATATCGAAAACCTTCGACGAACGCGTGTTCCCCGGAGGTCTCACCTACTCGGGGCATCCGCTTGCAGCGGCGTCGATCGTGGCGTCGATCGATGCGATGAAGGAAGAGAAGATCAACGAGAACGCCGCCGCGATCGGGGAGAACGTGATCGGACCGGCCCTTCGCGACATGCAGTCCCGGCACAAGGTGATCGGTGAAGTCCGCGGTCTCGGTGTCTTCTGGGCGCTCGATCTTGTCAGTGATCGCGCGACCCGCGAGCCACTGGCTCCGTACGCGGGGACGTCGCCGGCGATGGCTGAGCTGGTCGCCGAATGCAAGAAGCGGTTCTTGATCCCGTTCACCAACTTCAACCGGATGCACATCGTGCCGCCGGCCACCGTGACCGAGGCCGAGGCCAAGGAGGGCCTAGCCATCGTCGACGAGGTGTTCGGCCTCATCGACGCCCACTACACCGGCGCCTAACCCACGAACCTTCCCCGCCCCGTTCCGGCGGCGGTGGTGGCCCCGAAATCTCGATTTCGGCGGCCACGCCTGACGCCGGAACGGGGCGGTAGGTTCGTCGCCGTGAAGGTTCTCGTCATCGGTTCCGGGGCGCGCGAGCACGCGATAGTCACAGCGCTGTTGCGCGATCCGCAGGTCGATTCCGTCGAGTGCGCTCCCGGTAACGCTGGCATCGCGCAGGACGTCACCGTGCACTCCCTCGACATTTCCGACAACGACGCGATCTGCGCCCTCGCTGCAGCCTGTGCTGCGGACCTGGTGGTGATCGGACCGGAAGCACCGCTCGTTGCGGGTGCGGCCGATGCCGTCCGGGCTGCCGGCATCGCCTGCTTCGGCCCGTCGGCGCCGGCCGCACGGCTCGAGGGAAGCAAGGCTTTCGCCAAGGAGGTGATGGCCGAAGCCGCGGTGCCAACCGCGATGGCCCGGGTGTGCTCCAACGATGCCCAAGTCGAGGAAGCCCTCGACACCATCACCCACCCGGGCACTCCGTACGTGGTCAAGGACGACGGCCTTGCCGCCGGCAAAGGCGTGGTTGTTACGAACGACCGCGAGGACGCTCTCGCGCATGCGAAGGCCTGCCTCGCGGCCGGCAGCAGTGTGGTGATCGAGGAGTTCCTGGACGGCCCGGAGGTCTCGCT
>CAJXNV010000095.1 GCA_913057155.1 uncultured Actinomycetes bacterium | reverse complement strand
GTGCGCCAGGAATCGTCGTCTAGTCGCACTTTGGCGAAGGTGAGGTCGCCATCGTTGATCAACAGCAGATCCGCCCGCGGACTTCCGGCGAGTTCGGGGACTTCCGTGCGATCGCCGACCACATCGATCTCGCGACGCTCACGGAGTCTGAGTTCCCCGTCGTGAACGTCGTAGAGACCGATCGCCACCCGGTGGGAGCGCAGGACCGGCTCGATGCCCTCAGGCACCATCGGTGGTTCCTGTTCGATGATCACCGATGCGTACGTGCCGTCTTCGGTGACTTGCACGTGCGGGCGAAGCAGGTTCACCCCGCTGGTTTGCAGCCACTCCCGCGTCCATTCGGACAGGTCACGACCGCTGGTCGCCTCCAGTTCCACCAGCAGGTCGCGTAACTCGGTGTTGCCCCAGGCGTGCTTGGTGAAGTACTCGTGCAGGCCGGCGAGGAATTCCTCTTCCCCGACCCAGGCCACCAGTTGGCGCAGCGCCGAAGCGCCCTTGGCGTAGGTGATGCCATCGAAGTTCACCCGTACCGCATCGAGATCGACCATGTCCGCCGCGATCGGGTGCGTCGAGGGGAGTTGATCCTGGCGATAGGCCCATGCCTTGCGCAGATTCGCGAACGTGGTCCAGGCCTCGGAGAAACGAGTGGCATGGACATTGGCGTGATGGGCCGCCCACTCGGCGAATGATTCGTTCAGCCACAGGTCATCCCACCAACGCATCGTGACGAGATCGCCGAACCACATGTGGGCCATCTCGTGCAAGATCGTGTTCGCCCGCTGCTCGTAGGCAGCCTGGGTTACCCGGGACCGGAATACGAAGTCCTCCAAGAAGGTGACGCAGCCTGCGTTCTCCATCGCTCCGGCGTTGAACTCCGGAACGAATAGCTGGTCGTACTTGGTGAACGCATAGGGCACTGCGAATTGCTCTTCGAAGAACGCGAAGCCCTGCTTGGTCAACTCGAAGATGTCGTCGGCGTCGAGGTATTCGGCGAGGGACGCGCGGCAGAAGATGCCCAGCGGATAGGTCCCGTTCGGCCCCACGTATTCATCACGCACAACGTGGTACGGACCGGCTACCAACGCAGTGATGTAAGTGGACATCGGTGGTGTCGGTTGGAAGGACCAGGTGGCGGTGGAGCCGTCGTCGTTCGTCGGTTCGGGGGTAGGGGAGTTGCTGATGACCTGCCAGTGCGCGGGCGCGGTCACAGTCAGTTGGAAGGTCGCCTTCAAGTCGGGCTGTTCGAAGCAGGCGTACATCCGGCGGGCATCGGCGGACTCGAATTGCGTGTACAGGTAGGTCTCGTCATCCACCGGATCCACGAAGCGGTGCAATCCCTCGCCGGTGTTCATGTACCTGCACTGCGCCACGATCGTGACGGTGTTGTCGCGAGCCAGATCCGGGAGTGTGATCCGGCCGCCATCGACTACCTGCGCCGGATCGAGTTCGGTGCCGTTGAGGGTGACCGACTCGACGGAATCGGCGATGAGGTCGATCCAGGTCGTGGACCCGGGCTCTCGGCACTCGAATATGCACGTGGTGGTGCTGCGGAACGTGGATCCGGTCCCCGTGAGGTCCAGATCCACCGCGTAGGAGTCCGTTGCCACGAGTCGACTGCGCGCTTGTGCTTCGGCTCGGGTGATGTTCTCGTTCTTCGCACCGGTGCTCATGCGGTGATCCTTCCATCCGCGTGCGCACCTCGCCGCGTGCACTACCTTGGCCGGCATGAAGGCGCGTTTCTGGTTCGATCCGCTGTGCCCGTGGGCCTGGATCACCTCAAGGTGGATGCACGAAGTCACGGCTATCCGAGACGTCCAGGTCGAGTGGAAAGTGATGAGCCTGGCCATTTTGAATGCCGGGCAGGAGGTGCCACCGCAGTACGCGGAGGCTATGGCCGCCGCCTGGGGACCGGTGCGGGTGTGTATCGCAGCACAAGAACAGTTCGGGGACCAGCGGCCTGACGTCGTCGGCGAGCTCTACACCGCCCTGGGTACCCGGTTCCATCTCCAAGGCCGTACCGATTTCGCGGAGGTGATCGCCGAGTCGGTTGCCGAGGTCGGGTTGCCGGAATCCATCGCTGCAGCAGCCGACGACGATGCCTTCGACGCTGCGCTGCAAGCCAGCCACGATGAGGGGACCGCGTTGGTCGGCCCCGATGCCGGGACGCCGATCGTGGCTATCGCCGATCGTGAGGGAACCGAGGTCGGACTCTTCGGCCCGATCATGACCCCCGCGCCACTAGGTGAGGATGCCGGCCGCATGTGGGACGGATTCGTGCTCATGGTCCAGACCCCCGGTTTCTACGAGATCAAGCGCACCCGCGATGTAGAACCGCAGTTCGACTAACGCCATGATCGAGCAGCCATGGCGCGGATTCGCCAGTGACAACTACGCCGGTGTGCACGGCGCGGTGCTCGAGGCGATCTCGCGCGCGAACATCGATCACCAGTCCGCCTACGGCGACGACACCGTCACCGCGCAGGCGGCTTCGCTGATCCAGGACATGTTCGGATCCCAGGCCCGATTCCTGCCGGTATTCAACGGCACCGGTGCGAACGTCGTGGCCCTGCAATCGTTGACCGAACGGTGGCAGTCGGTCATCTGCTCGGGTTCGGCGCATATCCACGCAGATGAGGGCGGGGCTCCCGAAGCGGTGGCGGGGACGAAACTGTGGACCGTCCCGACGCCCGACGGCAAGTTGCGGCCGCAGGATGTGCGAAGCCAGTGCTTCGACATGGATTTCGTCCATCGAGCCCAGCCGGGGGCCGTGAGCATCACCCAGTCCAGCGAGATGGGCACCGTGTACACGCCGGATGAGATAGCCGCTTTGGCCGAAGTCGCCCATGCCAACGGCCTGGCCTTCCACATGGATGGCGCTCGGCTGTCCAACGCCGCAGCGAGTCTGGGGATCCCGGTCCGGGAGTTCACCACGGACGCGGGGGTCGATGCCGTGTCCTTCGGTCTGACGAAGAACGGTGCGATGCTCGCCGAGGCGATAGTGGTGCTGGAGCCGGAGCGGGTGCGAGGTGTCGATTTCCTGCGTAAGACGTCGATGCAGCTGGCCAGCAAGATGCGCTTCCTAAGCGCGCAGTTCATCGGACTGCTCGAGGACGACCTGTGGTTGCGCAGCGCCGCCCACGCCAACGAGATGGCCCGGCACCTCGAGGCCGGGGTGCGGAACCTGCCGGCGGTGAAGATCACCCAGCCGGTCCAAGCCAACGCCGTGTTCGCCATCTTGCCGCCCGAGGTGACCGAAGCCCTCCAGGAACGTTTCCACTTCTACACGTGGGATCCGCAAACCGGCGAAGTGCGATGGATGTGCGCATGGGACACCACACCGCAGGATGTGGACTCCTTCGTGGCCGCGATCGAGAGGGAAATCGCCGCCCGTGCCTGAAGGCAACGTCATCCACAATCAAGCTCGCCGGCTGCGCACCCGCTTCCGCGGCAAGCAGATCGCCGTGGATAGTCCGCAGGGCCGCTTCGCATCCGACGCCGAGCGCATCGACGGGCGCACGCTCGAGAAGGTCGAGGCCCATGGCAAGCATCTATTCATGAAGTTCGGGGATCTATGGGTGCATGTGCACCTGGGCCTGTTCGGCAAGTGGCGAATCGGTAAAGGCGAAGCCCCCGAGCCGCGCGGACAGATCCGCATGCGGTTACGCGGCGCTGATGGCTATGCCGAACTACGCGGCCCGACGGTGTGCGAACTCCTCGATGAGGACAGTAAGAAGGCGGCGGTAGCCAGGATCGGACCCGATCCGATCAAGAAGTCCGACCCCACCCCGGCGTGGGAGCGGGTGGAACGCAGCAGCGCCCCGATCGGTGGACTTCTCATGGACCAGCGGGTGTTCGCCGGCGTGGGCAACATCTACCGCGCGGAAGTCCTCTTCCGGCACAACATCTCGCCTTACCGACCGGGCAAGCGCGTCAGTCGGGGGGAATTCGATGCCATTTGGGACGACCTCGTCCTGCTCATGGCGCAGGGAACGAAGAAAGGGCGAATCGACACAGTCCGCCCCGAACATCTGCCGGAGATCATGGGGCGTAGGGCCCGCAAGGATCGCCACGGCGGTGAGGTCTACGTCTACCGGCGCACCGGTCAGCCATGCCACCTGTGCGAAGCCGAAGTCCAGATGGCCGAGATGGGTGGGCGCAAGTTGTACTGGTGTCCGGGCTGTCAGCCCGAATGATCATCGGGTGCCTGCGCGCGCTCCTCGCCGGTCTGCGGTGAGCGGATTCCCGGATGATCCGGCGGGATGGATCGTTTGATGATCACCCACGAGCCGAGCACCGTGGCGATGACCAGCAGGTAGAAGAACGCACCGGAAGCCGCCAGCCCCCACAGGGCATCGGCGGTGATGAGCGGGAAGAGCACGGCTGCCCGCACGAGGTTCAACAAGACCCACAACCAGGACGCCCGGGAGTAGGCACGCACCAGCACCGGATCCTTACGCCAGCGCATGCCGGTTCCCACCAATGGCCCGACGATCACGCCGAGCAGGGGCCAGCGCACCAGGTTGCCGACCACGAAGGCCAGCGCCGATAGGACGTTCAACAGCACCCGCGGCCAGAAGAACGCTGCTGCGCTGCCCGTGCGAGCGGCGATGTAGGCACCGAGGGCGACGACGACCACGGCACCGATGACCCGAGTGGGCCGCTTCTTTTCGACCAGTCGCCAGATGGCGAACCCGACCGCGAGGACGAGCGCAGCGACGATCGCCCAGGTGAGCGAATCGGGGTTGTCGTCACCGAGACCGACGTAGACGGCGACGAACACCAGCGGCGGCAGGATGCTCTCCAACGCACCCCGCGGACCGCCGATCAGCGCCATCAGCGGCTGCCGGTCCTCGGCCGGGGTCACGGACACGCCTTGCACGATAGCCAGCGGCCCTCGAGGGTCTTGCCGACGCAGCGTCGGCGTTGTTGTTCCGATACCGTGGGGGGTATGGCGACGGACCCCGATGTGACCGAACTTTCCGACTCCTGGGCTCGCGACTTGGATTCCTGGGCGATCCCCGAGGAGATCTTGGCGCAAGCCGAGCAGGAACCATGGGCGCACCCGGTTGCGATGTTCACCGTGGAAGGTGACATCCCCGATTCCCCCTCGCATCAGCGCGCTCGGGAAGCCTTGCCCGAGGGCGGCAGCGTGCTCGATGTCGGTAGCGGCGGCGGCCGAGCGTCCTTCGCGTTGGTGCCTCCGGCCGGCATGGTCATCGCCGCCGATCACCAGCAGGACATGCTCGATGCCTACGCCCGGGCAGCCGAGGAGCGCGGGGTTAGCCACCGCGAGTACCTCGGCGATTGGTCGGATATCGCCGATGAGGTACCCGAAGCCGACGTCGTCGTCTGCCATCACGTCGCGTACAACGTCCGCGACATCGTGCCCTTCCTGCGCGCCCTCGATGATCATGCGCGTCGTCGAGTCGTCCTCGAACTGCCGATGACCCACCCGATGAGCAATATGAACGAGTTGTGGAAGCGGTTCTGGGATCTGGACCGACCGACCGAGCCGACCGGTGATCAACTCGCCGCGATCGCGCAGGCGATGGGACTAGATGCCCACCTCGAAGTGTGGGTGGACGAATCCTGGGGCAAGCGGGTGGACATGCCCGAGGCGGAGCGGATCGCTTCCGTGCGCCGGCGGTTGTGCTTGCGTGAGGACCGCGATGCCGATGTGGCGGCGGCGCTGCTCGAGGAACAGGACGCCAGGCCACGCGAGGTAGCCACCATCTGGTGGGACGTCACCTCCCCCTGACCGCGAACTTGCGCGCTGGGACCGCGAACTTGCGCGCTGGGACCGCGAACTTGCGCGCTGGGACCGCGAACTTGCGCACCACGGGTGGGATGACCGAACCCGGGTTAAAGTCCTGCCGTGCCGAAGTACCGCGTAACGCCGTGGATCGTGTTGTTCGGCGGCATCTTCGGGCTACTTGCGGCGTTCCAGCTGACACTCGAGAAGTTCGCCATCGTCGCGGATCCCGATTACAGCCCCGGTTGCGACATCAACCCGGTGCTCGCGTGCGGCTCGGTCATCATCACCGACCAGGCGGAGGTCTTCGGCTTCCCCAACCCGATCATCGGGCTCATCAGCTACAGCGTGCTGATCACGATCGCAGTGCTGTTGCTCGCGAAGGTCGAGCTACCGAGGTGGGTGTGGCTCGGCTTGAACGCCGGTGCACTGTTCGGCTTCGGTTTCGTGGTCTGGCTGATCTACCAGAGCCTCTACGTGATCGGGGCGCTGTGTCCGTGGTGCATGGTGGCGTGGGCAGCGACGATCCCGGTGTTCTGGCAGGTGACCGCGGACAACGCTGCGGCCGGCCGGTTGAGCGGTAGCGGGGGGCCCGGAGCTATCGCCCAAACCGTGGCATCGCTGCGTTGGGTGCTCGTCGGGGCCACCTTCCTTGTAGTCCTAGCCCTCATCTTCATCCGTTGGATGGACTTCTGGCT
>CAJXNV010000094.1 GCA_913057155.1 uncultured Actinomycetes bacterium | reverse complement strand
AAGGCCAAGGCCGATGCCATCTGCCTGCAAGAGGTGCGCGCCACCAGGGATCAACTCGATCAAGCGCTCGCCGACTCCCCGCTGGCCGATTGGTACATCGCCCACTGTGCGGCTCCCGAGAAGGGGCGGGCCGGCGTTGCGGTTCTCACCCGCGCCGAACCGATGGCCGTGCGCCATCGTTTCCGGCAGACCGCGATCAACGAGCAGGGTCGTTGGGTCGAAGTCGACGTCGATAGCGCAGTAGGGCCGGTCACCATCGCGAGCGTCTACGTGCACTCCGGTGAAGCCGGTACGCCCAAACAGGATGCCAAGTACGAGTTCCTGGCCGGTATGGACGCACGGATGCGGGCCTTGGCCAGACGTGCGAAGTCCACCGGTGTGCAGGCTCTGGTGTGCGGTGACTTCAACATCGCCCACCATGAAGTGGACATCAAGAACTGGAAAGGGAACCTGAAGAGTGCCGGGTTCTTACCCGAGGAACGCGCGTATCTCGACCGCTGGTTCGCTCGCTCGTGGCGGGATCTCGGCCGCGAGTTCGGCGGCGAGGGCCCTGGGCCGTACACCTGGTGGTCATGGCGCGGGCAGGCCTTCGATAACGACGCTGGCTGGCGGATCGACTACCACGCGGCGACACCCGCTCTCGCGGATCGGGCTACGCGGGTGCGAATCGGCCGAGCGGCTAGCTACGACCAGCGGTGGAGCGACCACGCCCCGGTGCTCGTCGACTTCGCCTAGAACCCCGATGCGGCGTCTCTTGTGGCCCCTCCCGGGCATCGAGGAGGGGCCACAAGAGACGCCGCATCGGGGGAGTGCCCGAGTTAGAGGGCGCGGGAGAAGATCGCGTCGATCTCGGCGAGGTCCGAGGCGCTGACGGCCCGGCGACGCTCGCGGTCCCACTCGCGGTAGATCTCCTTGCGGGCGGCCAGTTCGGGGTCGACGGTCCGGCTCGGCAGCAAGGTGTGGACGAAGTTGCTGAACTTCTTCATGGAGGATCGCTCCCTTTGCGCTCGATGTGCCCGGGGTCTCCGTGGCACGTAACGAGTATGTCGCACATTTGTTGGATTGCAAAACAAAAAGGGGTGTTTGTGCGCGAATTCACATAGTCCCCGCGGGAGGAAAAGATGTCCGGACATTTGCTGGACAAGATACCCCTGGGGGTATTAGAGTTGGGGGTGCACCGCAGGACAGGGTGCAGCAACGACCGTCGAGTATTGGGAAGGCAGGCACAGCAGTGAGCGCACTGAAGACGGCCACGATCGAAGAACTCGCCGCCGCGCACCAGCGTGGCGAGCGGATCGTGGATGTACGGGAGAAGCACGAGCTAGCCGGCGGGCGTATCCCCGGCGCGGAGCACGTGGCGATGGCGTTGGTTCCGCTGCGCATCGACGAATTCCGCGGCAAGGAATCCGTGTGGATCGTGTGCGAATCGGGCAACCGTAGTTGGCAAGTAGCCGATTACCTGTCCCGTCACGGGGTCGAGGCCTATAACGTGAATGGCGGGATGTCGGCCTGGCGCGCAGCCGGCCTGCCACTGCAAACAGGAGCGTTCGAAGCAGGAGTGTCCGGAACAGGATTAGGAGCAGCGTCATGACCGCAAGTAGTGCACCGCACGTCATCGTCATCGATACCCCGGGTCTGGGGGATCGCGGCTACATCGTCCACGACGGCGTCAACGCCTTCGTGATCGATCCGCAGCGCGATACCGACCGGGTCGAGCAACTCATCGCCGAGCACGGCTTGAGCGTTTCCCATGTCGGTGAGACGCATATCCACAACGACTACGTCAACGGTGGCTACCAGTTCGCCAAGAAGCACGGTGCGCGCTACATGGTGCCGGCCGACGTGGAGTTGTCCTACCTCGGTGAAGAGGGCGTCGAAGCCGTTGGAGAGGGAGCGACCTTCCGAGTCGGCGACCTCGACGTGCGCGTGGTCCATACGCCCGGGCACACGCCGCACCACATCTCCTTCGCGGTCAGCCGCGATGACCATCCCGGTGCGGTATTCACCGGCGGGTCACTGCTGTACGGCACGGTCGGGCGGCCCGATCTGGTGGCCCCGGATGCCACCGTCAAGCAGGCCCACGACCAGTGGCACTCCGCGCATCGACTCGTGGAGGTACTCCCGGAGGACACCCAGATCTATCCGACCCACGGGTTCGGTTCGTTCTGCTCGTCCATCCAGACCGAGGGTGTGCAGACCTCGTTGGGCCAGGAGAAGAGCATCAACCCGGCGCTCACCCAGGCCGAAGAGGACTTCGTGGAGATGCTGTTGGCTGGGCTCGACGTATTCCCCGCCTACTACGCGCACATGGGTCCGGCCAATGCGGCGGGCCCGGCGGAGATCGACCTCTCGCTGCCCGAACCGGTTGATCCGGCGGAACTGCGCCGTCGCGTGGCAGCCGGCGAATGGCTGGTCGACCTGCGCTCGCGTGAGGTGTTCGCCGCCGGACACGTCCCCGGTGCGGTGAACTTCGACCTCGACGGAGCGTTCATCAACTACCTGGGTTGGATGATCCCGTGGGGAACCCCCATCACGCTGCTCGGTGCAACCACCGAACAGGTGGAGGCTGCTCAGCGCGAGCTCGTGCGCATCGGCATCGACCGTCCGGCGGGGCAAGCCGTGGGAGGACCGAACTACTGGATGGAGGACGACGCACAGGCGGCGTTCGTCCGTCGGGTCGACTTCGACGAGATGGCCAAGGAGTGGAAAGCCAATCCCGATGCCATGGTCGTCGACACCCGACAGATCCTGGAGTGGGAAGCCGGCCATGTGAAGGGCGCCACCTTCATCCCCTTCTACGAAGTCCTCGACCGGCTCGGCGAACTGCCGCGTGACGTGGACGTCTACGTCTACTGCGGTTCGGGCTACCGCGCTGCCGCTGTCGCCTCGGTGATGCAGCGCGCGGGCTTCGACAACATCGTCCATGTCGACGACGACTTCGGAAACGCCGCTGTCGCCGGCCTGGAGATCGTGGGCGAGGAAGCACCCGAACGCGAGCCGGGCTGGACATGGATCGCCTCGCGCGCCACCGTCCGCGAGTACGACAAGGACGCTGCGAACCAAGGCGCTTTCACCTCGAGTTAGGAATCACGCCTTTGCGTTCAACACATTGTTCGTAAGGGCGGCATATCGATAACGACGACCCCCGGGCCGGTGTCTATGACACGATTACGGCCGGGGGTCGTCGCGTCGTTTATTCGTCGAGGAGTGTGAACATGGGTGCCGCTGGGACGACGACCCGCGTCACCTACTCGCCGAAGGTGTTCATCCCGCTCACCAAGTTGTGCCGGGATCGTTGTGGGTATTGCACTTTCGCGCAGGCTCCCGCGCATCTGCCTGCTGCGTACCTATCGCTCGATGAAGTCGAGGACATCGCAGTTCAGGGCGCGCGAGCCGGATGCCACGAAGCCCTGTTCACCTTGGGTGAGTACCCGGAATCGCGCTACCCGCAAGCGCGGGAGTGGTTGGACGAGAACGGCTTCGCTAGCACCGTCGATTATTTGGTGGCGGCGGCTCGGCGTGTATTGGAGACCACCGGTCTATTGCCGCACGCCAATGCCGGTGCGCTCGACAAGGCGGATCTAGCGAAACTGCGGGTCGTCTCGCCGAGCCAGGGGATGATGATCGAATCGTTGAACCCCGACCTCGCGGCGCACCGCGGGGCGCCCGATAAGGATCCGCAGCGCCGCCTGGCCACCTTGGAATTCGCCGGTGAACTACGCATTCCCTTCACGACGGGCATCCTCGTGGGCTTCGGGGAATCGCGTGTCGACCGGATCGCGGCCCTGGAGGCGATAGCGGCGAGCCACGATCGCCACGGTCACGTGCAGGAAGTGATCGTGCAGAACTTCGTGCCCAAGGCGGGCACCACCATGCGCGATGCACCGGCGTGCTCGCTCGAGGATCTCGTCGATGCCATCAGGCTCGCTCGCGAGATCCTGCCCGAAGGCGTCCATGTGCAAGCCCCGCCGAACCTGGTCGGGGATATCGGTGCCCTCCTCGACGCGGGTATCGATGATTTCGGCGGGGTCTCCCCGGTCACGGTGGACCATGTCAATCCAGAACGTCCGTGGCCTTCTTTGACCGACCTTCGGCAAACGACAGAGGAACGTGGCAAGGAACTCGCGCCGCGATTGACGGTGTACCCGGAGTTCGCGCTCGCCGCCGGGACGTGGATCGACGAGGGCCTGCACTTCGCAGTCCTGGACCGCAGTGACGCCGAAGGCATGGCACGCGATGATCCCGGGGCCTGCTTCCCCGAGCGCTACGAGCAAGCGGCCAATGTCGGCACCGGTGCCGAAGTGGTCCAGATCGGCCGGCGTTCCACCGCTTGGTACTCAGGAGCCGACCGGGTGCCGGTGACCCTGGTCCCGGGCGACTCGCAGATCACTGGACCCGTACGTGAGGTACTCGACGGAGTGCTCGCGGGGCAAACCGTCGAGGCTGCGGAACTGGCGGTCTTGTTCGCCGCCCGCGGCCGTGAAGTAGCCGCGATCGCCGAGGTAGCCGATCACCTTCGCGAGCAGGTCAACGGATCGACGGTGACCTTCGTGCGCAACCGCAACATCAACTACACGAACGTTTGCACCTACAAGTGCACGTTCTGCGGCTTCTCGAAAGGCCCCCTGTCGCTCAATCTACGGGGGCGTCCCTACCTCCTGGAAGACGACGAGATCATCGCCCGGGTGGTCGAGGCCGCGTCGCTCGGCGCCACCGAAGTGTGCTTGCAGGGCGGTATCCATCCGCAGTTCGATGGTGACTACTACGTCCGGGTCACCGAACTGGTGAAGAACGCAGTGCCCGGTATGCACGTCCACGGCTTCACCGCCTTGGAGGTACTCGAAGGCTCGCGCCGACTCGACGAGCCGTTGGAGTCCTACCTGCAACGCATCAAGGATGCCGGTCTTGCCTCCCTTCCCGGAACCGCCGCGGAGATCTTGCACGACGACATCCGGGCCGTGCTGTGCCCGGACAAGGTCACTACCGAGGAGTGGCTGATGGTGCATGAGACAGCGCATCGACTCGGGTTGCGCTCGAACATCACCATCATGTTCGGCAGCATCGAGCAGCCGGAACACTGGATCGCCCACATCCTGGCCACCCGCGAACTCCAGGCGCGAACCGGTGGCTTCACCGAGTTCATCCCGCTGCCGTTCGTGCATATGGCCTCACCCATCTACCTCAAGCGCAAAGCCCGTCGCGGACCTACCTGGCGGGAGGTGGTCCTCATGCACGCGGTAGGTCGAATCGCCTATCGAGGATTCATCGACAACGTGCAGGCCTCCTGGGTGAAGCTCGGGCTCGACGGTGCCGTGCAGTTGATCCAGGCGGGTGTGAACGATGTCGGCGGTACCTTGATGGACGAGAACATCTCGCGGGCCGCAGGGGCGGCGCACGGCCAAGGGATGGAACCAGAGGAGCTCGCCTCCCGGATCGCACCGCTGCATCGCACCTTGGTGCAACGCAACACGATCTACCAACCGATAGCCGCGATGGATGGAGTAGCAGGGTGAAGATTCGTGCAGTGCATTCCGCGACCCACGAAACGTGGTCCGAGGCCGGCCGTGACCTAGATGCGCCCACCGTTATCGCGACGTGTGCGCTCGTGGTCGCGAACCCGTTAGCCGGACGGGGGCATGTTGCCGACCTCGCCGAGCTCGAGCAGTTGGGCGCCGATGCCGCCGAGGTCCTCGTGCAGCGTTGCTTGGCGCAACTGGCCAGTGTCGGAAAAGGACCCGCGGACGTGCGCGGCTACGGAAAGGGCGCCATCGTGGGAACCGATGGCGACCGCGAGCACAGCGCGGCGATCTTGCATCCGCGCTTCGGGGCCCCGGTTCGCTCGTCGATCGGTGGGGGAGCGGACATCATCCCCGGAACCAAGAAGGTCGCCGGGCCCGGCGCGCAGATCACGATGCCCATCGGCAATAAGGACGACCGTTGGGTCTTCGACGATATGGATGCGGTCGATCTCACAGTGCCGGATGCCCCGCACGCCGACGAGATCGTGATCGCCTTAGCGTTGTCCTGCGGAGGTCGTCCAGGAGCCCGCACGAAGAAGCCGCAGTAGTCGACCGGAGGGAGTTCGAGTCGTGTTCAAGGCCATGATCCTGCTCACCCGAAGGGCCGACATGACCCACGAGCAGTTCGCGCAGTGGTGGCTACACGAACATGCCCCGATGGCTCGTCGATTGCCGGGCGTTCGGGAGATCAGGTTCAACGAGGTCACCGACGGTGAGGGAATCGACGGTGTCGCGGAGTTGTGGTTCGACGACCAGGCATCATTCGAAGCCGCCTACTCGACCGAGATCGGCTCGTCGGTAGCGCAGGATTCACTCGACCATGTCGCTTCGCGAGTCCGACTCTTGGTGGATGAGAACCAGATCCTCAGCCCGTGAGCAAGCAACCCACGCACTTCCTCGGTACCCCGGTAACCGCACCTGGCCCGCTCGGCCCGCAGATGCTGCGTGCTTTCTCGAC
>CAJXNV010000093.1 GCA_913057155.1 uncultured Actinomycetes bacterium | reverse complement strand
TCCATGATGCACTTACGGATCTTCTCCTTCTTGGGCATGTACCACTTGCCCCGGTAGAGGGAGCGTTCGAAACCCTTCATGTCCTGGGCATCCTTCGAACCGAGTGCGTGGGCGATCTCGATCGCGAGCCGGGCACCGCGATCCGTGGCAACGACCTCGGTATCGATTGCGTTCTGCCCATCGCCGGCCGGCACGCCCGCATCCTGCGCCTTGATCTCATTTCCGTCGAGATCCACCAAAGGGGAATTGACGCGAGTGATCGGTGGCGTGTCCTCATCGGCGAGTGCCGGGGTGGCCGAGATCGCCAACCCGCTGACCAGCAGTGCCGATGTCGCGACCAGGGAGGTCAGGCGCGTACCGCTTCGCATGAATCTCCTCGATGACGACGTTGCCGAACCCGCCCTACGCTGCCCGAAGGTCACAAACTTGTCACGCCGGCGTCGCTCGGCCTGTCCTCCCGACACGCCGAGAAATCGGACATTCACGGCACGATTGACCGATTATTGGCCACTGTGTGACCAGAGTCACGCCTCCTGCGAGGGTGCTCGAGGGCTAGATATGGCCGTCCTCGAGCAGTTCGGTGACCAACGCGGCCACCGGCGAACGCTCCGAACGGGTCAACGTGACATGCGCGAACAGCGGATGGCCCTTGAGTTTCTCGACGACCGCGACCACTCCGTCGTAGCGACCCACTCGGAGGTTGTCGCGTTGACCGACGTCGTGCGTGAGCACCACCCGGCTGTCGGCGCCGATACGCGAAAGCACGGTCAACAGCACGTTGCGTTCCAGCGATTGCGCCTCGTCGACGATCACGAAGGCGTCGTGCAGCGACCGGCCACGGATGTGGGTGAGCGGCAGGACCTCGAGCATGCCCCGATCGGTGATCTCATCCACGACCTCGGAGGTGGTGACGGCGTTCAAGGTGTCGTAGACCGCCTGACCCCACGGCGACATCTTCTCGTTCTCGGTGCCGGGCAGGTAGCCCAAGTCCTGGCCGCCCACGGCGTAGAGGGGACGAAAGACGATGACCTTGCGGTGCTGGCGCCGCTCGAGTACCGATTCCAGGCCGGCGCACAGCGCCAATGCACTCTTACCGGTTCCGGCGCGACCCCCGAGTGAGACGATTCCGATCTCCGGATCCATCAGCAGGTCCAGGGCGATCCGCTGCTCCGCGCTGCGCCCGTGCACACCGAAGGCCTCCCGATCGCCGCGCACGAGCCGCACGCGCTTGTCGGCGGTGACCCGCCCGAGTGCGCTTCCGCGATCGGAGAGCAGCACCAAGCCGCAGTGGCAGGGCAGATCCCGGGCGGCCTCGACCTCGATGACCCCTTCCTCGAAGAGCCGGTCGAGATCCGAGGCGGCGACATCGATCTCCTGCACGCCGGTGTAGCCGGACTCCATCACCAGTTCGGCTCGGTACTCCTCGGCGAGCAGGCCGACGGAGGACGCCTTGACCCGCATGGGCAGGTCCTTGCTGACGAGCGTCACATCGAGACCACCGAGGGCCAGGTTCTTGGCCACGGCGAGGATGCGAGTGTCGTTATCGCCTAGCCGCAACCCCGATGGCAAGGACTCGACATCCGTGTGGTTCAGCTCCACACGGAGCGTTCCGCCGCCGTCACCCAATGCGATGGGTTCATCGAGCCGGCCGGCCTTCACCCGCAACTCATCGAGCAGGCGCAGGGCTTGTCTGGCGAAGTAGCCGAGCTCGGGGTGCGAGCGTTTGGCCTCGAGTTCGGTGACCACCACGACCGGAACGACGACGTCGTGTTCGTCGAACCGCAGCAGCGCCCGGGGGTCGGAGAGAAGGACGGATGTGTCGAGGACGTACGTCTTGCGGGCGCCTGGTTGCACACGGTCTCCTAGCTGCCTACCGGCCTCGAACCGGCGAACCCGGTCCGCAGCAGCACGCTAGAACCGATCCGATCGCCCCACACTCCGACACGCCGCGTGGCGCGCTTCATGGCATTCAGGTGAACAACGAAAGAACATGAAGATTGTTCAGTTTTTCGACGCAAACACCACGCGAAAACCCGTTCGTGGTGTCAGTCTTGCTACATGGATATCGCCCTTCCCACTTCCTTCGATGCCCGCTACGGACACGGCTACGACCGTTCGTTGTGTCTAGGTGGCGGTGGCATCTTCTTCGTGGCCTGGCAGGTCGGCTACCTGACGGCGTTGATGGACGCCGGCATCGACGTGCGCGGCGCGCAGCGCATCGTCGGCACCTCGGCCGGATCGATGGTGGGCATCGTGCTCGCCCGTGACGGCCTGCGCCGACTGCATACCGAACTGGAAGCGATGACCCGTCTCCCGCAGTTGGCCGCGCACCTGTCCGCCTCCGGCGGCATGCATCCGAGCCAGGCACGGGCGTGGAGTGTCTTCGAGACGACGACCACCAGCGATCCGGAACAGTTGCAGCGCGTGGGCCACGCCGCCCTCGCAGCCCAGACCGTCGAGCCGGAGACCATGCACCGCAACGTCGAGATCATCGCCGGCGTGGGCGATTGGCCGAGCGAGGCCATGCACATCACCTGCATGGACACCTTCAGCGGCGAACGATGCGTGATCGATCACCGCGCGGCCGTCACCCCGGCAGCCGCCATGGCGGCGAGCACCGCACTACCGGGCATGTTCCCCCCGCAACAGGTTCAAGACCGCAAGTGCATGGACGGTGGAGTAGGGGCCAGCGCCGTGCATTTGGATCTCGTGGCCGGATCCCGTTTCGCGCTTGTGCTCTCGTTACGCGGCTTCGAGCCGACGGGTATGACGAAACAGGACGCCGAGGATCTCCAGGCGCTCAAGGACTCCGGCACGACCGTCTTCACCGCCGTCCCCGAGTCCTTCACGGACAAGGAGATGATGGATCCGAAGTCGATACCCACTGCCCGCGACATGGGTCGGGCGCAAGGCATGGCGGACGCCTCGGCGGTAGCGGCGCACTGGAACTAGCGCTGCAACTAGCGCTGGCCAATCCCCGCGCCGAAGGTCAGTCCTGCGGCTCCGATTGCGGGTCGCTGGCCCGAGCGAACACGGCCACGGCTACCACCGTCAGCACGGCGATCAACGTGATGAACGGTCGATCCAAGGACGTCAGGCCCACGAACATGGCTCCGAGCGTCCAGGCGATCGGGAACGCGATCAACGCCCGCCACTTCGCTCGGTACTCCGGCGTCTTGTAGATCGCGCTTGCCGTGGCGTAGCGCGCGGCGTCGAGATACGGACCGGTAGCGGCGATCACCGCGGTCTTTTGCGTTCCAGCCCAGACGAAGACCGTTGCCAAGACTCCCAACGAGAACGCCGACATCGACACCGATAGGAAGGCACCCCACCACGGCGTGCTACCGAGTTCCAAGTTGCTGGTCGCTACTTCCACTCGGGGATCGAAGAGCCGGCCACCGATCAGCGAAGTCACAGCCAAGATGCCGGCAGCGACGAACAGGAGTGTCCGGGACCCGCGTTCACCCGCCGGCCAGCGCTTCAGACTCCGCAAGACGACGACGAACGCGATTCCCAGTGCGCATCCGACGAGTGAACTGAGCGACAGGAGTGCTTGTCCTGGTTCGTCCAGGATCTTGATCCACAGCAACACCATGTTGCCCGCCTGGTTGGCGGTGAATACGCCGTAGGTGAGGTAGTCGTCGGCATCCAGCGCGCCGCCCACTGCAGCGAGGACCAAGATCATGAAGAACGGTCGACGCAGCACGCGTTCGGCGTTGGGGTCCACCCTCCTGGCGACCTCCGGGGGTGGATCTTGCGCACTCATGCGCCGAAGCGGCGTTGCCGTTCCGCGAATGCGCGCAGCGCCCGTAGGAAATCGACCCGGCGGAAGTCCGGCCAGAAGGCCTCGCAGAAGTAGAACTCCGAATGGGCGCTCTGCCACATCAAGAAGCCCGAGAGGCGCTGCTCACCGGAGGTCCGGATGACTAGGTCCGGATCCGGTTGCCCCTTCGTGTAGAGGTGATCGGCGATGTGCTCGACGTCCACCACCTGGGCGAGTTCATCGAGCGTGGTGCCCTGGTCGGCGTGGCTTTGCAGCAACGAGCGCACCGCATCGACTACCTCGCGGCGTCCGCCGTAGCCGACGGCCACGTTCACCAGTGAGCCATCGAGACCGGCGGTGGCTTCCTGCGCTTCCTTCAATACCCGCGCCGTGTGGTCGGGCAGCAGATCGAGCGCCCCCACCGGATGCAGCCGCCAGCGCCCTTGGCCGACCAGCCCGTGCACCGTGTCCTCGATGATGCCTAGAAGCGCCTCCAATTCAGGCTGCGGTCGCGCGAGGTTGTCGGTGGACAGCAGCCACAAGGTCACGACTTCCACGTTGGCGTCATCGCACCAGGTGAGGAAGTCGACGATCTTCGCCGCACCGGCTTCGTGACCTACCGCCGAGGTCGAGCCCTGTGCGGTGGCCCACCGACGGTTGCCATCCAAGATCACGCCGACGTGCTTGGGGGTACGACCACGATCCGCGGCATCCTTGACTTGGGTCTGCAGTCGTCGTTCGTAGACGCCGTAGACGAGATCCGTAAGACCCACTAACCCATGTCCTTCCCCTGCGCCGCTATCGACGGCGTGGCTCAGGCTACTCCCCCGGACCCGTGAGGCGAGGTCAGCGCGCGCGGACCATCGATGCCAGTTCCACCGGCGCGGTAACAGGGCGGTCGCAGACGAACCCCCGACACACGTAAGCGCTGGGTCGACCGTCGATGAGCGGCCGATCCCGCAGCAAGGGTGCGTCCGCCTGGGAAGTACCCCAGGCCACCACGGTTCCCGGCGACGTCGAGGCGAAGGCGATATCGATCAGGTCCCGCCCGGCACCGGAATCGTCAACGACGACGGCCACTTCGAGTGGTCCAGCCTGGAGGGCCGCAGCCGCGACCAGGCCCCAACCGACGGCCCGGGGGGCGCGTTCGGCCAGCGAGGACACCAGGCCCAGCGCCCGCTCGGCCACCGTCCGATGCTCACCGGATCCGGTGAGGGCCGCATAGGTGACCAGAGCGTTGGCAACGGCGAACCAGCCCGAAGGCTCGGCGTTGTCCGCCGGATCCCGGGGCCGGCGAACCAACTCGGGGGCGTCGTCGGCGGTATCGAAGAAGCCGCCTTCACCGTCTGCGAAGTGCTGCACGGCGACATCGAGCAACATGCCGGCGAATTGCTGCCACGCGATCTCACCGGTCACCTGGCCCAGGGCGAGCAACCCTTCGGCCACGCTGCCGTAATCGTCGAGCACCCCGAGGTTGTTGCCCGCGACTCCGTCCTTGGACGTGCGTGCGAGCCGGTCGTCGTCGCGTGCCCCCAGATGCACCGCTATCAGCAGGTCCCCTGCCGAAGCTGCTGCTTCCACCCATGCGGGTTCGCCCAGCAACTGTCCGGCTTCCGCCAAGGCAGCGATCGCCATTCCATTCCACGAGGCCACCACCTTGTCGTCGCGGCCGGGATGCACCCGCTGTTCGCGCGCTTCGAACAACCGCGCGCGCACCGAGGCCCAGCGTTGCCAGTCATCGGGGTCGCGTAGCAACTGCAGGGTCGAGGACCCGTGCTCGAATGTGCCCTGCGGGGTGACGGTGAGCAGGTCCGCCGCCCAGCGTCCGTCTTCGTTTCCGAGCACCGCGACCAGTTCCTCGGGCGTCCAGGCGTAGAACTTGCCTTCGACCCCTTCGCTATCGGCATCGAGCGCCGATGCGAATCCCCCTTCGGGTGTTCGCAGGTCGCGCACCAGGAATTCAGCGGTCTCACGCGCGATCCGTTCGGCGAAGGCGGAGCCGGTGAGCCGCCAGTAGTGCACGTACACCCGCAGGAGTAGCGCGTTGTCATAGAGCATCTTCTCGAAATGCGGCACCACCCAGCGGTTGTCGACCGAATAGCGCGCGAACCCACCGCCGATCTGGTCGTACATCCCGCCGCGCGCCATAGCCTCGAGCGTGCGCTCGAGCATGCCCATCGCTTCGGCGTCGTGCGCAACACCGGGTAGCGCCACGTACCGGATAAGGAACTCCAGCAGCATCGACGGTGGGAACTTGGGCGCTCCACCGAAACCGCCGTACTGCGCATCGAAGTCCTGGGACAGTCCCGCGACCGCGGCGTCGAGCTCGGCCAGCGTCGGTGGCGCCTGGCCAGCGGCCGCTAGTTGCCGGCTGGCGAGTGCGTCGACGATGCGTTGCCCGGCGGCCTCGATTTCCCCGCGCCGGTTCTGCCAGGCATCGGTGATGGCTTGCAGCAATTGCGGGAACGACGACATCTGATGCCGTGGCTCTGGTGGGAAGTACGTGCCCGCGTAGAACGGACGCCCCTCATGATCCAAGAACACGGTCATCGGCCATCCGCCGTGTCCGGTCATCGCGACCGTGGCGTCCATGTAGACGGAGTCCAGGTCGGGCCGTTCCTCCCTGTCGACCTTGATGGAAACGAAGTTCTCGTTCAGGTAGGCCGCGATCGCCTCGTCCTCGAAGGACTCATGGGCCATCACATGGCACCAGTGGCACGCCGAGTATCCGATCGACAGGAAGATCGGAACACCGCGCTCTCGAGCTTCATCGAAGGCTTCCTGGCTCCACTCACGCCA
>CAJXNV010000092.1 GCA_913057155.1 uncultured Actinomycetes bacterium | reverse complement strand
GCGCGCCCGGAAGGACTCGAACCCTCAACCGACCGGGTAGAAACCGGTTGCTCTATCCGTTGAGCTACGGGCGCTCGGAGGTGAGTATCCCAGGTGGGGGTGTGGGGCTAGCCCGTCACTTCGGGGCGATTTGAACCAGGCGCTATGCCGAGATCAGGGCCGCTCGAATAATGGAGCCTGTGTCCGTGCCTGAGTCCGAATCCGCCGCTAGGCCCACGGTCGATGCCGTGCGGGTCATGTTGGTGGAGGACGATGATTTCACCCGGGTCACCTTGCGCGCTGCGCTGGAGAGATACGACATCCAGGTGGTTGCCGAGGCGTCCGATGCCAAGAACGCGATCCAGCAGGCAGTGGATTCGCGTGCCCAGGTCGGCATCTTCGATCTCGATCTCGGTCCGGGACCGACAGGGATAGATGTCGCCAACGGTGTGCGCCGACTGCTCCCGGATTTCGGTGTGGTCATCCTGACGTCCTACGAGGATCCACGACTGCTCAGCGCCAGCCTCGCACGTGTTCCACGGGGTGCGGGATACATCGTGAAGCAGTCCCTGGCCGATTTGGACTTCCTCGTGGCGGCGGTCGTCGGAACCCTCCACGGGCGGCAGGAAACCCAGGCACCCCGCGTGGACATGACCGACGCCCAGATCGAGACGCTTCGGCTGTTGGCCTGCGGATTGACCAACTCCGAGATCGCTCGGGCCCGTGTGGTCGAGGTGAAGTCGGTCGAGCAGACGATCTCGCGAACGGCCAAGCGATTGGGTATCGACGCCGACGGCACCTTGAATCAGCGGGTGGCGCTAGCGCGCGCGTACTACCGGCTCGTGGGATCCCGGTTGAATGCCGACGTCATCGAGTTCCCGCATTCGTAGGGCGTCGTCGTGAACAGCAGGCGGGTACTCGGCAAATCGCTGCGTGAGCACATCGGTGGTCGGTGGGCGATCTCCTGGCTGCTCTATGCGATCAACGTTCCCTTGAACATGTTGGCCATCACCACGGGTATCCGAAACGAGCCCGAAGGTTCGCAATGGTGGGGTTGGTTGGCCGTATCCATTGCGGGGCTACTGGCGATCGCGGTCGGATTCGTGCTTGCCGACTACACGGTGCTGAGGAATCGACGTACTCGGCCAGCGGCTATTTGGGCCGTCGCGGCCGTCGGTGCGGCGATCGGGATATTCCGTGGAGCAGTGGTCGTACTTTCCTCCTCGAGTTTGGACTTGCAGCCCTTCACTGTGGCCGACCTCGTCAATCGCATGATGGCGGGCGGATTACTTGGAGCGCTCGCTTTGCCGACCGGAGCATTCGTATTGTCCGTGCTCGCCACCTACCGAACCGAGCGACGTCGCCTCATCACCGAGAAGGTCAGCGCAGAGCGCGCACGATTGCAGGAGCGGGGACAGGTGCAGGTGCTGCGGGCTGCACTCGCTGAAGACGTTCGCGAGCAGGTCGCCGAGACGCTGCAGGGGCTCGATACCGACGATCCGCGAGAGGTCAGTGAAGCGATCCGTCGGACGAGCCACCGAATCTGGGAAGACGAGAGATCCGTAGATGAGGATGAACCTGCCCAGGAAACACGTGTGCGCAGCGTGTTGTGGGCTGCGCTGAAGGGTCATCCGATCCCTGTTGCCCCGGTGTTGATCCTGTGGGGGGTCTCTGCCATCGGAACGACGATCGCGGCGATGGGTGTGCTGTGGGGGATCGTCAACCTCACCTACTCGCTATCAGCCATGTGGGTGTGTCTCATCCTGGCCAATCGGTGGATTCGAGCTCGGCCCTCGCAATGGACCATTGCAGTAGTCAGCATGCTGGTCGTCGCGTATCTGTTCGTTAGTCCGATCGCCTACGTACTGTTCGATCCGCGGCCACCGGACGTTGCCGTACCGGTGCTCGTCGTGAATGCCTTGTGGCTACCACTGGTGGTCGTCCTCGTGACCGTGCTCTCCGGAGCCATCACATCCAGCGAGATCGTCCTTGCCAACCTCAGTGACGACGTCAATCAAGTCCAGATCAGTCGTGAAGCACTCGAAGCGGAACGCGATACGGCGCTACGTGAACTGGCAGCCCAGTTGCACGGAACCGCCCACTCACCCTTGGTCGCAGGAACCGCGCTGATCGCGGGAATGGACGATGAAGGTTCGCGCCGGCGGCTAGTAGAGCAAGTGGGCCAGGCGGTCGCTCAGATCGGGTTGTCCGAGCACTCCGGCTCGCTTGGCCAGCGACTATCGATGATCGCCGAGCCGTGGGTTGGACTGGTCACAGTGGATATCGAGGTGGATCCGGCGCTCGATGCCGAATCCATTCCCGATCCGGTGCAACGAACGCTTGATCGCATCGTGGAGGAAGCAATCGCGAATGCCTACCGCCACGGCGGGGCCGGAGTGGTGGGGGTCCGCATAGGCGCATCGCCAGTAGGCCTCGAGGTCCACGTTGTGGACGACGGGACTGGCATAGACGCGCAGGCGCAGTCCGGATTGGGCTATCGACTATTCGGGGCCGCAACCGCAGAGGAGTGGACGATCGACAACCGAACCTCCGGGGGCGCCCACCTTCGGCTGACAATCCCCACCTGAGTCATCCACACCGTGCGTGCGCGGTTTCCACAGCGGCCCATCGACGGGTGTTCCTCGAATCGCCGCGGCCCCACTCTGGAACGGACGGAGATGGACTCCGATGAAGGGTGGGTTTTCCATGAACGACGTAATGATGACCGTGGTCGGCAATGTGATTCGCGACGTCGATCTGCGATTCACGAGCAACGGCGATCCGGTCGCCACATTCCGAGTGGCCTCGAATACCCGGCGTTTCGATCGCGCGAATGAGCGCTGGGTGGAGGGCGATACGCACTACCTGTCGGTCACCTGTTGGCGGCAGGTTGCGAGCAACGTGGCGAACTCGGTGAAGAAGGGGATGCCGGTCATCGTCTACGGACGACTGCGCAGCCGCGAGGTCGAACGGCCCTGCGGGGAGACCTCCCACACCGTTCGTTACCAGGATGTGGAGGCGTACGCGGTCGGACCGGATCTCGCGCGGGGTACGGCTGAGTTCACTCGGGTCAAGAGTGCGGCGGTCGCCGAGAACGAGACCCGCATCATGGCTGACGTGATGGGCGCGGATGCGCTGAGCGAGGAACTCGACTCCGAGGTCGATTCATCGGAGTCCGCGGAACTGGCCACAGCGTGAGTTTCGCAGGATGTTCGGCGTGCTTGCATAATGCAAGCATGCCGAACATCCTCATTCGAAACGTCCCTACTGAAGTCCACAGCCGCCTCACCGCGGAGGCCCAGGAACGAGGCCAGTCACTGCAGCAATACGTGCTCGACATCATTTCCACCCCCGGGCGCCGCATGAGTCACGCGGAGACCATCGCCTGGCTGCGAGCCAGTGGAGAGCGCATATCTCGTGAGCGTGGGTCGTCGGGGGAACAACTCACCGGTGCGGAGATCGTGAGGGAAGGGCGTGTCGAACGAACCCAGCGAATGTACGACCGTCTGGGTTGGGAGTTCGATTCGTAATCGGCGCAGGGTCTGCGACGTCAATGGATGCTCGTATGGCCCGTGCGCCCGGTCCCCGCTGTGAATTCATCGTGGTGCAGGGCAACTAGGCTCAGGCCGCGACGGAAAGGTTGTCATGGCTGAGTTCATTTTCACGCTGCAAAAGGCCCGCAAGGCACACGGGGACAAGGTGGTCCTCGACGATGTCACCCTGGCTTTCCTGCCGGGGGCGAAGATCGGGGTGGTCGGTCCCAACGGTGCAGGCAAGTCCAGCCTGCTGAAGATCATGGCTGGCGTCGATGAGATCTCCAACGGCGAAGCGAAGCTGATGGAGGGCTACAGCGTCGGCATATTGATGCAGGAACCGGAGTTGGACGAGACCAAGACCGTCTTGGAGAACGTCGAGGACGGAGTCGCCGAGACCAAGGCGATGGTGGACCGCTACAACGCGATCTCGGCCGAGCTCGCCGATCCGGACGCCGACTACGAGTCCCTGCTCGAGGAGATGGGCAAGCTCCAGGAAGCCATCGATCATAAGAACGCCTGGGACCTCGAGGCTCAACTCGAGCAAGCCATGGACGCGCTGCGCTGCCCGCCCAGCGATGCCGAGATCTCCGTCCTTTCCGGCGGTGAGAAGCGCCGAGTGGCGCTTTGCAAGTTGCTGCTACAGGCACCGGATCTGCTGCTGCTCGATGAGCCCACGAACCACCTCGATGCCGAAAGCGTCAACTGGCTGGAGCAATACCTCGAGCGGTACGCCGGCACGGTCGTGGCCATCACCCACGACCGCTACTTCCTGGACAACGTCGCCGAGTGGATCCTCGAACTCGATCGGGGCCGCGCCTACCCGTACCAGGGCAACTACTCCACCTACCTGGAGACCAAGGCCGCCCGGATGAAGGTCGAGGGTCAAAAGGACGCCAAGTTGCAAAAGCGCCTGACCGATGAACTCGAGTGGGTGCGCTCCAATGCGAAGGCCCGACAGACGAAGTCCCGATCGCGGCTCCAGCGCTACGAGGAGATGGCCGCCGAAGCGGAGAAGGCCAAGAAGCTGGATATGGAGGAGATCCAGATCCCGCCCGGCCCGCGTTTGGGCAACCTCGTTATCGAAGCCGATCACCTGACCAAGGCCTTCGGTGATCGCATCCTGATCGACGATTTGTCCTTCTCGCTGCCGCGCAACGGGATCGTCGGTGTGATCGGCCCCAACGGCGTCGGTAAGACCACCTTGTTCAAGATGCTGGTGGCCGCCGCCGAAGGGGACACCGAAGACAAGGATGTCCTCCCCACGATGGGCGACATCAAGGTCGGAGAGACCGTCTCGCTTTCCTACGTCGATCAAAGTCGTGCGGGTCTGGATCCGACGAAGAACGTCTGGGAGGTCGTCAGCGACGGACTCGACTGGATCAAGGTCGGCAATGTGGAGCTGCCGTCGCGGGCGTATGTTTCGGCGTTCGGCTTCAAGGGTCCCGATCAGCAGAAGCCGGCGAAGGTGCTCTCCGGTGGAGAGCGGAACCGGCTGAACTTGGCCTTGACGTTGAAGATGGGCGGCAATGTCCTGCTCCTCGACGAGCCGACGAACGATCTGGACGTCGAGACCCTCGGCTCATTGGAGAACGCCCTCCTGGAGTTCCCCGGTTGCGCGGTGATCACCTCGCACGACCGCTGGTTCCTGGATCGCATCGCCACGCACATCCTCGCCTACGAAGGGGATTCGCAGTGGTTCTGGTTCGAGGGCAACTTCGAGTCCTACGAGAAGCACAAGATCGAACGCCTCGGTGAGGAGGCCGCCCGACCGCACCGGGCCACGTACCGCAAACTCACCCGCGACTGATGACCGTATTCGACATCGAGGTTGCCAAGCGCTTCAAGGATCTCGACCCATACGACCACGTCAGCAACTCCGTGGTGATCGACTACATCATGGAGGCCCGGGTGCGGGTCTACCGGCAGTGGGCGCTCAGTGACCGGTCGGTGATCGGGCAGGTGGTGGCTCGACAGGAGATCGACTATCGCCGACCTATCGAGTTCGATCTCGAGCCGCTCGTAGTGCGCAGTTGGGTCTCCCACGTGGGGGATTCGTCCTTCACGATGGACTTCCAAGTGATGGATCATGGGGCGGTCGCTGCGGATGCGAAGTCGGTCATGGTGTGTTTCGATGTTCAATCCAGGAAATCGCGGAGCATCCCCGATGAGTTCCGCTCGAAGCTCTTGGAGCATCTCGAAGCCTGATACCACTCGCGGGAAGGAGCCCGATGGATACGGCTACCACCCCGCGGGAGCGACTCATCTCCATCGCCGAGCGCGATGCCCGGATGCTCGCGCTAGTCGGACGTCGTCAGGTCGAGTGGGATCCAGCGACCGCCGCGCGAATCGTCGTCGCAGCGAACGCCGTTGCCTGCTACTCGGTCCTGCCGATGGATGTGATGTGCGTGCTAGCTACACCCGCGCAGGTCGGCGCCGATGCGGTCGGCGAGGACATCACCGTTCCCTTGCGATCCTTCGTGGCCGGACTCGAGGAGGGCCTGCAAGCCGGGGACGACATCGGCTTCGATGTGACCGACCTACCTCGCACTACGCCTCCCATCGATCCAGGCGTCTCGCTGCATCAACTGCCACCGCGCGACGGTTGGCAGATGCCCATCCACGGCGTCTCGAGCGACGTCGTGCCGCAGGTGCGTGAAGCGGTCGAGGAATTCCGGCAGCGCAGCGCGGGTATGTCCGCCCGTCAATCCAGCGCCATCGCCGAGGAGATCTGGTCGCGGACCTCGTGGGCGGGGCTGCCGCTACGGGTCCTGCACGCCGCCCGTCGATTGCGGATGATCACCGACGAACCGCTTCGAATCACCGCCTCCACGTGCGGGCCGTGGAAACGCCTATCCACCCCCCGTGGTCAGTTGTTCTCCTACACCGCGGGTATCGAGGCGCGCCTCGGCCTGAGCGTGGTCAACTAGCCGCAGGTCCGCGTAACCACACCGCAGTCGCCGCCCCGAGTGCCACGCTCTCGCGCTCACCATCGCTCACGATGGCCACTTCCGGACCGGAAGCGATGAGGAGGTCGGTACCCCAGTCGGCGGGCAAGGTTGCCGGTTGCTCGCCGGTGTTGACGATCACCAGGACGCTCGGCTCGCTCATCT
>CAJXNV010000091.1 GCA_913057155.1 uncultured Actinomycetes bacterium | reverse complement strand
CGCGCCTTCCTCATCGTGCCCTTGCTGCTGATCACGGCGTTGGCCGTGATCATCGCCAAGCCCGTGCGTTCCAGCGAGCCGATCACCGGTTGAGGTCCCCCACCAGGTGATCGGGCGGACGCATCCCAGCGCGTACCCACCACGGGATCTCCACCCGCAGGATGCGATCGTCGTCCTCGCTGGCGGCCAATAGCGCGGATCCGTCGGCGGTCCAGGTGATCGCCTCGCCCTGCGGCTGCGCCGGCAACGGCAATGAGGCGACCTTGCGCCCGGGCGGTAGTCCATGGAAGAAGTGCACGTCGAGGTAATCGCGCAGTACGTAGCCCGAGCCATCGGGCGCGATGGCACCGTCGGTGATCAGCGGCCCTACGTCACCCACTCGCTCGGCGATCGCAACCGGACCACCCGCACGATCGCGACTGCGACGAAGTTCAAGTAGCTCGTACATGCCACCGCGGGCAAGTTGCCAGGTCGCAACCCATAAGCGCCCACCATCCACCAGCAGCGTCTCGGCGTTATGCGGACGATCGTCGTAGGTGAATCGGTATTCGCGTACCTTGCGCGAGGTGCGACCCAACGTGGCCGGTTCGCGAATGCGGTAGAGGCCGACATTCGGCCAGGAGTCCCGGTTGTCACCGATATCGGCAACCCACAGCACCGGTCGGCCACGCGCATCCCGCGATGCGGCGATGCCTTCGATGTCACGCGCTTCCACGCCCCGCAGGGCGACTTCGGCCACCACCGCACACGATCCGAGGTCGACTCCGTAGATGCGCGCGGCATCCGAGGAGTCGTTGTGCACCCACACCACGTTCGGGTGCCGGATCGATGGAGCGATCCCGCTGATCTCGATCAGCCTCGGGTCCTCGAGCGTGCATTCGACGATCGCTTCACCGACCGCTCCCGTAGCGCTCCACCACGGAGCCAGTGATCCGAGCAGCGCTATGAGCGTTGCAGCGATCAAGACCCGAAGACGACGTCGCATTCGGCTAGGAACCGGACACCACGGTGGCGACGATGACCGCCCCGATCGCCACGGCGAGCACCAGCAACGTGATCAGCCGCCGCGAGCGCGCATCCATGTCCGGCAGCGTAGACGAGCCCTCATCACCGGCTGGGTGAACAACGAGCGAACGTGGTGTCCCTTCGCCGTCAGGAGTCCTACGCTGACGTCGTGCGTTCTGGGAAACCATCAGCCGATCAGACAGCGTTGCCGGCAGTCCTGATCGGCACCGTGGCCTGGATGATCGCTCTGGTCACTCTCAGCGTGCAAGGCGCAATGGGACCGCCCGCCGAAGGCACGTGGTGGTGGGCTGTGGCCGCGATCGGTGCGCTGAGCGGGCTGATCGGTATTCCGTTCCTCATGCGGCGGCGGGCACGAATGGCGGCCACCCAAGCCCGATGAGCGCGACATCGCGGCGCCGCGAACAGCGTGGCTGGTACTGGTACGACTGGGCGGCATCCGCCTTCTCCACGACCGTTGTCACCGTTTTCCTCGGCCCGTACCTGACCACCATCGCGCAGCAAGCCCAAGATGCAGGCCAACGCATCACGTTATTCGGGGTGCTGACCGTCAACGCTGAGTCCTACTACCCGTACATCGTCTCGTTATCGGTAGCACTTCAAATCCTGGTCATGCCGGTGGTCGGAGCCCTCGCCGACGTCGCCAAGTCCCGCCGACTGGTCATGGGCGTGGCTGCCTACATCGGCGCTCTCGCGGTCATGGGGCTGTGGTTCCTCGACGGCACGGGCTACCAGCTCGGTGGTGGGCTCTTCATCATCGCGAACGTGGCCTTCGGCTCCGCCATCGTCGCCTACAACTCGTTCCTTCCGGAAATCGCGGAACCGCAGGAGCGAGATCGCGTGTCCTCGATCGCCTGGGCCATGGGATACGCCGGCGGGCTGCTGTTGTTGATCGTCAACCTGGCCCTTTACCTCGGCCACGAGTCCTTCGGCTTGGCGGAGAGCACGGCAGTACGACTGGCACTCCTCAGCGCTGGTGGCTGGTGGGCGGTCTTCACGATCATCCCGCTTACCCGACTCAGGGATCGCCCCCCGAAGCAGCCAGCCCAAGAACCTGTGGCCGTCGTGGGATTCCGGCAACTGGCCCGTACCTTCCGTGACCTGCGTGCCTACCCTCAAGCCTTGCTCTTCCTGGTTGCCTTCTTCTTCTACAACGACGGCATCCAGACGGTAATCGGGCTCTCGGCAACCTACGCCGATATCGAACTAGGACTCGACACCACCACGATCATCTCCGCGGTAATCGTCGTGCAGGTCGTCGGTATCGCCGGGGCCTTGTTGCTCGGGAGATGGGCACGCTCAATCGGTGCGAAGCGTGTGGTGCTGACGAGCATCGTGTTGTGGAGCGTGGTTCTCGGCGTCGCTTACATCCTCCCCGCCGGCAGCACGATCGCCTTCATGATCTTGGCTGCATTCATCGGTTTCGTCCTCGGGGGAAGTCAGGCGCTGTCGCGATCGCTCTTCGCACAACTCGTTCCGCGCGATCGAGAAGGCGAGTACTTCTCGCTCTTCGAGGTCTCGGGCAGCGCTAGTGCCGTGCTCGGTCCCCTGGTCTTCGGGTTGACGCTGCAGTTCGCCGGTTCCTACCGACTAGCGCTCTTGTTCCTCGTGTTCTTCTTCATCATCGGAGGCGTCCTGCTGTCGCGGGTGAACGTCCAAGAGGGAATGGCGCAGGTCTCTCAGACCCGAGCGGACGACACCGTCGCCTGAGGAGTCCTCGACTACCGATGGTCGGTGGGAGCCGGCTCGGCAATCTCGGAGTGTGCGCCGCAACCGTAGGCCAAGGAGACCAATCTCCCGTCGGCCGGCGAGAACTGGTTGGCGCAGACGCCGAACTCGCGCGAGAAGGGTCCGGCTACGTGGATGAGGAACCCGCAGGTGGCACACGCCTTCGGCGAGGCCTCCGCCATCGCCGAGCGGGGTCCGAACTCCCCGCCGTCCCAGCGTTCCGCCGCTTCGTCTCGCCCGAAGACGGACAGCACACGCGCACGGCCGAGACCGGCCTCCCAACCCGTCATGCCGCGCGGCTCGTCACGATCCACGATCGCGTCGATCTCGTCCTCACCGGTGAGTCCTGCCGTAAGGCGCTCATCCTCCGGCGGCGTGGGTAGCACGTCCCCCACGCCGAGATCGCCGGGACGGATGCGCTCACTCCACGGCACCCACTCCGGGGCCAGCAGCGAATCCGGGCCCGGCAGCAGCACGACCTCGCAGACGGTCGCGGCCTTCGCCCGCGGTGCCCGCGCGACCGAAACCGCCCAGCGCCAACCGACGTACGCCGGATCAGCGCACTGGAAGGTATGCGTTCCCAACCGCTCGGAATCCATCGTGAAGTCGACGTGATCACCTACGAGCGCGGCGCCGACTTCGTCGATCACTGCGTCGTGCGCGAGTTCGCGGGCATCGCGCAGCACCGCATCCATCCGCGCGGAGTTGGTGCCGGTGCTCGTCGATGTCGCCACGGGTCGATTGTGGCCCACGGGTCATCCGAAGGCGATTCCAGGGCCGTTGCAGGGCCGTTGCAGGGCCGCCGTAGCGAACGGAGCACCGCAGGAGACTCGCGGTAATGTCGGGGTATGCGATCACTGTCGGTATCTCGGCCCCGTCGCCTCGTGGCACTCGCCGCGACCGCCGCTGCCGCCGGTCTCCTGCTCACCGGCTGCGAGAAGCCCGCGCCCGGCGTCTCGGTCTTCTCCGGCACCACGACCGAATGGCGGGAGGCCGTGTGCTGGGCCTTCGAGTCCAGTTCACTCGAACCCGGCGACTGCGCCCAGGACGTCATCACCGAGGCGAGCACCGGCGATGGCGTCGCACGGATACCCGTGCTGCCCGGCGAGACGATCGGCATCAGCGTCGACCCGAAGGTCGCCGAACAAGGCTGGACCCCGGTCATCGGCCAGCAGCGACTGACCAGCACGCCGCTGGAGACCACCTACTTCCGCTTCACCTACCCCGATCTGCAGGAACTACCCGCGGACGGCGTGCTGCTCCAGGTGGTCGCCGGACGCGGCGAGTCCACCAAGGGGATCTGGGTCTTCCGACTCGACCGCGCCTAAGCCCCCCGTTCCTGCGTCACTTGACGGGGCGACACGCCGCGGCGGCACCCCGATGAGTGACGCAGGAACGGGGGCTAGATGTCGAGGTCGTCGGCGACCGCCCGCAACACCGCCGCGGTCTTGCGCGCCATCTCATCCGAGGGGTACTTGCCGCGGCGCAACTGACCGGACACGCCATCGAGCAACTTGATGACGTCTTCCACGATCACCGCCATGTCGTCTGCCGGCTTGCGGGAGCCCTTCGCCACCGACGGGGTCTCCAAGACGGTCACCGAGAGCGCCTGCTTGCCGCGCCGACCGTCGACCACGCCGAAGTCGACCTTGGTTCCCGGCCGCAGGGCGGCGACGCCCTCGGGCAACGTGGACACATGGACGAAGACATCCTCGCCGTCGTCGGCGGTGATGAAGCCGAACCCCTTTTCGGAGTCGTACCACTTCACTGTTCCGGTAGGCACGGCCTTCTCCTCGCTGACGACGCTGCTTCCGGGCAGCCGAAACTGCCGCCTCACGAGATACTAGGGCCATGCAAGCCGCTCCGGGAGACCGCCTGCTGCGAATCGGCATCGCCGTGACCGTGGTCGGTCTGGCGTGCACGCTCGTCGCCATCGCGCCCCTGGTGATCCCCTCGCTACAGCTGTCGGGGGTGTGGTGGTTCTTGTCCATGCTCACCGGCGTGGGCATCGCCTTGGTCCTCACCGGCCTCGTACGCTCCGCGCGATCGCGCCGGAGCACCCGCGTAACCTAGGACGGATGTCCCCTTCCCCTTCCCATTCCTCCTCGCCGCAACCCAAGACCCTCGCGGAGGATCTCCGCGGACGTAGCGACGACGACATCTCGCGGCTGCTCACCTCCCGACCCGACCTCTTGCATCCGGTCCCTTCCGACATGCGGGCACTGACCACGCGCGCGGCAACCAGCCCCTCCATCGCCCGGTACTTGGACACCGTCGACTGCCTGCACCACTTCGCCTTGCGCATCGCGAGCGAGCAGACCACGACCGAACCCACGACCCTCGAGCAGATAGTCGATGCGATCGTGAGCGAGGTATCCGACGAATCGGTCCGCACCCCAGCGCGGGATGCGGTGGAGCAGTTGCGCTTGGCCGCACTGCTGTGGGGAACCGACGAGCGACTCCACGTGGTGACCGCCGTACGCGATCAGGTCGCCGCGGCACCCGTCCCCACCTGGCCAGCCCCGAGCTGCAACGCCGATCACGCGCGTATCGACGCCACCGCGATCGAACAGGCCGATGTCCGCGGGGGAATCGTGGCCCAGGAGTTGATCGAGACCATCGAGGAGATCGGTGATCTGTGGGCCCTAACGCCCGGCCCCGTCTTGCGCTCGGGCGGGTTGTCGGCTCGGGCGCTGGAGGCGCTGGCTGCGTCGTTGGGTAGGCCCAAGGAGGAGATCACGATCTGCTTGGACCTCGCTTGGAACGCCGGGCTGGTAGCCCAAGGATCGACCGGATCGGACATCGGGTGGATGCCCACGGCCGCCTTCGAATCCTGGGGTAGCGATCCGGCGGCCAAACGTTGGGCCGTGATCGCTCGCGCCTGGCGGGATCGAGCCAGCATCACGGGCGATCGCCCACTCGTCGATACCGATAACGCACTGATCCGCACCTGGCGCTCGCACCTGCTGGCCGTGCTCACCGACGCCGAGCGCGCCTGCGATCTTCCAACGGCGCTCGCGATCGTCGACTACCGCTGGCCGCGTCGTCGGGGAACCCGGCGCACCGAGGTCCTCGAGGCGACATGGACCGAAGCCGAGCAGTTGGGCATCCTCGTCGACGGTGTCCTCACCGACGCCGGTCGATCGCTGGCATCGGATGCCGCGAGCGCGGCGCTGGCATCATCGATCGCACGGACGCTGCCGAGTGAGGTCGACCGAGTCCACATCCAAGCCGACCACACGATCGTGGCCCCCGGCCCGCTCGAGCCCGCGCTGGGTCGCAGGTTGCGCATGATCGCCGATGTCGAGTCCCGCGGACACGCGACGGTCTTCCGCTTGACCAATGCGTCGATCAAGCGGGCGCTGAGTATCGAACCCGACCCGGATAGTTGGCAGCAGTTCCTCGCCGGCATCGGATCCAAGGGACTACCCCAGCCCGTCGCGTACTTGATCAACGACGCCTCCCGCAAGATTCCCGCGCCTCGGCAGTTGCACACCGCTCCCGCTGCACCGACTCCGGTTCGGCACGCCCCGATCAAGGCCTCGCCCACCCGGGTCGAGAAGGCACTGGACATCCTGCGGGCTCGCGACGAGCGGCACATCCCGCAGATCGTCGCCGAGTTGGCGAACGAGGAGATCCCCACGATGGAAGGTGCGGCGGTGGTGGCCGCCTTGCGCTATTCGATCGACCACCACGAAACGGTGCGTATCTCCCATGCGGAATCGGACGGCAGCACCGCGCTCCTGCTCGTGGATCCGATTCGCCTCGGGGGCGGTTCCCTCACGGCCTACGACCACCACGAGGAACAGGTGCGTACCTTCGCGATCTCCCGCATCTCCGGGGTCGCAACCGTGCGCATCAGTGCCTAGCGTGCGGTCAGT
>CAJXNV010000090.1 GCA_913057155.1 uncultured Actinomycetes bacterium | reverse complement strand
GTGACGACCATGACGATCCGCTGCGAGCCCGGGTGCTTGTCCAGGAAACGCCCCGCGAGCATCAATGCGTGCTGCAAGTTGGTTCCTTGGATCTCGCTGGCTTCCAGATCGGGGATCTCCATCGGATCCAGAGCGCGGGCCATGTTCGCGAATCCGATCACCTGCAGCGCATCGAGCGGATAACTCGTGGAGGTCAGCGAATGCAGGGCCATTGCCATCGTCTTGGCCGCGCTCCAGGTGTCGTTCATGACCATGGAGAAGGACTGATCCACGAGTAGCGCAACCGCCGCGCGGGTGACGGTCTCGGTCTCGGCGATCTCGAAATCCTCCGAACTCAAGCCCGCGCTCGTGTTCGTCGCCAACTGCCGATAGGTCGCGTTCTGGACGGTGCGCACCACGTCGATTGACTCCTCGTCACCGAAACGCCAGGCGCGATGGGTGCCGGTGGGCTCGCCGGCCGCTCCGGTGCGCTGCATACCGTGATCGCCGCGCTCGGTTCCCTCGAGTTGGTCGAAAACCTCGCGCAGGGCGGTGCGCCCGATACGCCGGATCGCCTTGGGGCTGAGTTTCAAGGTGTCACCGTCACTGGTCAGGAAGCCCTGCGTCTCGAGTTCCCGCTGCATCTGCTGCATCGCTTCGAGGTCATCACGGGCATTGCGACCCAGGGCCCGTTCGAGTGCTTCGGCATCGATCTGGTCGAGGTCGCTCATCGCATCGGCGTCGCCCAACTGGGAGTTGAGGGACTCCAGATCCGCCATCTCGGCCAAAGCCCGCGTGGCATCGGGCAGGCCGAGTGAGTTCTCCCCGGTTAGGCCTGGGCCTCGGGACCGCGAGAACTCCGGGCGCAGCGCCTGCAGGTTGTCTTGCAGCCTCCCCATCTGTTCTTGCAGCCCCATGTCAGATAGCGCCTGCTGCATCGCCTCGGCGAGCTCGGCGCGTTGCTCGGGGGTCATCGATTCGAGCATGCGCTGCATCGCGGCGGACTGGCGAGCCATTTCGTCGATGAACTCATCGAGGGTTTCCGGGGCATTGGGGAAGAAGTCGCGGTGCTTGTCGAGGAAATCCTGGTAGTCCTGCTCGCTTGCCTGACCTTGACGATGCTTATCGAGCAGATCGTTGAGGTCGTTCATCATCTCGGCCATCGCCTGCTGCGTAGCCGGATCGGACATGTTCTCCACCGACTGCGTCAGCCCGGCGAACTGCTGATCGATCACATCGCGGCGCAGCCGATCCTTCATCTGCTCGTAGATGTCCCGCGCTTCATCCGAGCGCCACGGGTACTTGTCGAGCTCTTGCATCGCGCGCGGCACATCCTCCGGTAGCGCATCGAGCATGGCCTCGGCGAAGCGCGCATCATCGGATGGATCGGGGAACAGTTCGCGCTTTTCCGCATCGAGCGCTTGGTCGAGCATCTCGCGCAGATCGCTCATCAGGCCGTCCATCCGACCGGACTTGCTCAGCTCCTTGTGTCGCTTGCGCAACTCGCGGGACATCTGCGACAGCCCGCGCCGGCCTTGGCTGCCTGCCCGCAGGACATCACGCAGGGCATCGCGCACGGACTGTCCCTCGAGGATGCGCTTGCCGATCTCATCCACTCCAGCACCGGCATCGGCGCGGGCGGCGAGCGGATCCGGCCCACCGTGGAATGCGCCGTAGCGCCCGCGGCGGGGCCGGTAGGGACGGCGGGGACGTCCGGGACGGCGCGAGCTCATGAGGCGTCGTCGTCCCCGAACTCGTCCTCGACCACGTTGCTGGCGTAGGTGACAACGTCTCCGTCGTCGTCCTTGTCGATCCGCCTGGTCAACCACAAGCCTTCGGCGGCGAACTCGATCACCGCAGCGGCCAACCCGGGTGATTCGGCCATGCCCGGCTCGGCCGCCGAGACCACCGCACCGAGACCCTCCATCGGGCCAATGGCATCGAGGATCGCCCGCGCACTCATGACATCGGAAGTGGCCAGGGTGTTGCCTTCGTCGAACCACTGCACAAGGTGCGTCAGGAACGGTCGCGCCTCCTGACCGCCGAGCAGCGCCTTCCAGGAATCGGCGGTCGCCTGCCGCGCCAGCAGAACGAGCGTCTCCTCTTCGTAGCCCTCCTCGGAGACATCGAACTCGACCTTGCCGCGCAGGGAAGGGACGATGTCCACGAGGTCACCCACCCGAGCAACCGGCTCGTCGTCACCGGCGATCGCCGAGCGACGAAGCGCGGCTCCGGAGAGTTCCTCCACGCACGCGATGGAAAAGCGCGCTGAGACACCGCTGCGCTGATCGATCGCCTGGGACTCGCGCACCCCGCGAGCGAAACGCGCTACCGCATCGAGCAGATGCCGCGGGATCACCGCATGGATGTCGGCCTCCTGCTCTAGCAGTTGCACTTCGAGTTCGAGGTCGAGTGGGTAGTGCGTGCGGATCTCAGCGCCGAAGCGGTCCTTCAGCGGGGTGATGATGCGCCCGCGATTGGTGTAGTCCTCGGGGTTGGCCGAGGCAACCACCAGCATGTCCAGCGGCAGGCGCAGGTTGTAGCCACGCACCTGGATGTCACGCTCTTCGAGCACGTTGAGCAGCGCGACCTGGATGCGTTCCACCAGATCGGGCAGTTCGTTCATCGCGAAGATCCCGCGATTGGTGCGCGGGACCAGGCCGTAGTGGATGGTCTCCGGATCTCCGAGGCTGCGCCCCTCGGCCACCTTCACCGGATCGATGTCACCGACCAGGTCGCCTACCGAGGTGTCCGGGGTGGCGAGCTTCTCGCCGTAGCGTTCACTGCGGTGCCGCCAGGCGATCGGGAGGTCATCGCCCATCTCCTCGGCCAGTCGCCGGCACCGCGCGCATACCGGGGCGGTCGGTTCGTCGTTGATCTCGCAACCCTCGACGTAGGGCATCCACTCATCCAGCAGCCCGATGAGCGAGCGAATAAGTCGCGTCTTGCCTTGCCCGCGCTCCCCCAGCAGTACGAAATCGTGGCCGGCGAGCAGTGCCCGCTCCACCTGCGGGCCCACGGTGTCCTCGAAGCCGACGATGCCAGGCAGGGTGGTCAGGCCATCGCGCAGCCGGCCCAGCAGATTCTCTTGCATCTCGGCCTTCACCGAGCGGGGCTGATAGCCGCGGGAGAGCAGATCGGCCCTCGTACGGGGCAGTTCCGGTGGCGGGATGGGGGCGAATGTGGTCACCTGCTGACCGTACGTCGGCAGCGCCTCGCGCGCGACTCCTCGAGGAAGGGGGCCCATATGTGGGACGGGACGCCCGATGTGCTGCCCATCCAAGGGGCGATCGTGGCGCTGGTGTTCATGGTGATCGCCTTCGTCAAGGTCTTCCGCGGGGTGAAGGGATCCGACGCCATCATCTGGAACACCGTGGGTGTCATCACGCTGCTGTACCTGTTCACCAGCGTGGCCTGGTTCGCAACCCGCGGGTTCGCCTCCGGCTAGTCCAGCCGCGCCGGGGCTACTGCCAAACTCGAGGCGATGGCTGCAGCGTGCAGCCGCTTGTCCCACGCCGCGACGACAACCTCGGTGATCCCAAGGGTCAGAGCGCTCGCGAGGTGGACTGCATCCGCCCCGCGCAATGCAAGCGCGGAAGCCAGCTCACCGGCGCGCTGTTCGACTTCGCTCGACAGTTCGACGGGGCGAATGCCCGCCCAGAACTCCTGCCACTCGCGAGCCGCCCGTCGCTCGTCTCGTGAAGTGATCAGACCGCTTCTTTCGGCTGCCGCTAGCGCCGCACGCACTTCCGGGTAGGCGAGACGACTGGCCAGAGCCGCATCGCAGGAGTCCCACAATTCCGCTGCGATATCCGAGCCGTCTTCGTCGATAACGAGTTTGACCAGGGCACTGGCATCGAAGTAGACGACCAGCACGCTCAGCGCCGTTGCTCGACCAGGAGATCGGCGACGGAGGATGTGGACTTCGCGCGCCCGCGCATCCGGGCGGACTTCCGCTTGGGCGCCGATGATCGAGCGATGATCCCGCGATCGGTCAACTCATCGATGGTGCTTGCCGCGTCGATCGTCACCAAGCGCGCTACCGGTGTCCCGTGTTCGGTGATCGTCACATCGTCGCCATCGCGCGCAGCCTGGATCCACGACGCCAGTTCCGCTCGAAAGTCGGTAACACTCACCTCCACACCTATAATGTACATCAGATTTCGGTAAATCTGTACAATTATTTCTCGCAGGTAAACCCGAACGTGTGCGCTTCGATGGATAGGGTCATCCACCATGCTGTGGATCAACGTCGGTGCCATCGTTGCCGGCATCGCCGTCCTCATCGCTTGGTACAAGGCCGACAATGCCGATACTCCCGATGCCCGCCGACCCTGGCTGATCGTGCGCTACGGCGCCATCGGCTTCATCGTGCTCTGGCTCGTGGTCGAAGGTCCGGCTATGTACCGACTCATCTTCGAAGGAGGGCTCGAGTAGATGGCCAGCCAACTAGCAACCACAACGACGACGCACATCACCCATCGCCGCCTGTGGCTGCTGTGGGCGATCCTGGCCCTCGCCTTCGTCTACACACTCATGCCGGAAGGCACCAACCCGGCGATCATGCTGATCCTCGGCGAGATGCAGGTGATCTTCGCCCTCGTGCACTGGTCCACCTGGGCGGGGTGGCGTACTGCGCTCCTTGGCTTCGTGATCGTGTTCGGGGTCTCTTACCTGTCCGAATTCATCGGAACGCACACCGGTCTCGTCTTCGGCGACTACTACTACTCCGACACCCTGCTCGGACCCCTGATCGGCAAGGTGCCACCGCTGGTGATGCTCGCCTACTTCGCGATGGGCTACACCAGCTACGTCTTGGCGCGCATCATCGCCGGTGGCGGCATCAACGGACTCTATGAACGCATCACCGGATGGCGCCTGGTCCTCGTGGCCGCGATGACGGCGCTGATCATGACCTTCAACGATCTGGCGCTCGACCCGATCTCCTCCACGGTCAAGGGCGATTGGACCTGGGTGGACGGCGGCGCCTACTTCGGAGTCCCGATCCACAACTTCTACGGCTGGGTCGGCACGATCTTCGTGTTCACCATCCTGGTCGGGCTCCTCCTGCTGCGGAAGACTCCCGCGCAGATGATCGCCCGCCCGGTCCCGAAGCAGTTCGCCTACCAGGCCGTTGTCATGTACGCGATCTTCATGGCCGCCACGCTCGTCAAGCCGCTGCTGGGCAACACCGGCGAGATCTACACCGCCATGTTCATGATCGCCTCGCTGATCATGCTGTTGCCGATCCTCGCCACGATCGCGGCCCTCACCCGTAATACGGACGCTGATTCGCGACAGGGCTTGGAAAAAATAGGGACCTAAGTCCCTATTTCCTGGGTCCCACTGCTATTCCCGGGGCCCCGGCCAACAGGAATGCTGGGTGTATGGCTGAACAGGCACCTGCTTTGTGGGCTGGGCGCATCGTCGTTGGAGTCGATGCATCCGAACCAGCGCACGCCGCGGCGCGCTGGGCGGCGAAGGAAGCCTCCCTCACCGGCCGGGGCCTCACCCTCGCCAGTGCCGTGCTGCCGGCGGCCACGATCGGTGGCTTCGGCATTCCTCCTGCCTTCGACTTCCTCGACGAACTGCGGGCCGACGCCGCTGAGCAACTGCGTGCCTTGGCCGAGCAACTTCCGTGTGAGGACATCGAGATCTCCGTGGACGTCGCCACTCCCGGCGGCCTGCTGATCGAAGCTTCCCAGTCCGCGCACCTACTCGTGCTCGGCTCCCGCGGCACCGGCGGTTTCACCGGCTTGCTGCTCGGCTCGGTGGGCTCGCAGGTCGCAGCCAACGCCGAATGCCCCGTCGTCATCTGGCGTGGGGAGCCGCGCGCGGAGGCGAACAGCATCGTCGTCGGCATCGATGGTTCGAAGAACTCCGAGGCAGCGCTGGGGGCCGCCTTCGAGCTCGCGAGCTTCCACGGCTGGGAACTCGTTGCGGTGCACGCTTGGGATGTCCCCGCCTACGAGCTCATCGAAAGCCCGCAGGGGGTCATCCCGTTGCCCGTTGCCGAGGTGGCCGAAGACGAAGTACGCCTCTCCGCCGAGGTCCTCGCCGGCCACCGTGAGCGCTACCCCGATGTTCCCGTCCGCGAGCACCTAGTGCGCGGGCCGGCACCCAAGGCGCTGTTGGATCAAGAACCGGGTGCAGCGATGATCGCCGTAGGCACCCGCGGTCGCGGTGCGTTCTTGTCCGCTGTCCTCGGATCGGTCAGCAACGCCGTCCTCCACAAGGCCAATGTTCCTGTTCTCGTTGTTCCGCTTCCCGCGAAGGAAGGTGAATGAACATGAGCGCACCCGCGTCCACCCCGAACAAGATCCTGGTTCGCGACATCATGTCCCAACCGGTGCTGACCGTCGAGATCGACGAGACCTTGTGGGATGCCTGGCAACTGCTCTTCGTCTCGGGCCTTCGTCATCTGGTGGTCATCGACAAGCTCGGACAAAGCGTGGGCGTCCTCAGCGATCGCAACATCCTCGCCGAGGTCCCGGCCACCGCCGAGCACCTGTCCGCCAAGCGAGTCTCCGATGTGCTCGCCCGCGTGCCAGTCGCCTCCATCGGACCTCAGGCCGCCCCGCAAGAGGCCGCCAACGTGATGGCCCACTCCACCATCGAAGCCGTACCCGTTGTCGAGCCCGACGGACGCCTCGTGGGCATCGTCACCGAATCCGACCTCGTGCGTTGGCTCGGCGACTAG
>CAJXNV010000089.1 GCA_913057155.1 uncultured Actinomycetes bacterium | reverse complement strand
CCGGATGAGCAGTGGGGCCAACGGGTATGCGTGGCGATCGGTGGTGACGTCAGCGAAGAGCAGGTGCGTGCGTTCGCCGCCGAGCAACTGTCCGGGGCGAAGAAGCCGAAATCGGTATTCGTGGCGTCGTCGTTACCCACCACGCACTCGGGCAAAGTCGATCGGTTGGCGACCGCGAAGTTGTTCGGCTGAATCCTCAGCGGGCCGAACCGGCGGTAGTGCCCGCCGCGCGGGCGATGGCATCGGCGATCTCGTCGATGTCGGCCTCGTCATCCGACAGCATCGCGGTGGTGATCCGCAGCCCGCTGGTACTCGGGCCATCCGACCCGACCAGGAACGGGCTCCCGGGTGCCACCCGGATGCCCGAAGCGGCCAAGGTGATCAGAGCGCTGCGTTCGTCGGCTACCGGAACCCACACGTTGATGCCATCGCCGGGACTGGTGTCCACGCCACGATCCTTCAGCTTCTCGCGCAGCCAAGTGCCGCGCCGGGCGTAGGCGACCCGGGCGTCGCTGACGGCGCGCTGCGGATCGGCGTGGGTGAGCAGTTCCAGCAGCACCGCCTGCAGCAACCGGCTCGTCCAACCCGGGCCGAGCATCCGGCGCGCCACCAGCGGATCGATGACCTCGGCCGAACCACCCACGGCCGCGATCCGCAGATCCGGTCCGTGGGACTTGGAGTAACTGCGGATGTGGACGCAGCGCTCGGGGAGGAACTGCCCGATGCTGACGTCGTCGGCGATGGAGATGTCCCCGCAATGGTCGTCCTCGATCACCCACGCGCGGCTGCCGGCGAGCACCTCGGCGAGTTGGCTGGAGCGCAGGCGGGTCATGGAAGTACCGGTGGGGTTCTGCGCCCGCGGCTGGACGAAGACGGCCACCGGGGCGAGCGCCAAGGCGGCGGTGAGTTCGCTGGGGATCACGCCCTGCTCGTCCATCGCCACCGGGATGACCTCGGCGCCGGCTCGATCGAGCATGTCGATCAGCGGTGGAAAGCCCGGCGATTCCATCACCACGCGATCCCCGAGGCCGACGATCTGATCCACGATGCGCGACAGCGCATCCAGCGCACCGTCGACCACGGTCAGTCGCTGGGCGCGGAAGGGCCAGGAGGACTCCAGGTGCTCGTGCAGCGCGGGCAGCACCGGCTCATCGAGGTAGCTCGAGGTCCACGCGGTGGCCCCGGAGGTGAAGCGCTCGATGGCCTCGTGCAGCGCCGGGAGCAGCGCCGGGTCGGGGGTTCCGGTGGATAGGTCGATGGCGGCGCCGTCGCTCGGGGCGCCGGCGATACCCAGGTAGCGGGTGGGCCGGGTGGGCTCGGCGACATCGCGCACGAAGGTGCCCGCTCGCCCGCGGGCCTGGATCGCCCCCACCGAGCCGAGGGCCTGCCAGGCCTCGCTGACGGTGGCCGGGCTGATGCTCAGCGCCATCGCGAGCTCGCGCACGGTGGGCAGTCGGTCACCCGGGCCGATCTGCTCGGCGCGGATCATCCGGTGGACGGCGGCGGCGATACCCCGGGGGGACTTGTCCTCGACGAACGCCACGACCGAGTCGGCCGGCACATTGGTGCCCGAGGCCGGTATCGAGACGGTCATGCGGCCACCTTCCGTTGCCGGAGTTTCTCCCGTGGAACTTCGCTGTAACAAGTTTGTCAAAACGGTGTTGTAACACAATGACTTGCGTCTAGGGTTCGAAATCACAAAACCGAGGGAGCGCTCACCGCGCCCCATGAACCAGGCAGGAGAGACCATGAGCATCGTGCGCGCCGCACTAGTGCAGACCGATTGGACCGGCGACAAAGAGTCGATGATCGTCAAGCACGAGGAGTACGCCCGAGAGGCAGCCGGGCAAGGCGTGCAGGTGATCTGCTTCCAGGAGTTGTTCTACGGGCCGTACTTCTGCCAGGTGCAAGACACCCAGTTCTACGAGTACGCCGAGGCCGTGCCCGGCCCGGTCGTGGAGCGCTTCCAGGCCCTAGCCCGCGAACTGAACATGGTCATGGTGCTGCCCGTCTACGAGGACGCCGGCCCCGGATTCCTCTACAACACCGCCGCGGTGCTCGACGCCGACGGCTCCTACCTCGGCAAGTACCGCAAGCAGCACATCCCGCACGTGAACGGCTTTTGGGAGAAGTTCTACTTCCGCCCCGGCAACGGCGGCTACCCCGTCTTCGACACCGCCGTGGGCAAGGTCGGCGTCTACATCTGCTACGACCGCCACTTCCCCGAAGGCTGGCGCGCCCTCGGCCTGAACGGCGCCCAGATCGTGTTCAACCCCTCGGCCACCTCCCGCGGGCTCTCGCAGTACCTGTGGAGCATCGAGCAGCCGGCCGCCGCCGTGGCCAACGAGTACTACGTCGGGGCGATCAACCGGGTGGGCATCGAACCCCTCGGCGACGACGATTTCTACGGTCAGTCCTACTTCGTGGACCCCGAAGGCAACTACGTTGGGGACAAGGGTGATCCGTACAAGTCCGAGCTCATCGTCCGGGATCTGGACTTGGATCTGATCACCACCGTGCGCAACCGGTGGGCGTTCTACCGCGATCGCCGTCCGGATGCCTACGACGACCTCGTCCGCCCGTAAGGATCGATTCGACAGCACGCGCTAGGTAAGGCACCAGGTAAGGAGCAGTCCATGACCATCTTGATCAAGAACGGCACCGTCGTATCCAGCACCGGCAGCTACTCCGCCGATGTCCTGATCGACGGCGAGACCATCGCCGCGGTCATCGCACCCGGTGATCGCTCCCTCGGTGACCTCGAGGCCAGCGCCGAGAAGGTGATCGATGCGGCCGGCAAGTACGTCATCCCCGGTGGCGTCGACGTCCACACCCACATGGAGCTGCCCTTCGGCGGCACCTTCGCCTCGGACACCTTCGAGACCGGTACCCGGGCGGCGGCCTGGGGCGGCACCACGACGATCATCGACTTCGCGGTGCAAAAGCAGGGCGAGCGGGTGCAGGACTCCCTGGCCGCCTGGCACGCCAAGGCCGATGGCGAATGCGCCATCGACTACGGCTTCCACCAGATCATCGGCGGGGTCGACGATGAATCCCTCAAGGCGATGGACGAACTCGTGGCCGAGGGAATCACCAGCTTCAAGCTGTTCATGGCCTACCCGGGCGTGTTCTACAGCGACGACGGCCAGGTGCTGCGCGCCATGCAGACCGCCGCGAACAACGGATCGACGATCATGATGCACGCCGAGAACGGCATCGCGATCGACGTCCTGGTCCAGCAGGCGCTCGCCGCCGGCAACACCGATCCCAAGTACCACGGGTTGACCCGCCCCTGGGAGACCGAAGCCGAGGCGACCAACCGCGCGATCATGCTGGCGAAGATGACCGGCACCCCGCTGTACATCGTGCACATGTCGGCCAAGCAGGCGGTCAAGGTCGTGCAGGACGCCCGGGACGAGGACCTCAACGTCTTCGGTGAGACCTGCCCGCAGTACCTGTACCTGTCCTTGGAGGACCACCTGTCCCAGCCGGGCTTCGAGGGCGCGAAGTACGTGTGCTCGACCCCGCTGCGCGCGAAGGCCGAGCACCATCAAGAGGAGTTGTGGCGCTACCTACGCACCAATGATCTCTCGATCGTCTCGACCGACCACTGCCCCTTCTGCATGAAGGAGCAAAAGGAACTCGGACTCGGCAACTTCGCCAAGATCCCCAACGGCATCGGCTCGGTCGAACACCGCATGGACCTGATCTACCAAGGCGTCGTCGACGGTGAGATCACCCTCGAGCGCTGGGTCGAGATCACCGCGACCACACCGGCTCGGATGTTCGGGCTCTACCCGCGCAAGGGCATCATCGCCCCCGGCTCGGATGCCGACGTCGTCGTCTACGACCCAGCCGCCCGCACCGAGATCGGCCTGCACAAGAAGCACCACATGAACATGGATCACGCAGCCTGGGAGGGCTTCGACATCGACGGCAAGGTCGACACGGTGCTCTCGCGCGGCAAGGTCGTCATCGAGAACGATGCCTACACCGGCACCAAGGGTCACGGCCAGTTCCTCAAGCGCGGCATGAACCAGTACCTGACCTGATCGGCTTTCCACCTTCGAACCTTCCATCCAAAGGAGAAGCAGTTGCGCACCATCAATCACTGGATCAACAACGCCGAGGTGGGATCCACCTCCGGCAACTTCGGCCCGGTCTACAACCCCGCGACCGGCGAACAGCAGGCCCAGGTCGGCCTGGCCAGTGTCTCCGAGGTCGACGCTGCCGTCGCGGCAGCCAAGGAGGCATTCACCACCTGGCGCTCGGCCTCGCTGTCCAAGCGTGCCGAGGTGATGTTCCGGTTCCACGAGTTGGTCGTGCAGAACCGCGACCACATCGCGAACCTGGTGTCCTCCGAACACGGCAAGGTGCCCAGCGACGCCGCCGGTGAGCTCGCCCGCGGAATCGAGAACATCGAGTTCGCCTGCGGCATCCCGCAACTGATGAAGGGCAACTTCTCCGAGCAGGCCTCCACCGGTGTGGACGTGTACTCCATCCGGCAACCACTGGGCGTAGTCGCCGGCATCACACCGTTCAACTTCCCCGCGATGGTGCCGATGTGGATGTTCGCCAATGCGATCGCCACCGGCAACACCTTCGTGCTCAAGCCAAGTGAGAAGGATCCGTCGGTTTCGATGTTCGTCGCCGACCTGCTCAAGCAGGCCGGACTGCCCGAGGGCGTGTTCAACATCGTGCAAGGCGACAAGGTCGCGGTGGATCGCATCCTCGACCATCCGGATATCTCCGCGGTCTCCTTCGTCGGTTCCACGCCGATCGCCAAGTACATCTACTCCACCGGCACCGCCAACGGAAAGCGCGTGCAGGCGCTCGGTGGTGCGAAGAACCACATGGTGGTGCTGCCGGATGCGGACATCGACATGGCTGCCGATGCCGCGGTCAGCGCGGGCTACGGCTCGGCCGGCGAGCGCTGCATGGCGATCTCGGTAGTCGTCGCCGTCGGCGATGTCGGCGACAAGCTCGTCGATGCGATCGCCGCTCGCCTACCCAAGCTGAAGGTGGGACCGGGCACCGATCCGGACGCCGAGATGGGTCCGCTGATCACGCGCGAGCATCGCGACAAGGTCGCCTCCTACATCGAGGGCGCTCCGGCCGAAGGCGCCAACGTGGTGGTCGATGGTCGCGAGAACGACCTTCCCAAGGACGGCTTCTTCCTGGCACCGTCGCTGATCGACAGCGTCAAGCCGGGCATGAAGGCCTACGACGAGGAGATCTTCGGCCCGGTCCTGTCGGTTACCCGGGTGGATACCTACGACGAAGCCGTGCAGTTGATCAACGATCACCAGTACGGCAACGGCACCGCGATCTTCACCCGCGACGGCGGAGCCGCCCGGCGGTTCCAGTTCGACATCCAGGTCGGCATGGTCGGTATCAACGTGCCGATCCCGGTGCCGGTCGCCTACTACAGCTTCGGGGGATGGAAGGCATCGCTGTTCGGCGACGCCAACATGTACGGGCCCGCGGGTATCGATTTCTACACCCGCACCAAGACCGTCACCTCGCGGTGGCCGGATCCGGCGACCTCCTCGGTCGACCTCGGTTTCCCGCAGACCCGCTAGATCTATCCCCTTCGAAACGAGCAGGAGCAACTATGGACATCGGCGTCGTATTGCAGTGCACTCCCCCGGCCGCACGGGTGGTCGACCTCGCCCGTCGGGCGGAGACCTACGGCTTCGACTACGTGTGGACCTTCGACTCCCACATCCTGTGGGAGGAGCCGTATGTGCTGTACAGCAAGATCCTCGATGAGACCCGCAAGATCAAGATCGGTCCGATGGTGACCAACCCGGCCACCCGGGACATCACCGTGACCGCCTCGGTCTTCGCCACGCTCAACGAGATGTACGGCAACCGAACCGTCATCGGTATCGGCCGAGGCGATTCGGCCGTCCGCGTGACGAACGGCAAGCCGGTGACCGTCGCCGAGTTGCGCCAGGCCGTCATCGACATCAAGGGCCTGGTCAACGGCGAGGCGATCGACTACAAGGAATCCACCTTGCGCCTGCCTTGGGCAGGGGACTCCCGCGCCGAGGTGTGGGTGGCCGCCTACGGTCCCAAGGTCCTCGCGCTGACCGGTGAGGTGGGCGATGGATTCATCCTGCAGCTCGCCGATCCCTCCATCGCCGAGTGGACGATCGGAACAGTGCGCGAAGCAGCGGTCGCTGCCGGGCGCGAAGCCGATTCGGTCTACAACTGCGTCGCCGCTCCGGCCTACATCACCGACGGCTCCAAGGAGCAAAACGACCACGCCCGCGAGCAGCTGCGTTGGTTCGGTGGGATGGTCGGAAACCACGTGGCGGACATCGTCTCGCGCTACGGGGAATCCGGTGCGGTTCCGCAGGCTCTCACCGACTACATCAAGAACCGGCAGGGCTACGACTACAACCAGCACGGACAGGCGGGCAACACCCACGCCGACTTCGTGCCCGACGAGATCGTCGACCGGTTCTGCATCATCGGCACCCCCGAGGATCACATCCGTCGCCTCGAGGAACTCAAGGCGCTCGGTGCCGACCAGTTCGCGGTGTACCTCCAGCACGACAACAAGGACGCCACCCTCGCCGCCTACGGCGAGAAGGTCATCCCCGGCATCCAGGAGACGGTGCTGGCCAAGTCCTAGCCGTCATCGGCACCGACCGATGTTCACCCACCGTCACATTCACGACATCGAGGAGAAACACACGTGAGCAACGCTGCGACTCTCGAGCAGCGCTCGCCTGCGGGCAACAAACGCTCGAGCGGTCTTGCTAGACGCCTTCGTAACGGGGGGATCTCCACCCTGTGGGCCCTAGCGGGAATCGGCATCGTCGTTCTCATGTGGGAGTTGGTGAAGTGGCTCGGCGGATTCATTCCGATGCCGTTCAACAC
>CAJXNV010000088.1 GCA_913057155.1 uncultured Actinomycetes bacterium | reverse complement strand
GTGGCCATCGAATTGGCCGGTGTCTTGATCATCGGGGCGATCAGTGTGATCTTCCCCAGCGCATTCCCGGACGCCACCGTGTGGTCCAACTTCGGCAGTGGGTACCTGTTCATTCCGCTGGTGCTGCCCATAGTCGGTTTGTGGTGGCTGCGGCGCACAGGGCACGAACGCACCTAGCAGCTGCCTTCTAGGTCGGTCGGGAAAGTGGTTCGCGCGCCGTCTTGGCCCACGCGGATCGTCCGGTTACCTCCCGGAACATCGCCCTTACGTAGACCGGCATCATGAACCAGCTGTAGAGGGCGTAGGGAATCGACCACGCTAGTCCGCGCCATAGGCCGGCCGACTGGGTGCGAACCCAAGCCACGATGCACCCCAGGCTCGTTCCGCCGAGAGATAGGAAGAGGACGACGGCCACCTCCCACGGTTCGTCGAAGGGGAGCGCGGTGATGCCGTAGACGACCACTAGGGCTATAGAAAGCAACAGCATCAACCCGACGTAGAACTGGATGATCGGTTGGAGCAGCCACTGCACGTATTCGGCCTTCGCAAGCAGTGGGATCCGCGCCACCAGCGGTACCCGAATGCGACGGGATGCCTGCAGACAGCCTTGCGCCCAGCGCGTCCGCTGACGCAGCAATCGCCGAGGATTAGCTAGCCCCTGCTGGTGCACGGCTGCACGCAATTCCTGTCCAGCACGCCAATTGCACGCGAGCAGGGAGATGCCGAGGTCCTGGTCCTCGGTCAACCGGTCGCGCCATGGCACGGCCTCGCCGACTTCCCCGTTATGCCGGGCAACGTCATCGAGCGCGGAGAGCCTATTGATCTGTCCGTTACCGCCCATTCCCGATGTTCCCCATGCCGCCCGACCCATTTGGTAGAGCGCTCCGTAGACCCGAAACTCGACGTCCTGCAAGCGCGCGAGAACGCTCCAGGTGTTGTAGATCTCCACCCGCAATTGCACGCCTCCGATGGCCGGGTCCTGGAAGTGACCGGCAACCGCGTCGGCGAAATCGCTATCGAGGCGACCATCGGCATCCACGACCGTCACCAACACGCGTTCCGGCGGGAAGGCCGACCAACGAGGATCGGTCGATAGCCGTTCGTGCAGCACCGCCCAGGCGTTGTTCAGTGCGGCACCTTTGCCTTGTTGGGCGTTGGGGGGATTTCGGCGCAGGACGGACAGGTCGGGATGGTTGATTTGGCTCAGCATCCGGGGTGTGTCATCGGTCGAGCCGTCATCGATGATCATCATCACCCTGTTAGTGACCTTCAGGTCCACGAGACGTTGGACTGTGTCCGCGATCGTCACCTCTTCGTTCAGGGCAGGCACGAAGAAGACCCACAGGTATTCCGACTCGCCTCCGATCGGTGGCTGGTGTCGCATGGCGGAGCGTCCCTTGATGGCGAGGACACCGGCGAGGAACAGTTGTGCCACGCTCATCAACAACGCGATGAATAGTGCGATCGCGATCGGTGTCGGCAGACCAGCCAGCCACGGGATCACGGACATAGGTTCAGGAATCGTCGCTTCGCTGCTGGTGCGGCAATGACGCGTAGTCCAGGCCCGTCCTGGACAGCACGAACGATCGGGAGAACCCGGGTCCGAAAGCGTGTGGTGGATTCTGTCCGGTCAGAACGAAGTTGAAGGCTTGGACGATCCGCTCGGATGCCTTGCCATCGCCGTAGGGGTTGTCGGCGGTCGACATCCGCTCGTACTCATCCGGATCCTCCAGCAGTGCCAGGGTGCTGGAAACGATGGTGTCTGGATCGGTTCCCACGAGCTTGAGCGTGCCTGCCAGTACGCCCTCGGGACGTTCGGTTTGTTCGCGCATCACGAGAACCGGGGTGCGAAGGGACGGCGCCTCTTCTTGGATTCCCCCTGAATCGGTCAGGGCGATGGTGGCCCGCTTCAGTAGATGGGCGAACTCCACGTATTCGAGTGGCTCGGTCAAGATGACTTGGGGTTGGTCGCTCAACTGCCCACCCAGGGTGTCCCGCACTTTCGGGTTCGGGTGCAGCGGCAACACGATGCGCACTTCCGGTCGCGCCGAGCAGATGCGCAAAAGTGCGTTCGCGATGTCGTCGAGATGGTCCCAGTTCTCGCGCCGGTGGGCGGTCACAACCAGGAGGGGACCTTCGCTTGCTACGACATCCGCCACTCGTTCATCGGAGAAACGCACCGGTTGCGAGGTTGCCCATAAGAGCGCGTCGATCCCGGTATTGCCGGCCACCATGATCTGCTCGCTGGAGATGGATTCGCGGATCAAGTTGGCCTCGGATGGCATCGTCGGGGCGACGGAGAAGATCGCGATGCGGGCGATCAGTTGCCGGTTCAGTTCCTCGGGGAAAGGGCCGTGCAGGTCGTAGGTGCGTAAGCCTGCCTCGACATGCACTACGGGGACGTCAGCGAAAGCCGATACGAGCGCCGCCGCTAGTGCGGTGCTCGTATCGCCGTGGACGAAAGTGCCGGGAAGGCGAGGCAAGTAGCCCGCTGGGTTGTACGTAGTCACCAGTTCCTCGAACACCCCGGAAAGCTGCGAAACCAAACCGGAGACGAGTTCGTTCAAGGACCCCGTCTCGCGGGTCAGCGATAGCGAGATGTCCGGCTCGATACCGGCCATGCGCAGAACTTGCGAGCACATGTCCGGATGCTGCCCGGAGGCGATAACGATGGGATCGAGTCGAGGATCCGCGCGCATCGCGAGGACCACCGGAAAGATCTTGATGGCCTCGGGCCGGGTTCCAACCACGAAGATCGGTCGCAGGGTGTTCACCGGGTCGAATCCGGCGGTGAAGGTGGGCCCTTGGTTCACCCAGCGATCATGGCAGCATCGTGGACTCGTTATCTAGTTATCGAGTCATCTAGACGAGGGAGCGGGCGGTCGCCTCGATGTGCTCGGGAAACACCCCACAGCATCCTCCGACGATGCTGGCACCGTGTCGCTGCCAATCCTCAGCGAGACGGGCGTACTCCCCGGGTGTGAGACTGTCGTCGTATTCGGAATAGTCTCCATCCGCGCGAGGATCACCGACGCTCGCTCGGAACTCTTCGCTGAAGCCGTTGGCGTAGACACCGATACGAAGTTGGGATGCGGATTGCGTCAGCAGCGGCAGTGCTGCCGTGATCGCCGGTGCGCTCGAGCAGTTCAGCAACACGGCATCGACGTTCTCGAACTCCGAGAGTTCGGCTAGCGCATCGGCGATATCTTCGCCGCTGCGTAGTCGACCGCTGCCGTCCTCGTCCACTGTGTAGGAGACCCACACCGGCAGGCCTGCGCGATCGGCCGCCTCGGTTGCCGCATAGCCCTCGGCCACAGAATGCATGGTCTCGCAGAGCAGCACATCCGAATAAGGCGCGACGGCATCGACGATCTTGCGGTAGCCGACCGCTAGTTCCGCATAGTCCGCCACCCGATCGGGCCGGTACGTCTCGTGCAGCGGAGGTAGGCAGCCCGCCACCAGCACGGGTTTGGTGTTCGTACGGTCCGGCGCGGCGATCTCCTTCGCCTGTTGGGCGATGCGCCCCCCGGCCTCGATCAGTTCCACCATGAGTCGGTCCGGGTCATCGGCATGCGATGAAAGAGCGGCGGGCACGCAGGCGTAGGTGTTGGTAGTGATCACATCGGCACCGGCTCGCAGGAACTGTAGGTGCGATTCGAGGACTAGATCGGGCTGATCGCGGTTCGCGAGTGCGACACCGAGGAAGCGCTCCATCGTTCCTATCGGGCCCGAAATCTCCACGCCGTTGCGGCGCAGTAGATGACCCATGCCACCGTCGAGGATCACAGTGCAACCTCTCCTTGGATAACCGTCACGCTCTGTCCTCCGACCCACACGTCCGAGCCGTCGCGCTCGATGGAAACTAGTCCACGACGCCCGAGCGCCAGACCCTGGAGTGCGGTGTAGGAATCGGGTGCGAGCCCGGCTCCGATCAGCCACTGGCCCAGCGCGGCGTTCAGTGAACCGGTAACCGGATCCTCGGTGATGCCTTGATTACCCGGGAAGAACGCCCGAACCTCGAAATCGGCGTCGCCATCGCTCGGTGCCACCAGTCCGATATCCATACCCGCCAATGCATGGGGATCGATGCTCACCGAATACAGGTCCTCGGTCGAGCGCAGCAGCACCCCACGCCAGCCCGGTCCGTTGTCGCACCACTGGTGATCCAGCACGGCAGCGGGATCGAGGCCCATCCCCGTGACGATCCGGTGCAGTTCGGATTCCTCCAAGGGCCCGAAGCGAGCAAGCGGCGGTGCCGCGAATGCGAGTGAGTCCCCTTCGGTCCTGCGGATTCGCACCAAGCCCACGCCGCACTCTTGAACGACGTACTCGCCTGCGGGTGCGTTCCCCGCCGCCAACCAGGCATGGCAGGTCCCCAACGTGGGGTGCCCCGCGAACGGCAACTCGCGACCCGGACAGAAGATCCGCACTCGGTAGTCCGCTTCCGGTGACGTCGGAGGCAGTACGAAAGTCGCCTCCGACAGGTTGGTCCACTCGGTGAACGCCTGCATCTCCTCTGTCGACAGACCAGCCCCATCGAGGACCACGGCCACGGGGTTTCCCAGTGTTGCGGTGTCGGTGAATACGTCCACCTGCGCGAATGCGCGCTGTCGACTCACGCCGAACTCTTTCGTAGCACCGCTAGCGAAGGACACTGATGCGGAATGTGTGGGTCCATCCGTCGGGACCGTAGTTGCGGGAGATCAATTGACCCCGCGCACCGTCGTACTTGCCGGAGCCGCCGACAACGGGACGAACGGTCTTGGTCCCGGGCGCCAAGGTTGCGCCTGCTGGTGGATACAGCGAAACCCCACCGACAACGATCTGATCCTCCTCGGCGCCGAAGACGAAGTTCAGGTTCGAGGCCCGTAGCTCCTGACCGCCCGGCATGTTCGTCGCCATCGTGGTCAATGTCGCCGACAGGTACTGCCCATCGCGCGCTACTCCATCCACCGCCATAGGAATGAGGAAGGTCCGCACCTCGCCGATCCCGGATCCACTGACCGCGATAGGGGAGACGGGTTCGTGGTACACGCGGATCGTCTCGCGCTTCGTGCTGTCCGCCGCTTGGGCAGGTGCAGCGAGCACACCTGCGAGTAGCGGACCGAGGAACAGGGCAGCGAGCAAGGCGCGGATATTCATGCGCTGAGACTAGGGAAGGACAACGACCGAGAGCACCGCAGGTCTCGATACATGGGAATCAAAGGACGGATGAGTGGGTGGCCAGGGGCGGGGTCGAACCGCCGACTTTCCGATCTTCAGAGGTCCTGGACTCTCCCCGCACGAGGTGAAGCGAGCGCCGCCGCGACGAGTAGAAGTGCCACTACGGCGTTGTGCCACCATCCCAGGGACGTATCGCCGAGGTTTCCTCTGCGGTCGTCGAGACCAGCCATGTTCCGTCCTTGTAGAACACGACTCGATTGCACACGTAGCCACCAGTGCCATCGTTCGGCCATTGCGCCCATGACTTAGCCCAGCCGCTTGCGCAGTCCGCAGATCGTTCGACCGAGTAGGACTGATGCCATACCGGCGGTGAAATCGTGCGCGTCGTTACGGTCAGGCCTCCGTACTTGGTTGACGAGCCGGGACCTCCTCCAGTTGGTGCGACGGTCACGGCGGCGGCGTACGTTCCGGCAGGTGCGCCGCTGCGAATGGTGAAGGTCACGGTTTGAGATGACGTGATCGTTGAACCGCTTGGCACGGAGCCCGACAAGAGTGCCTCGTTGTAGGTCAAGGTCACATAGGTCGTGGCTGTGCAATTGGCGAAGTCAACTTCAAACGTCTCTCCAGGCAGACCATCAACCGTGAAACTGCCAGGTGTGCTGCAGTTGATGGGGTCATCCCCTGAATACGTTGCCGCCATTGCCTCGGGCGCGTCAGTTGCAGCTGGAAGCGCAACAGCCACCGCGATGAGGGAAAACACACCCAAGCGCCGGGGGTCTCTCTCCAAAATTGGGATACGCCTCATCACCACAGGGTAGATCTTGACGAAGCGCGAACCCAATCGGACCTGACGCCGAGGTCCGACGGCTACCCCGACAGGCTCTACCGATGAACCCGCGATGCAGGTCTACCGCGCAACTGGTTCTACAACCCGAGGAACACAGCGGCAGCAGACCAACCATCGACGAGTGCAGCCACTCGTCAAGGGGCCCGCGGGGTCCACCTCTCAGTTTCTCTATGTGTAGGTGGCCAGGGGCGGGGTCGAACCGCCGACCTTCCGATTTTCAGTCGGAAGCTCGTTGTCGAATGGGAAGCACGGACACACGGAAGTCTGAGGGCATGAGAGTGATTAGTGCCCCGGCTAGTAGGTGCGTGGAAGCCGCTGAAATCGTGTCCAGCAATTGCTTGCCGATGTCGCTAGGTAGCGTTGCGTGGGCTCTCACTTGGATGACACTCGGCAGATCGTGCCCCCGCAATGCGAGTAGTGATCCGAAGTCCAGGTCCTGGGTCACGACAACCCAGCCTCCTCGTCGTGCGAAATCAAGAATTTCCTCATCGGTGGCATCGGGCGGACCCAGATGGCTCCAATGCTCGGCTTCATGACCTGCGGTGGCCAGTACTTCACACCATGCTGGCGTCAGATTCATATCAAGCAGAATCTTCATGCCGGAAGTGAAATCTCCACTTCTTCACTGCGCCAAGCTGCGTAGGCGAGTGCTTGTGAGATGTCCGCTGCCTCGATGTACGGATAAGCGTCGAGGACCTCTTGGTGGGATTTTCCTGCTGCAATGAGACCCACGAGCGCGCCGACCGTCACTCGGGTGCCCTTGATGCAGGGCTTCCCGGCCATGACGGCTGGGTTCCTTGAGATGCGGTCGAACGCGTCCATGCCGTGAGTGTACGGCGGCGACGCAACGTGAGGGGTTCTGTGGCCAGGGGCGGGGTCGAACCGCCGACCTTCCGATTTTCAGTCGGACGCTCGTACCAACTGAGCTACCTGGCCGA
>CAJXNV010000087.1 GCA_913057155.1 uncultured Actinomycetes bacterium | reverse complement strand
TCCGCACCGGCCTTCCCCGGATTCACCGCCATGCGAGTCACCCGCGACATCCGAGTCGTGCGGTAACGACCGTTCGATCTGCGAATCAATACGAAGAAGGGGCCCGCTGCCGATGGCAGCGGGCCCCTTCTTCGTTGTAGGTACCGGTCCTCGTTGTCGGTACGGGCCGCTCAGGCCTTCTTGGTCTCCCAGAAGATCCCGGCGATCTCGTCGATCTTGCCCAGCAGCTCATCGGCCACGGCCGGATCGAGTGATCCCTTCGTGCCGCCGGCGCCGGCCAACTTGGTGGCCTGGTTGAACAGCTCGTTGAGTTGCGGGTACTTCTCGAAGTGCGGGGGCTTGAAGTAGTCGGTCCACAGCACCCACAGGTGCTCCTTGACCAGGTGCGAGCGCTCTTCCTTGATGGAGATGGCGCGAGCGCGGAACTCCGGATCGTCGGAGGCGTGGTACTTCTCCATGCAGGCCTTCACGGATTCGGCCTCGATGCGGGCCTGGGCGGGGTCGTAGACACCGCAGGGCAGGTCGCAGTGGGCGTAGGCGCTCAGGCGGGTGCGGAACAGGCGGTCGAGCATGTCGATTCCCTTCGGGGTTGGCCGTGTCTCGATGGCACGAAGCCTAGTAGCGCCGCCCGGCGGCACAACCTGCGAGGAGAGGCCGCGAAGGTGGGCTGCGCGGAGAGGCCGCGAACATGGGCCGCGAAGATAGGCCGGTGATCTCGCTGGCCACCGTTCGCATCGTCGGTCCCTCGATGGAGCCGCGGCTGCGAAATGGGGAGGTATTCCTCGTGGCGCTTCGGGCGGCAGTGAAGCCGGGGGATGTGGCCTTGCTGCAGCACCCCGAACGGCCCGAGCTGCTGACGGTGAAGAGAGTGGTGAGACGGGAAGCGCAAGGCTGGTGGGTCGAAGGGGACAACCCGCAAGAGAGCACCGACAGTCGGCAGTTCGGTGCGGTGACGCCTGAGTCGATCCGGGGGCGGGTCCTGTTTCGGCTGCGTCCTTTATTCCGCAGGCCGACAACCGCGCGGCGTAGCGGGGGCTAGCGCGTCGCCGAGGCAGTCGGGGGTGGCTAGTCGTCTTCGTCATCGAGTCGAGCTAGCCAGGTGGCAAGTCGCTCGACGGGGATCTCGAAGTCGGGGTTCAGGTTCACGAACTCCTGCATGCGGTCGCCGAGCCACTCGAAGGTGACTTCCTCCTCGCCACGACGACGCTGCAGCTCCTCGATACCGCGATCGGTGAAGTACACGGGGGAGTCCTAGGCGAACGCGCGCTCGACGATCGCCTGCTGCTCGATCACGTGCCGCTGGTGCGTGCCGACGGCCGGTGACGACGACGGGGGCCGCGCCACTCCCTCGACCGGTCGGTTGATCATCCCCGGGGCGTTCATCGCGATGAAGCTCCACGCGCCCTGGTTCGCCGGTTCCTCCTGCACCCAACGGATCTCCGCGTTCGGATAGCGCTCCATGACCTCGGGCAGCCGGAACGGGATCGGGTACAAGCGCTCGAAGCGCAAGATGGCGGTGTCGTGCAGGCCGTTCTCCTCACGGTAGTTCGCGAGGTCGTAGTAGACCTTGCCGCTGCACAACAGCACCTTCGTGATGTTCGCTCCCTCGTGCTCCGGGTCGAGCAAGATGGGCTGGAACGTGCCGGAAGTGAAGTCCTCCTTCGAGGACACCGCGTGCTTCGCGCGGAGCAGCGACTTCGGGGTGAAGATGACCAACGGGCGCGTGAGTCGGCTGAATACCTGCCAGCGCAGCAGATGGAAATACGAGGCGGGGGTACTGGGCATCGCGACGGTCATGTTGTCCTGCGCGCACAGTTGCAGGAAGCGCTCGACGCGGGCACTGGAGTGATCCGGTCCCTGTCCCTCGTGCCCGTGCGGCAGCAGCAGCGTGACGGCCGAGCGCTGCGCCCACTTCTGCTCTCCGGAGGAGATGAACTCATCGGTGATGGTCTGCGCGCCGTTGACGAAGTCGCCGAACTGCGCCTCCCACATCACCAGGGCATCGGGTCGAGCCACGGAGTATCCGTACTCGAAGCCGAGGACGGCGAACTCGCTAAGCAGGGAGTCGTAGACGTAGAGCTTCCCGCCATCGCGGTAGCACTGCTTGAGCGGCTTGTACTGCCAACCGGTTTCCTTGTCGACGATCACCATGTGCCGGTGGCCGAAGGTGCCCCGCCGGGAGTCCTGACCGGAAAGACGCACTGTGCGTCCCTCCATCAGCAGTGAACCCACAGCGAGCGCCTCGGCCATGCCCCAATCGATGCTGTCCTCGGCCACCATCTGCGCGCGTCGCTGCAACTGCGGCGCCAACCGCGGGTGCACTTGGAAGCCTTCGGGCAACGTGGTCTGCGAGTCGATGACCGTCTCGATCTGTTCGGTACTGATCGCGGTGTCCACTTCGGTGAAGGGGGTCTGCGGCGCGAGATCGAGCTGACCGGTTTCGATGATGTCCTTGGCGCGGGCGGCGAATTCGTCGTCGTCGGGTTGTTCGCTTGCCGCGCGCGATTCCTGGAACACGCGCTCGAGTTGCTCTTGGAAGTGCTTCAGCGCCGTCTCGGCTTCATCGACCGTGATATCGCCTCGACCGATCAACGCCTCGGTGTAGTTCTTGCGTACCGAACGCTTGGCATCGATCAGCGAGTACATGCGCGGTTGGGTCAGCGAGGGATCGTCCGCTTCGTTGTGTCCGCGGCGTCGGTAGCAGACCAGGTCCACCACCACGTCCTTATGGAAGGCCTGCCGGAACTCGAAGGCCAACTGCGCAACTCGCACGACCGCCTCGGGATCGTCGCCGTTCACATGGAAGATCGGCGCTTGGACCATGCGGGCAACGTCGGTGCTGTAGACGCTCGAGCGCCCGTACTTAGGCGAGGTCGTGAAACCGACCTGGTTGTTGACGACCACATGCACCGTGCCGCCGGTCCGGTAGCCCTGCAACTGGGACAGGTGCAAGGTCTCGGCCACCACGCCCTGCCCGGCGAAGGCGGCATCACCGTGGACGAGCACAGGCAGGATGTCGGTGCGTCGTTCCTTGGGTAGCAGGTCCTGCTTGGCGCGCACGATTCCCTCGAGGACCGGGTTGACGGCCTCGAGATGCGATGGGTTCGCGGCGATGTAGACGGAGGTGTACTCGCCGTCCGGTGTGAGGAACGACCCGGTGGTGCCCAGGTGGTACTTGACGTCGCCGGAGCCTTGAACCGAATCGTCGCCGTAGTCGCCCTCGAACTCCCGGAACACCTGACCGTAGGACTTCCCGGCGATGTTGGTCAGCACGTTGAGTCGGCCGCGGTGGGGCATGCCGATCGCGACTTCGAGGATGTCGTCCTTCGCGGCGTCGGTGAGGATCCCATCGAGCAGCGGGATGAGTGACTCGGCGCCTTCGAGGGAGAAGCGCTTCTGGCCGACGTACTTGGTGTGCAAGAAGGTCTCGAGCGCCTCGGATTCGTTGAGCTTGTTCAAGATGCGAAGCTGCTCGTCACGGCTGGGCTTGACATGCGGGATCTCGACGCGCTCTTGGATCCATCGACGCTGCTCGGGATCTTGCATGTGCATGTACTCGATACCGACGGTGCGGGTGTAGGCATCACGCAGCACACCGAGGATCTCGCGCAACTTCATCAGCGGGCGGCTACCGAAGCCTCCGGTAGCGAACTCGCGGTCGAGGTCCCACAGGGTCAAGCCATGCGAGAGGACATCGAGGTCGGGGTGGGTGCGCTGGGCGTACTCCAGCGGATCGGTATCGGCCATCAGGTGACCGCGCACGCGGTAGGCGTGGATGATCTCCTGGACGCGGACCGTCTTGTCCAAGTCCGTTTCATGGCTCGCGGAGATGTCGTGCGACCAGCGCACCGGCTCATAGGGAATGCGCAGCGACCGGAAGATCTCCCCGTAGAAGTCGTCCTCACCGAGCAGTAGCTGGTGGATGCGACGCAGGAATTCGCCCGATTGCGCACCTTGGATGATGCGGTGGTCGTAGGTGCTGGTGAGGGTCATGATCTTCGAGACCGCATTGCGCACGATCGCTTCCTCGGAAGCGCCCTGCCAATCGGCCGGGTACTCCATCGCACCGACCCCGACGATGCAGCCTTGGCCTTCCATCAAGCGCGGCACCGAATGGTTCGTGCCGATCGTGCCCGGGTTCGTCAACGAGATCGTCGTGCCAGCGAAGTCCGAGACCTCGAGCTTGCCTCCCCGGGCACGCCGGACCACTTCCTCGTAACTCGCCCAGAAGGTGGCGAAGTCCATGGACTGCGCGCCCTTGATGTTGGGCACCAGCAGTTGCCGGGTCCCGTCCTCCTTCGCCAGGTCGATGGCCAGGCCGAGGTTGACGTCGTCGTTCTCCACGACCGCGGGCTTGCCGTCGACGGTCACGAACGAGTAGTTCATCGCCGGGATCTCCGCGGCCGCCCGCACCATCGCGTAGCCGATGATGTGGGTGAAGGAGACCTTCCCGCCGCGCCCGCGGGCAAGATGGTTGTTGATGACCACCCGGTTGTCCCACAGCAACTTCACCGGGACCGAACGCACGCTGGTGGCGGTGGGCACCGAGAGGCTGGCGTCCATATTCGCCACCACGCGAGCGGGGGCGCCGCGCAGGATCGTGGGCTGCACGCCTTGCGGCTCGTCCTCGCTGGCCTGCTTGTTGGCCGACGAGCCGGCCGGCTTGCCGGTCGACGTGGGCGTTGGCGCCGGCGGCGCGGGGGTGGTCGGGGCGGATTGCTCCGGGGCCGCTTGCTGCGGGGCTGATTGATCCGGGGCGCTCGGCGCGGGGGCCGCGGGCGCAGCCGCTTTGCTTGCGGCAGCGGGGGAGTACTCCGCCGGCGAATAGTCCTCGAAGAACTCCCACCAGGCGGGGTCGACGGAATCCTTATCGCGCAGGAACTGCTCGTATATCTCGTCGACAAGCCACTCATTGGGCCCGAAACGGCTCGTTACATGGGTGGGGGGCTCACTGGCCACTGCGTGGTCCTCTCGCACGCGAACTCGATGCGTGGACAACAGTAGTCGCCCGCATCGAGGATGCGGTTCGCCGGTCTGGGCAGCACAGTTCTCCCATGGGATACCTCACATCGGACACCGTCGCGGTCGTGACCGGCGGCACCCGCGGCATCGGCCTGGAAGTAGCGCGGGGGCTAGGGGAGAAAGGCGCATCGGTCGTACTCCTCGGGCGGGACGCCGACCGCGCGCTCGCTGCCGCCGAGGAACTGCAGGCGGCCGGCATCGATGCCGTAGGTGAGGGGGTCGATGCGACCGACCCCGAGGCGTTGCACGAGTTGCGCGAGCGTCTTGGACCCTTGGGTAGCCCGGACGTCGTCGTTCTTTCAGCGGGGGTGATGGCCGAGAAGATGACGCGCACCCTGAGAACTAGCCCGCAGGAGTGGCGGCGGGTCATGGCCACGAATCTCGATGCTGCCTTCTACGCGCTGGAGACCTTCGGTCAGGGCCTGGCCAAACGGCGTTCGGGACGGGTGATCGCGCTGTCGGCCTGTTTGGGACGTTTCTCCGGACCGGGCACCGCGGGCGGGTTGGCCCCGTATCGCATCAGCAAGGCGGCGCTGAACGCGATGATCCGCAATTTCGCGGCCGAGATGCAGTGGGGCGAACGCGGGGTGCTCGTCGATGCGGTGTGTCCCGGTCATTGCCGCACCGACATGGGTGGGCCGGATGCCCCGCGTAGCGCGCAGGAAGGCGCGGAGACCGTGGTGTGGTTGGCAGACCGCGAGGATCGCGATGCTGCGGGCGATGTCGTTCCCACCGGGCTGCTGTGGGAGGACCGGGAGATCGTGCCCTGGTAGAGCGCGCCGGGGTAGAGCGCGCCGCGGGTTCGCCCCGTTGACGAGGCAAGCGTGCGGTTAGGCGAGCGTGCCGGGCCGGTTGCCCTTGCCGATCAGCCGACCACCGGAGGATTCCCAGGCGTTCATCCCCCCGGAGAGGTTGTAGGCCTCGATGCCCTTCTCGCGCAGGATGCGCGTCGCCCCACGGGATCGGGCACCCGTTCGGCAGGTGACGATGACCGGCCGACCCTTGGGTAGGCGCTTGGTGGCCTGGGCGCCGACGTTGCGCACGGGGATGTGGACGGCACCGGGCGCGTGGCCGGCGTTCCACTCGGAGTTCTCCCGGACATCGAGCAGCGTGGCCCCGGATTTCAGCATCTCCTGCGCCTGGGCGGGCTTGACCGTAGGCAGCTTGAAGCGATCGAACAGTCCCACAGCACCGCATCGTAGGGACACTCATTGGCGCAGGCGCGCCGTGGCGTCGTACATTTCCGGTATGAGACTTCCCCGGGGGCGGTTCGCCCGGCGCGCCACGGTGGCGTGCACGGCGTCACTTGCGTTGGTCGTTTCGGTGACCGTGAGCGGTGGGGCAGCCAGCGCGGACACCGCGACATCCGCGGTGCCGGCCGCACCGGTGCTGCTCGACACGACCGCAGGCGATAGCTCGATCATCCTGACCTACCGGCCGGCGACCAGCGCCACGGTTACCGGCTACCAGGCTTCACCGGATGGCTACTCCTGGTTCGACTGCCCCGACCTCAGCGGCACCTGCGGACTATCGGCGTTGACCAATGGTCGCCAGTACCGACCGGCATTGCGTGCGACGGGACCGGCCGGGGTATCCGATCCGGTGACCGCACCCGCGACGATCCCCGAACTCGCGCCCGGCACCGATCCGGACAAGCCCGCCAAGTTGCCGCGTCCGCGCACGCGGGTGAAGGCCACCTTCGATGCGGCGAGCAACAGCCTCGGTGTGAACGGGGCGCGAACCAAGCTCGGCGTCGGAACCTTGCCGCGTTTGAAGTTCAACCGCGCTATCCCCAACAAACGGGCCGTCGAACGTCACCTGGTCGTCACAGCGACCAACGACGACGGACGCACGACCGAAGTGCAGGGCGCGTGGGGATGGACCAACGATCGCACCGCGGTGTTCCGGCCCAAGGACTTCTGGCCCGGTAACTCAACTATCGAGATCACGTCCAC
>CAJXNV010000086.1 GCA_913057155.1 uncultured Actinomycetes bacterium | reverse complement strand
TCGGTCGTGAAGATCGGTGGGACGTCGCTGGTCTATCGGAGCGGCTGAGCGGTGTCCGAGCTCGCGCTCACCCTGGCCCGTTTCACCTTCTTGGGCCTGTTGTGGTTGTTCGTCATCTTCGCGCTGCTGGCACTGCGCAAGGACCTGCGCGGGGCGAGCAACCAGCCAGCGGAGTCCGGGACGGGCTCTGGTGTGGGCTCGGGTTCCGGGCGCACCACTCGCACCCCTCGGGCTCGCCGCTCGGGACGGGCGTCGCGTCGTTCCAAGGTGAAGGGCACGCGCCTAGTGGTGATCGAAGGACCGCTGGAAGGCGCGGAGATCCCCTTGGAGGGCGCGCAGATCACCCTCGGGCGCGCACCGGACTCCACGATCGTCATCGACGACGACTACGCCTCCAGCAGGCACGCGCGCATCTACGAATCCGAGGGCGCGTGGGTAGTCGAGGACCTCGGCTCCACCAACGGCACCTGGATCGACCGCACGCGCCTGACCACCCCGACCGTGCTGCCCGTCGGTGCACCGCTACGGGTCGGTCGCACCACGCTGCAGATCCAAAAGTAGGTCGCGATGACCACACCCGAAGACGCCACTGCTGAGGCAAACGACACCGCCGACACCGGCGACGACGACCTCGCGATCGTGGTCGACCCCGACGGTCAGGCCGCCCTGCCTGTCCCGGAGGGCAAGCAGACCCTCGGATTGCGGTACGCCGCTCGTTCGGACGTCGGTTTGGTACGCACCGGCAACGAGGACAGCGGATACGCCGGACCGCGGCTGCTGCTGGTAGCCGATGGCATGGGTGGGCACGCAGCGGGCGAGCTCGCCTCGGCGGTCGCGGTCGCGACGGTGGCCGATCTCGACGTTCATCCACCCTCGAGCGCCGAACTGCTCAATGCACTCACCGACTCCATCGACTCGGTGGGCGAGACCATCGGTGCGATCATCGGCGAGGAACCCGACCTCACCGGCATGGGCACCACCATCACTGGCCTGTATTGGCTCGGTGGCCGGGTGGCGATCGTGCACGTGGGCGACTCGCGCGCCTACCTGTTCCGCAACGACAACCTGCAACAACTCACCCACGACCACACGTACGTGCAAACCCTGGTCGATGCCGGACGCATCACCGAGGAACAGGCCGCCACCCACCCGAAGCGTTCACTGCTGATGCGCGCACTCGATGGCATGAACCCGGTCGAGGCGGACCTTTCGATGCGCGAGGCGCGACGCGGCGATCGCTACCTGCTGTGCAGCGACGGGTTGAGCGGCTTCGTCGACGAGGCCGACATCGCCGGCGCCTTGACGATGAGCGACACCACCGGCTGCGTGACCCGACTGGTGGACATGGCCTTGGAGCGGGGCGCACCGGACAACGTGACGGTGGTCGTGGCCGACGTCGTTCCGATGGAAGAGGACGAGGACGACGTCTTCACCCCCGTGGTCGTGGGCGCAGCGGGCGAACCACGGGTGCGCGCGCAACTGCCGGGCGTGCGCTTTCCGGACGATTCCCAACCCGACCCCGACGCACCCGAGACCCCCGCACCCATCGACGGTGGACCACCCACAGCGCCCCAGCCACTGGTCGATGCCGAGTTGATCGTTCCCGCCGCCGAACAGGCGCTGCGCGATCAGCAAGCAGCGGCGGTGCGCAAGGAGCGTCGTCGTCGTCGATTCAAGAAGATCGCCGCATACGTCGGTGTGATCGCGCTGATCGCGGCAGCAACCTACGGCGCGCTGCTCGGTGTGCAGGCGTGGCTGGATCGGCAGTGGTACGTGGCCGTCAACGGAAGCGCGGGGACGGGAACCGTCGGCATCTACCAAGGCGTCCAAGGAAACCTCGGTGGAATACGACTGTCCAGCCTGGAAACCGACACCTTGCTGCCGGTGGGTGAGTTGCCGCTGTTCGACCAGGAACTCGTCAGCAAGGGCATTCCCGCCGAGAGCCAAGCCGATGCGCAGCGCATCGTCACCGAACTGGAAACCCGGGCGGCGGAATGTCGCACCATCTTCCCGCCGGCCGGTTGCCCGGGGAGCTTGAGCAACGAACCCGTGGAGGAGGCACCGTGAGTACGACGAACGGCACCGACCTCTACGCACCCGAGGAAGCACCGCGCAAGAAGCCGACGCGGCGCTGGGTCGAGTTGCTGCTGCTGATCCTCGCGTGGGGTATCGGCCTGCTGGGCACCGTGCAGATCGGCTGGGTGACCGGCGAGGGCATGACCACCCGGCTATGGGTCACGGCCGGAGTGGTCGGTGGACTGGCGTTGACGATGCACATCGTCATCCGCATCTGGGCGAAGTACGCCGATCCGATCCTGCTGCCGGTGGCGACCCTGCTGACGATGCTCGGGCTGTTGATGATCTACCGGATCGACGTGGCCGCCGCGCGACGCGCAGTGCTCAGCGATGCACCCGAACCCACACCGGACGTCTACTCGCAACTGACCTGGTACGCGGTGGCGACGATCTTGTTCGTCGCGGTCATCGTGCTGCTGCAGGACCACCGGCGGTTGGCGCGCTACACCTACACCTTCGGACTGGCCGGTCTGGTGCTGTTGGTGCTGCCGCTCGCGCCGGTCATCGGCACCACCGTCAACGGAGCCACCTTGTGGATCCGGATCGGTGACCTTTCCTTCCAACCCGCCGAAGCAGCGAAGATCCTGCTGGTCATCTTCTTCGCCGGCTACCTGGTGGCCAAGCGCGATTCGCTCGCAGTAGTGCGTACGAAGTTCCTCGGCATCGAACTGCCCCGCCCCAAGGACCTCGGACCGCTCGTGATCGCCTGGCTGATCTCGTTGGCCGTGTTGGTGTTCGAACGCGACCTGGGGACGTCGTTGTTGTTCTTCGGCCTATTCGTCGCGATGCTCTACATCGCCACGCAACGACGCACCTGGATCTTCCTCGGCGGATTGCTGTTCCTCGCCGGGGCCGCCGCCGCCTACTACAACTTCTCGCATGTTCGCTCGCGGGTGACGGTGTGGCTGGACCCCTGGGCGTACGCGGACACCGGCGGCTACCAGATCGTGCAATCGATATACGGGTTGGCGAACGGCGGGGTCCTCGGCGCGGGACTCGGACAGGGCTTTCCCAACCTGGTGCCGTTCGCGAAAACCGACTTCATCGTGGCGGCACTCGGCGAAGAGATCGGTGTCACGGGATTGTTCGCGCTAGTGATGCTGTACGCGATCTTGATCGAACGCGGCCTGCGCACCGCCGTGAGTGTGCGCGATGCATTCGGCCAGTTGCTCGCCGCCGGTCTGTCGATCGTGCTGGCGATCCAGGTGTTCGTCATCATCGGTGGAGTGACCGGGCTGATCCCGTTGACCGGTTTGACCACACCGTTCCTGAGCTACGGAGGGTCGTCGTTGGTGGCCAACTGGGTGATCGTGGCGATCTTGCTGCGCATCTCCGACCGTGCCCGCCGACCCGAGGCCGTGGCGCCCTCCCCCGACGACGCTATGACCCAGGTGGTGCGCACGGTATGAGGTCGCGCTCATGAGTAGGCAGATCAGGCGGCTTTCCTTCGTCTTCGCGCTGATGATGGTCGCGGTCCTGGTGAACATCACGCTTATCCAGGTGGTCAACGCCGGGGACTACCGAGATCGCCCCGGCAACCAACGCATCCTGCTCGCCGAATACGACCGGGAGCGCGGACCGATCCTGGTCGGCACCGACCCGGTCGCGCGGTCCGTGGAGACCGGCAACACCCTCACGTATCTACGGCGCTACTCCAACCCGCGGCTGTACGCACCGGTGACCGGCTTCTACTCGCTGATCTACGGGGCGACCGGTTTGGAGCGAACCGAGAACCGGATCCTGAACGGCCGCTCCGACATCTTCGCGGTCGACCGCATCCAACAGTTGATCTCCGGGCGGCAACCCGTCGGTGGTGCGGTGACCACCACGATCGACGCCGCCGCCCAACGCGCCGCCTACCTCGGACTGCGCGGCAAGAAAGGCGCCGTGGTGGCCATCGAACCGGCCACCGGGCGGATCCTCGCCTCGGTGCAGTCCCCGTCCTTCGACCCCAATCGGCTCTCCAGCCACGACCCGAACGAGATCCGCGAGTACTACGCGAAGTTGGAGGCCGACCCGGACAAGCCACTGCTGAACCGGCCGGTCGTCGCGCTCAACCCACCGGGATCGACGTTCAAGCTCGTTACCGCGGCAGCCGCACTGTCCTCCGGTCGCTTCAATCCGAACTCGGTGCTGCCCGGCCCGCGCACCTACGATCTACCGCTCTCCGACCGCGAACTTCGGAACTGGAACCGGCAACAATGCGGGCCCGGCGGCAGGGTGACGTTGCGCGATGCCCTCGCCATCTCGTGCAACACCGCCTTCGCCTGGCTCGGCAACGAACTCGGCGCCGATGCGCTGCGTGAGCAGTCCGAACTGTTCGGCTTCGACACCGGCTTCGAGATCCCACTACGGGCCGCGACCTCCCGCTTCCCCACCGACCCGGACGAGCCGCAAACCGCGCTCAGTGCCATCGGACAGTTCGACGTCCGCGCCACCGCACTGCAGATGGCGATGGTCACCGGTGCGATCGGCAACAGCGGTCGCACGATGGTTCCCTACATGGTGCAGGAGATACGTGCCCCGGACCTGACGATCCTGCAGACCACCGAGCCGGAAGTCTTCGCCGACGCACTGCGCCCCAGCGAGGCATTGGCGCTGACGGAGATGATGGTCAACGTCGTGGACAACGGCACCGGAACGAACGCACAGATCCCCGACGTCCGGGTGGCGGGCAAGACCGGCACCGCGCAAACCGGCAACGATCGCCCGAATGTGGCCTGGTTCGTCGCCTTCGCTCCCGCTGCGGCGCCGCAGGTGGCGGTGGCCGTCGTCGTCGAGGAGGCCGGCGCCGAGGAAGTCAGCGGCAACGGGCTAGGCGCACCCATCGCCAAGGACGTGATCGAAGCCGTACTGCAACGCAGGTGAGAGCGCGGCGAGATCGAGGAGGTCACCTGCTCCTGAGACAATGAACGGCCGCTTCGAGGGCGGATGACAGGCGCGAGAGGAACACAGGTGGAGACCGAAGAGCCCGGCAAGATGCTCGGCGACCGATACCAGGTCGGCGGGGTCATCGGCCGTGGCGGCATGGCCGAGGTGCACGAAGGGCGCGATCTACGCCTCGGTCGGCGGGTGGCCATCAAGATCCTGCGTCCGGACCTGGCCAAGGATCCGACCTTCCAGGCCCGTTTCCGCCGGGAGGCGCAAAGCGCTGCTGCCTTGAACCACCCGAACATCGTCGCCGTCTACGACACCGGCGAGGACACCCTCATCGACCCGGACGGTCAGGACGTCGTCGTTCCCTACATCGTCATGGAATACGTCGATGGCATGACACTTCGCCAGCTGCTCGCGAGCGGGCGTCGGCTGCTGCCCGAGCGCGCGCTGGAGATCGCCGCCGGAGTGCTCGCCGCGCTCGACTACGCCCACCGGCACGGCATCGTGCACCGGGACATCAAGCCGGCCAACGTGATGCTCACCCGCACCGGCGAAGTGAAGGTGATGGACTTCGGTATCGCGCGGGCGATCAACGAATCCGGGCAGACCATGACCTCGGCATCGGCCGTGATGGGAACCGCGCAGTACTTATCACCCGAGCAGGCACGCGGTGAAGTGGTCGATGCGCGCAGCGACCTGTACTCCACCGGTGTGCTGCTGTACGAACTGCTCGTCGGTCGGCCGCCGTTCACCGGTGAGAGTGCGGTGTCGATCGCCTACCAACACGTCAGCGAGATGCCCACCCCGCCGTCGCAGGTTGACAGCGGTGTTTCTCCGGAGATCGACGCCGTGGTGTTGCGCGCACTCGCCAAGCGTGCCGACGATCGCTACCAAAGCGCCGCCGAATTCCGCGGTGACGTCGAACGGGCGATCGCCGGGTCGCCCGTCACCGCCGCCGTGCCGACCATCACCCCGGACTACACCCAGCAGTTGGCTCCGGTGGAGGCAGCGGGAAGCGGCGACGGGGGCTATTCGGGCTACTCCCCTGATCCGATCTACGACGACCGGCGCCGCCGTCGCGGACGAGCCGGCCGCAGCACACTGTTTTGGATCTTGAGCCTTTCGGCGGTCGCGATCGCGGTGCTCGGTGCGCTGGCCATCGGGCGTTTCATCTTCGGGGGGACGTCGGCGTCGTTGGTCAACGTCCCCAACCTCGATGGCTTGACCCTCGAGGAAGCCACCGAATCGCTCGCGGAGTTCGAATTGCGCCTCGGCGCGCAGACCCCGGAGATCTCCGACCGGGAGCCGGGCACGGTCATCGCCCAGCAGCCCGCACCCGGCGAGAGCATCGAACAGGGCCAAGCGGTCAACGTCACGATCAGCACCGGCCGCGAGCAAGCCACGGTGCCGCAGTTGATCGGGCTGACGTCGTTGGATGCCGTGCGCACCGCGCTCAGCGATGCGAACCTGCAACTCGGCGACATCACCGAGGAGGACTCCAACCAGCCCGCGGGATACGTACTCGCCCAGGATCCAGCCGAGGGGGCGCAGTTGGCCGCCGGAAGTGCGGTGGCCGTGGTGGTGTCCTCCGGGTTGATCGAGGTGCCCGACGTCCGCGAAGTGACCGTGGCGCAGGCGCTCAGCGACCTCGCGCAGGCGGGCTTCGAAGTGCAGCAGGTCGAGCAGGAATCAACGCTCGAACCGCCGGGCATCGTGCTCGCGCAGTCCCCGCAGCCCGGTACTTCGCTGGAGCGCGGATCGGTCGTGACCATCACGATCTCGCTGGCGCCCGAACCGACCGAGACGCCTACCCCCGTGCCCACCGAGACGTTGCCGCCGGATCCGAACCAGCCGACCGATGGTCCGGTTCCGGTTCCTACCGATCAGCCGCCGGCGCCCGAGCCGACCGCACCGCCGGAACCGGCTCCGGAGCCTGAACCGACGGCGCCACCGGAACCGCAGCCGGCCCCGACCGTCCCCGTCCCCTAACCCGCGAACTTGCCCGGTGCGGGCGCGAACTTGCCCGGTGCGGGCGCGAACTTGCCCGGTGCGGGCGCGAACTTGCCCGGTGCGGGCGCGAACTTGCCCG
>CAJXNV010000085.1 GCA_913057155.1 uncultured Actinomycetes bacterium | reverse complement strand
CCGATCCGGGCGTTCTACTCCTCCTCCAACGGTGGGGCCAGCCAAGCCAGCGCCGATCAATGGGGCGGTGACCTTCCGTACGTGCGATCCGTGGCCGATCCCTGGTCGCTGAGCGAGGAGAACCCGAACCGGGCGTGGGACAAGACCGTCGGACAGGTGGAGATGGCCCAGGCCTTCGGTGTCGGTGAGGTGTTCAAGGTCGAGGTGATCGACCGTGATCCCTCCGGAGTTGCGAAGACGGTGCAGGCCACCCTCGCCGACGGCAGCACCGTGACCCGCAGCGGCAATCAACTGCGCAACGCGCTGGGCTTGAAGTCCTCCTACATCAATGCGATCAACGGCAGCGCGGGTGTGCCCGTCACCACGCCGCAGGCGCCGGGAACGCCGGCGGCACCTACGCAACCGACCGTGAATTACGAGCGGCAAGTCAAGATGCTGACGCCGATCGACCGTCAGGTGAAGGCACTGAAGTCCTTCGTTATCCGGGCGAAGGTGACGCCCAAGCGCAAGGGCTTGCGGGTGTGGTTCCAGCGGCTCGAGAACGGCGAGTGGGTCACCTTCAAGAAGAAGCGCACCAAGAAGAACGGTCGGGTTCGCTACAAGGTCAAGGAAGCCTGGCCGCCGAACACCACCCAGGAATACCGGGTGCTGGTGGTGCGCAAGAAGCAACCCATCGGTGTCGGGGAGACGTTCCGCGTATCGGTGGTGCCTAGCGTCAAGCCGCGCTCGGTGGTCCTGCGGACACCGCAGGTGATGGATGTGCCGGCCGGGGAGTCCTTCAAGCTCAAGGCGAGGGTGCGCCCCAAGCGCAAGGGCCTCACTGTGTGGCGTCAAGCCCTCGTGGATGGCGAATGGCGCACGGTGCAGCGTTCGAAGACCAAGAAGGGCGGCCGAGTGGTCTTCCGGATCAAGAAGGCCGCCCCCGCCGGTGCGAGCTACACCTACCGGATCCTCGTGGTAGCCAAGAAGCAGGCCGCGGGTGCCAGTCAGGACATCACGGTCAACGTGACGCCTTAGTCGGCGACTACTTCGATCCGTTCACTACTGCGTACGTCGTCGTCGATGGTGTCGGCCAGGACGACCGCACCGTCGGTGACCAGTGGCCAGATCGCGGGAAGCCACCACTGATCCGGCCCCGGCACCATGCCCAGGCAGGTGGCCTGAGCATGCGGCGTCGCCCACTCGACCCCGCGCTGCAGCAACTCGAACTGGGTTAGCCCGTCGAGCGCCAACTGCTGACTGTGGTCGTCGGTGAACACTTGCTGATCGGGCTGGGTGCGCACGGCCAAGGTGACGTCCTCGACCCCCGGTGGCAGTTGCGCCATCGCCGCGGCATCCAGCGGCATACCGAACGGGTGCATGGAGACCACTTGGACCGCGCCGGGTAACCCGGCCGCCTCCTGGGGGCCGGCGACGATGAGATCGCACTCCTCACCGCCACCGGGCACCACGGTGCACCCGGCGCTCCAGATCCCGATGAGCCAGGTGACCCGCTGCCAATGCCAAGGGATGTGTACTCCGACCGAATCGCCGGCCTGCAGATCGAACGCACCGACCAGTGCGTTGGCGATCTTGGCTGCGGCATTGGCCACCGATGCGCCCGAGAGTTCCATGCGGCCATCGGGCCCGAGGTAGGTCACGAAGGGTCGAGCTGGGTCGCTGCGGGCGAGCAAAGCGCTGCGGATGTCACCGCGAACGCCGGTCGACGCGATGGGCATGACCTCATTGTCCGACAGGGAAGCGGTGTGGGCTATGGCACCCTTACCCGATGACCGAGGCCGTGCTGCTCGTCGGTGGTCAGGGAACCCGCTTGCGGCCCCTGACCGTCAACACACCCAAGCCGATGCTGCCGGTTGCCGGTGTCCCGTTCACGGTGCACCAGATCACGCGCGCTCGTGATGCGGGTATCTCGCGGATCGTGTTGGCGACGAGCTACCGCGCTGAAGTGTTCGCCGAGTTCATCGAAGGTGCCGACCTCGGCATCGAGATCGTGATCGCGACGGAGGTCGAACCACTGGGCACCGGCGGTGCGATCCGGCACGCGCTCACCCACCTGGAATCAGGGGCCGATGATCCTGTCGTCATCTTCAACGGCGACGTCCTCAGCGGGCTGGATATCCGCGGCTTGGTCGATTCGCACGTGCAGTCCGCAAGCGACGTCAGCTTGTACCTGACGCCCGTGCCCGATCCGCGTGCCTACGGATTGGTCCCCATCGACGCCGACGGTCGAGTCGAGGCCTTCTTGGAGAAACCGCAGACACCGGAGGAGATCGTCACCGACTTGATCAACGCCGGTTGCTACGTGTTCAAGCGTTCGGTCATCGAGGCCATCCCCGATGGTCGGGTCGTGTCGGTCGAGCGCGAGACCTTCCCGGGACTGCTGGCTTCCGGAGCACACGTACGCGGTGTCGTGGACGAGGGCTACTGGCTGGACCTGGGAACGCCGCTGGCGTTCGTGCAAGGCAGCAAGGACCTGGTCACCGGCAAGGCGCCCTCGCCGGCAGTCGGGGCGATCGGTGAGGTCCTAGTGCTCGACGGCGCGGCTGTCGATCCGTCGGCGCAACTTCGCGGAGGATCGGCGATCGGCCGGGGCGCGGTGATCGCGGCCGATGCGGTGGTGGACGGATCGGTGGTCTTCGACGGCGCCGAGATCGGAGCGGGCGCGCAGGTGGTGGACAGCATCGTGGGTGCAGGTGCGCGGATCGGTGCGGACTGCGAACTGCACGGGGTCGTGGTCGGCGACGGCGCCGTCATCGGCTCACGCAACGAGCTGCGTGATGGTGCCCGGGTGTGGCCGGGTGTGCAGTTGGACGATGTCTCGATCCGCTACTCGAGCGATTCCTAAGGCGACGGGTCGATCAGGTAGTCCGCCGCCCGGCGAGGCGGACGATCCTTCGCCGGCTGACCCGGATGCCCCACGGCCACGGCGCCTAGCGGCATTGCGCGCGGCCCGAGGTCGAAGAAATCGCGCACGATCTGCGGGGTGAACATGGTCGAGGAGATCCACGCCGATCCGAGATCCTCGGCGGCGAGTTGGATCATCAGGTTCTGCACCGCCGCACCGCCGGCCACCATGAACAAGTCACGCTCCGCGGCGTTACGTCGTTCGTCTACGTAGGTGTGCGAACCGGCATCGAGATCGACGATCGGCACGATCACCACGGGAGCCGAGCGCAGCAGATCGCCGCGCGCGATACGTCGATCGATCTCCTCGGGATCCTTACCGTCGATGCCCGCGAGGTCGGCGATCCAGGCCTCGCGCATGCGATCGAGGAGTTCGATGCGGCGTCGATGCTGGTCGGGGTCATCGCCGCGCAGGACCACGAACCGGAACGGTTCGCTGTGATGCGGTGCCGGAGCCAGGATCGCCGCCTCGATCGCGCGTTCCACTGCGGCCGGTTCGACAACCTCGTCGGTGAACCGCCGGATCGTGCGCCGCTGCGACACCGCGCCCTGCGCGCCCAGACGCATCGCCTCGGCCGTTCCCAAGGGGAACAGGTCCTCATCGAGCGGACGCACCACATCGCGGGCGCGCTGACCGGAATCATCGAGGTAGGCATCGAGCCCACGGACGATCGCCAGGGGTGCTGCGTTCAACTTGCCGGTCGCCAGATCGGTGGCGGCGGCGATCTCGTCGCCGATCGCGACGATCGTCATCTCCAAGGTGTTGCCGTACTCGTCCACGCGACCGGTGTAGTCGTCCATGACGCGCAGCCCGGCGGCCCCGATGGCTACATCGGTCACGCCGAGCCGCCACGGACGCCCCATCGTGTCGGTGACGATCACGGCGACGTTGCAGCCGAGTAGCGAGCTCAACTCCGTTCGCAACCGCGCGGCCGAGGCATCGGAATCCTCCGGTAGCAGTACGACGGTGCCCGAGGGTGTGTTGCTGGCATCGACACCCGCGGCAGCGAGCACCAACCCGTCCTTCGTTTGCACGATCTTCGTGATGCCTCGCGGTGTCTGCTTCGTGGCGACGAGACGTTCGGTGTGATCGTCGATCACCTCATCCCGCGATTCCGCCTGCACCGTGCGGCCCTCAGCCTTGGCGACGATCTTGCTCGTGACCACCAGGATGTCCCCGTCGCGCACGCCGCACGAACCATCGGGCCACTGAGCGCTCTCCAGCGCCGATCCGAGGATCGCGGTGAGGTCGTCGCCGGGCTCGAATCGGTGATCCACCGCAACGGCTAGGACGCTGAAGCCGGCGGTCATTCCTTCGCTCATTCCTGCGCCCAATGGATCGAATGATCGCGTCCGCGCCCTTCGCGTGCGGCCCTTGCCTGCTGGTGGGCGATCTCCCGCGCCTTCGTGGAGTCCAAATGCAGGCCCGAGACACCCACCGGGCCCGGTGTGGTGTCGACATGGACCGATGCCAGATCCACCAGGCGCTCCCACGGTCCTTGCGTCCAGCGCACCGACTGGGTTCGCGCGTGCGGCAGCGCGGCCATGCGGCGGGTCACCCGACCGCGGCGCGTGGCGAAAGTCGCTTCGTCCCAACCGACCGCCAGGTTCCGCCACTGGATCGGTGAGCGCTTCCAAGCACGCTTCGGTGCCGGCACCCACGACAGCGCATGGGTGTCCAGTTCCGGCAGCACCCGCGCAACGAGATCGCGGGCCTGATCGATGTGCGCGACCGGGATCAGCACGGTGTTGGCCTGCTGGCCTTGGTTGCCACCGGAGGACTCGGTGCCCACTCCGGCGATGGTGACCAGCACGCGGGTCCACCCGAATCGGCGCCACAGCAGCGGCTCGACGTACTCGATCGCCTGCACCCGACCCGGTGGCACCGTGCGCGATTCGGTGCGCAGCAGGCCGTAGTGCAGGCGTAGCCCGTCCGGTGATTGCGCCACGGTGAATCCGTGGAAGCGGATGTACTCGCTGATCACCACGATCAGCGGAACACCGCCGGTCACCAGCGCGAATCCGATACCCGCCCAGCCCTCGGTTACGTAGCTCGCCAAGATGATGATCGCGGTCAAGACCAACAGTCCCGCGGTGCTCAGCCGCAACAGCAAGGAAAGTGCCAGCCGCCGGGGTGGAACCTTGGTGATGACGTCCTGCGGGGCTTCGGCGGTATCGGCCGACAGCCCGGCCGCCCGGGCCAGTACCTCGCGCCTGATCTCCCGGGCATCTGCCAGCGTCAGGTACTTCAATCGCACCCGGGAGTCGTCTTGTCCGGCCACCTCGATCACCAGCACCGCCATCGAGAACACGCGGGCGGCCAGTGGTTGGGTCACGTCCACTGCCTGGATCCGGGAGAGTTGGACTCGTCGTTGTTGACGGAACAGCACGCCGGATTGCACGCGGAAGTCGCCGTCGTCGTCGAACCAGAAGGACAGCGCGCGCCACGCCACGTACTGGTAGGCCGCGACGAACAGGCTGAATACCGCAGCGAGTGCGGCGATGACCGCGATGGTCGCCAGGATGGGCGAGAGCGTGGCCAGTGCCTCGAGCCCGGGTAGGTCGGACAGCCGGCTGGCGATGTTGGCGCCACCGGAAGCGGTGAACGCGATCGCGACACCACCCATCGCGGGGAACACCGCCACCGCATGCACTAACGGTGAGATGGGGTGCACTTTGCGGTGACCTTGCGCGTCGAGGAGCGCGCTACCCGGCACCGCGAGACCGAGGCCGAGGTCATCGCCGATGGTGCTCACCTGGGGCTGCGGATGCGGGGGCTCCGGTTGCGTTGGTTGCGGTGGTTCCGGCGGGTGCGAGTCGTTCGTCATCGACCCCGCGCTCCTACAGGCCGGCCGAACGCGTCTCGCCGCGGTGGGCGAGTCGATCGCGCAGGTCGGCCGCGATGGTCGGCTCCAACCCGGGGATCGAGGCGTCGGTGGTGGCGGCGGCTGTGTGCAACTGCACAGTGGTCACGCCCAGTGCCCGATCGATCGGACCCGCGGTGACGTCGACGAGTTGCATGCGCCCGTAAGGAACGATCACCAGACGGCGGAACAAGATGCCGCTGGAAACCAGGAGATCGTCATCGCGCTCGCAGTATGCGTAGGAACGAACCCGGCGCCCGATCAACCACCACGCCCACACGAAGAACACCACACCTAGGACCGAACCGATGACGGCGATGAAGGTGGGAATAGGGAGCACGAACAACACGACGACGACGGCGATGATCGGCACCATCGTCATGACCAGCACGATGCGCCGCGCGGTGACGAGCTTGGGGGAGACCCGCACCCACTCGTCGGCGGAGGTGAACGCCTCCTCGGTGTTCGTCGCCATCATGAACTCATTCAATCAGGGTGCTACTCGGTGCCGACGAGTTCGATCGCCTGCCGGGCCATCTCGCTGCTGGCTTGCACATCGGTCATGAACAGCGGCACCGCTGCGCACGCGATACCCGAGGCGGTGATCGCATCGACGCTGTCCGCATCGGAGGTGTCCACCAACCAGGCATCCAGTAGGCCGCCGGATGAGCGTGCTCCGTAGTGCGCGGCGACTGCTTGCGCGGTGGTCTCGATGCCCTCGGCCTGCAGGCAGGCGTCGGCCATCCCGCGGACGGGAGCCCCGGAGATGATCGGGCTGATTCCGACGACCGGCGCCGAGCTCGCCCTAATCGCTTCGCGGATCCCGGGAACGGACAGGATCGAGCCGATCGAGACGATCGGGTTGCTTGGGGGAAGCACGATCACATCGGCGCCCTCGATCGCCTCGAGCACACCCGGTGCGGGTGTGGCCTGCTCGATGCCCACCATGACGAAACCGCGGGCCGGGATGCGGGCGCGGTGCTTGATCCACCACTCCTGGAAATGCAGGGCGACTTCGTGCCCGGATCCATCGGGATGGTCGGGATCGTCGACTAGGACATGGGTCTCGGCGCGGTCATCGCTCATCGGCAGTAAGCGCACACCGGGCTGCCAGCGCTCGCACAACGCAGCGGTGATCGCGGACAGCGGGTAGCCGGCGTTCAGACTCGTGGTGCGCACCAGGTGGGTGCCGATGTCGCGATCGCCGAGGCCGAACCACGTCGGTTCCACGCCGTAGGCCGCGAGTTCCTCCTTCGCGTGGAAGGTCTCGTCCTTACGGCCCCAGCCACGCTCGGTGTCGATGCCGTCGCCGAGGGTGTACATGACGGTGTCCAG
>CAJXNV010000084.1 GCA_913057155.1 uncultured Actinomycetes bacterium | reverse complement strand
CTGTCGTCACCGGTCCGCCTTACCTATGCGAACCTCGGGCGCGTCGGTCGTCAGCGACTGATCAAGGTCCTGCGCTCGCGTCCTGTGGAGATCGCGACCAATCCCTACTTCGGCTGGTTCCTGTTCGCCACGGTCCTGCTGGGATCGCACACGCAGCTGGTGATGAATTGGGCGTTGATCAGCCACGACGCCATGGAATTCGTGATCCGGCCGATCTACCTGATCGCAGCTTTGTGCTTCTACTACCCGCTCATCGGTTGCGATCTGATCGCCAAACGTCCGCCGCCGAGCGTGCGCCTGATGTCCCTTGGCTTGATGATGATCCCGGAAACCACGTTGGGGATCGTCATCCATTTCGCGCCGGTGCCGTTGTACTGGCCGTACGAGATCGCGGCTTCGGCCTACGGCATCGATGTCATGACCGATCAGAAGTTCGCCGGGGCACTGATGTGGGCTCTTGCGATGGTGCTCGACGGCATGTGGATGATGGTCGCCGCCATCGAATGGTGGCGCGACCAAGAACGGGAGACCCGCCGATTGGAACGCCAAGAAGCACGCGAGTCGGCTGCAGCGTGAAACCAGTCCGCTTCGTCGCCGGCCTCGCGGCCGCGATCTTGGCCCTGTCCGGCTGCAGCCTGCTGTCCCCCACCGAGGAGACGCTTATTCCGGTCGGCGCCGGTGAGATCAGTACCGATCCGGGAATCGGTATGACCGTGATCCCCGCCGATGAACGTGGCGAACCGCTGGAAATCTCCGGCACGGACTTGACCGGAAGCGAACTCTCGCTCGCCGATTCCCGCGGCGACATCACCGTGGTGAATGCCTGGGCTACCTGGTGCGCTCCCTGCCGCAGCGAAATGCCCGAATTCGCCGAGGTAGCCCGCGAATTCGAGGGCCAAGGCGTCACGTTCGTGGGTCTGAACGTGCAAGACGAGGTGGCTGCCGCCCTCGAGTTCACCGAAGACACCCCCTATCGCAGCATCATCGACGAGGACGGGGCGCTACTCGGCCGGATACCCGACGTGCCGCCACGCGCCCTGCCGGTCACCGTGATCTTGGACCGCGAGGGACGCATCGCGGTCCGCATCGTGGGGCCCATCGTGCTCGGCACCTTGGACGACACCATCCGCAGCGTCCTCGCACAGGAAGCCACACGTTCCTCCTGAGCCTGGTAGAAACATCGCTCGTGGAACTCACCGGCGTCTTCGTCCCCCTCGTTACGACCTTCGATGACTCAGGCCGCGTCGACCTCGCCGGCCTCGAGCCGATCATCGAGGCAGGACTCGCTGCCGGAATCGCGGGCTTCGTGGCATGCGGGACGACCGGCGAGGGGTACGCGCTGTCCCTGGAAGAACGACGCGCCGTGACCGCACGCATCGACGAGATCGTCGACAGCCGCGCTCCGGTACTCGGCGGAGTGGGCGGCATGTCCACCGACCAGGCCCTCGACCATGCCCTCCTTGCAAAAGCCCTCGGCCTCGACGGCCTGATGGTGGCCGCACCCGCCTACTGCCTTCCCACGCAGATCGAATTGGCTCAACACGTGCGCGCCGTGGTCGGCGCCGCCGGTCTGCCGACGGTCCTGTACGACTACCCGCAGCGCACCGGAGTCTCCTTCACGATCGAGGCCTTGGACGAACTAGCGCAGGATCCGGCCATCCTCGGAATCAAGGAAGCCTCCGGGGATCTAGAACGCATCGAGTTGCTGCTGCAGCGCTACGCCGGAAGCCTGGACGTGGTGTGCGGGGCCGATGCCGCCGCACCGGTCTTCTTCGATGCTGGGGTCACCTGCTGGATCGGTGGTGTGGCGAACCTGCTGCCGAAGGCACACGTGGCGATGCTCGATCCAGACCAGCGGGCGCAGGTGCATGCCGCCGTCGTTCCCCTGCTGGAGTTCATCGAAGACGGCGATTACATCGCCAAGATCAAGGCGGCGATGTCGATGCGCGGCCTCACTGTCGGTGCACCCCGTGCCCCATTGACTGCCCCGGATGCTGCCGAAATCGATCGGCTCGGGGAATTGCTCGATGCCGCAGGTGAGTGGGCGCCGATTCTCACAGCGACGGACTGAGGTATGCGCGCGCTGGTAATCGGAGGCGGCATTATCGGCGCGAGTTGTGCTGCGCTACTCGCTGAACGCGGGGCCGAGGTACGTGTGGTCGATGCCGGAGCGCCACGGTTCGGAACGTCGCTTCGCAACGCCGGACACATCGTGGTCAGCCACTCGATTCCTTTCGCAGCACCGGGCATGGTGCGCGCGGGGATCCGATCGTTGATCACCTCCGACGGCGCTTTCGCGCTCTCCTCCCGTCCTGGTCGTGGAACCCTCCCCTGGTTGATCGGCTTCGCGCGCAAATGCACGACCGCGAACGTCGAAGCCTTGCAGCCGGGACTCGATCTGCTGCTGCATCGCAGTGCGGAGTTGATCAGCGCCGATACCGAGATCGTTCGCACCAAGCACGGTCTGTGGCAGGTATTCACCTCCAGCACCGAGCGCGCGAGCCACGAAGCCGAGCACCTTCGAGCGCACGGTGTTCAGGTACGCGAGGTGCCGGTGGAGGAACTTCGAGGCGAACCCGGACTCACGCAGCGGGCGGTAGCCGCTATCGAATTGGTCGAGGACTTCGGAGTGGATCCCGAGCAGTTGTGGATGCGGATGCGTGCGCGTAGCCAGGCGCGCGGCGCGATCTGGGAGGACGGAGTCGAACTCGACCTGCGGGATCAGGATGCGGACGTGGTGGTGGTCGCGGCAGGAGCATGGTCACCTGCGACCGTCCGCTCCCTGGGGGTAGACCTGCCGATACGCGCGGCGAAGGGCTACTCGGTATCCATCCCCGGTATCGAGCACATGCCCACCCGACCGATGCTGTTGATGGATCAACGCACCGCACTCAATCCGCTGGGGGACCGCCTGCGATTGAGCGCCCGCTACGAGATCACCGGCCCCGATGACCGCGCGATAGTCGCCCACCGGATCGCGGCGCTCATCGAACGTGCCCGGGAAGTGGTCGACATTCCGCGAGATGTCGCCGATGTTCAACCGTGGACCGGGGTACGGCCCGCGAGTATCGATGGCGCCCCGTACATCGGATTCCTGCCGCAACGATCGGCCACACCCGTCCTGGTGGCCACCGGCCACGGGATGATCGGCACGGCACTAGCCGCCGGCACCGCGGATCTCGTTACCCGACTCGCCTTCGGCGACGACGTGGACGAACGCGAGGCGCGACTGAGTCCTGCTCGCTTGCTCGCCTAGCATCACCGGGTGGAATCGGTCCGGACCTGGCAGTGCGTCGACTCGCACACCGAAGGCATGCCCACCCGGGTAGTCGTGGGTGGGGTCGGCACGCTTCCCGGCTCCACCATGGAGGAACGCCGCCGGTACGTCATCGAGGAAGCCGATCATCTACGGACCTGGTTGATGTTCGAGCCGCACGGGCACGCAGCGATGAGCGGAGCGATCCTGCAACCTCCGACTCGCGATGATGCGGACTGGGGTGTCGTCTACATCGAGGTTTCCGGATGCCTACCGATGTGCGGGCACGGGACGATCGGCGTAGCGACGGTATTGGTCGAGACGGGCATGGTCGAGGTGATCGAACCGGAAACGGTGATCCGGCTCGATACCCCCGCGGGCTTGGTGGTCGCCCACGTGCAGGTGGAGGGCACCCGGGCACGTTCGGTCACCATCGAGAACGTACCGAGTTTCGTGACCGAGCAAGACGCCCGCGTGGATGTGCCGGGCCTCGGATCCGTCCCCTACGACATGGCCTTCGGCGGCAACTTCTACGCGATCGTCGAACTCGCTTCACTCGGTGATGCATCCCCGGCCTTCGACCGGGCGAACACCGGTGCACTGCTGGATGCCGGGATGCGCATCATGACGGCGATAAACGAGTCGAACCCGCCCGTGCATCCCCTCAACCCGGCGATCGACCACGTGCACCATGTGCAATTGGTCGCACCTGGAAGCAGTGCCCGCCACTCGCGGCACGCCATGGTCATCCATCCCGGTTGGTTCGACCGCTCGCCCTGTGGCACCGGCACCAGCGCGCGCGTCGCCCAGCTCACCGCCCGCAGCGAACTGGCAATCGGAGACGAACTCATCAACGAATCGCTGCTCGGGACGCACTTCGTGGGGCGAGCCATCGGGGAGACGACAGTGGGCGATTACAGCGCCATCATTCCCACGATCACCGGGCGCGCTTGGATCACCGGCACCTCCCAGCACATGCTGGCGCCCGACGATCCGTTCCCGATGGGCTTCCTGCTGTGACCGATACACCTCGCGAGGATCCACAGACTCCGCATCCGGATCGGCTCTCACCGCGGACCCCCGGCTACGCCGAGATCATGGCCGCACACGATCGCGCTATGGCGGCGGGTGAGTCGGGTTATCTGGATCCGCTCACCGGACTTTTCGTCATGACCGCCGGTTTCCACCTCAAACGCGGGCATTGTTGCCACAATGGGTGCCGGCACTGTCCTTACATCGGAGCAGCACGAGAAGACGACTAGGCAGGTGAGCAGGCATGAACCGCGCCGAAGTGGAACGACTCGCCCGCGGCAAGTATCTATCCCTCACCACCTACAAGAAGGACGGCACTTCCGTCGCAACGCCCGTCTGGGTGGCTCGCGATGGGGACGAGTTGGTGGTTATCACCGATGCCGGCTCCGGCAAAGCCAAGCGCATCCGCAACGACGGACACGTGGAGGTCGCTCCCTGCGATGTACGCGGTCGGATCACCGGTGCGAGTGTGGCCGGCCACGCCCGGTTGATGGATTCCTCCGGTACCGCGTACATCGAAGGGCAGATCAAGCGCAAGTACGGCCTGCAGTACGCAGCGATCGGCTTGATGGAGAAACTCCGTAGGCGCGAAGCAGGCGGATCCGTGGGGATTCGCATCGACATCGATAGCCCAGCGAACTAGCCATGGGCGTTCGACCGTTCGTCGCACCCCGGCCGGTCGAGTACGCCCGTGTCCCGACTCCGGTGATCGATAGTTCCGCGCCCGCGCACCTGCCACCTGGTCCGCGCCCGCGAGTGCCCGGGGAGATGCTGTGGCGCTTCCAGCGCGATACCCCGAAGTTCCTGCTTTCCCTGCGGGATACCTACGGACATGCGTCGTCGTTCTATTTGAACCGGCAGTTGTTCCTGGGCCTGTTCTCCCCCGCCATGGTCCACGAAGTGACAGTTGCCCAGCAGAGTTCCTTCATCAAGGGAGTCGGCTTCGAGCGCATGCGCAAAGTGCTCGGAGAGGGCCTGTTGACCAACGAGGAGCCCATCCATCTTCGGCACCGCCGCATGATGCAGCCGCCCTTCCACAAGTCCAGGCTCGACGGGTACGCCGCTGAGATGTCCGACGTCACGCGACAGACGATGGATACCTGGCTGCCGGGCAACACCATCTTCCTCGGGCCGCAGATGATGCGGCTGACTTTGCTGATCGTCGCGCGGACACTGTTCGGCACCGACGCCGATCGGTACACCGATCGAATCGCCCATTCGATGGATATCGCGATCGATCGCATCGAGCGCACGATGCTGCCCGGACTCGATCGCTTCGATTCACTCCCCTTGCCCTACTGGCGTGCCTTCCATCGCGCAGCGGACGATCTGGCCGAGATCGCCGAGGAGTTGATCCGCGAGCGCCGGCTGCGCGGTGTCGATGGCGATGATCTCCTCGGACTGCTGCTCGCCTTGCGTGATGAGGACGGTTCGTCGTTCACCGACGACGAAGTCCGCGACGAAGCATTGACCCTGATCTTGAGCGGGCACGAGACCACCGCCAATGCGCTCACCTGGGCCTTCAGCTGGCTCGGGGGCCGACCGGACGTCCACGATGCCCTGCGAGCCGAAGCCCTCGACCAGGACTGGGTCACCGGCGATGCCCCCGCAACGGTCGCCGACGTGATGTCCTGCGAGGTGGCCGGCCAGGTGATCGCCGAGACGCTACGGATGGCGCCACCGGTGTGGGTCGCCCCCAGACGAGCACTCATGGATCTGGACATCGCCGGCGTACGCGTCCCTGCTGGTGCCCATGTCCTGGTCAGCCAATACGTGACGCAACGTGACCCCGAGTACTTCCCCGATCCGCACACCTGGGAACCCGCACGCTGGACCGAGCAGTTGCACGCATCCTTGCCGCGCGGTGCCTACTTCCCCTTCGGAGCCGGAACCCGTAAGTGCCTAGGGGATCAGTTCGCTCTGCTGGAGGCTCGCATCATCTTGCTGCACGCCGCGGCCCGGCACCGGCTCATTCCCGCCGATCCCGAGCACCCGATGCCCAAGGCTCAGCCGCGCGCCACCTACCGGGCCGAGGGCCCGGTTCCCATGGTGGTGACCTAGCGCGAAACCATCCTCGGCTTACCGTGTGCCTATGCGCCGCGGCTTGCTCCTCGCCCTCTCCGGGGCGATCGCATGCTCGGTGCTCGTGTCAACACCCGCACCGGCGGAGCCCGCGCAGCCCGAAGCGCAAGCGGTCCCCAAGTGGGCGATGGAGCCACAATCCAAGGACACGAACGGCGATGGCTTCATCGACGGCGACGGCGGCGTTCCTCGCGCCCGCCCCCTGGGACTGAAACCAGCGAAGAAGTTCGTGGGCGCGGGTAACCGCATCGCGCAACCATCCGAACGACTCATCGACGGATCCCAATCCTGGTACCTCAATCCCCGGGGCTTCAAGATCCGACTCGACGCCTGCAAATCGACGGGCTCGCAATATCGATGGCGGATATACCGCGGCAAACGCCAAGTGGAACTCACTAAATGGCGCCCCAACGAATCCGCCTCATGCACGAGCAATGTCCGACTTCCCGAAGGTGACTACCGACTGAAATTGGAGGTGCGCTTCGACGGCACGAACGTCGATTACCAATGGGTCGACGCGACGATCAAGGACTACCTCTTCGTAGTCATGGGTGACTCCTACGCCTCCGGTGAAGGGAACCCGAGGAACGTGCAGGCTTGGCTTCGCAACGCGGACTCGGACTTCCGTCCCTACTACGACGACTCGGACTGCAACCGCAGCGCTCGAAGCGCACCCGCGCAAGCGGCCCTCGCCCTAGAGCAGTCATCCGATCAGACGTCGGTCACGCTGATCGACGTTTCATGTTCCGGGGCAACCATCGACTCCGGGGTGCT
>CAJXNV010000083.1 GCA_913057155.1 uncultured Actinomycetes bacterium | reverse complement strand
CCCACATAGAACGGGTGCACATCGGCGGGCAGCTCGACGAACTCCACCAACCGACCATCGGGGCTGGTTCCCGAGAACACCAATCCGGCGGCCTCGAGTTGCGGACGGTAGGCGTTGGCGACTTCGTAGCGATGCCGGTGGCGTTCGTCCACGTAGGGCTCGCCGTAGGCCTTCTCGGCCTGGCTGCCGGCCAGCAACTTCGCCGGATACAGCCCAAGGCGCATAGTGCCGCCCATGTCGCGGTCTCCGGCGATCACTTCGCGCTGCTCGGCCATGGTGGCAACGACCGGGTGCGGGGTGGACTCGTCGAACTCCAGGGAGTTGGCTCCCTGCAGCCCGGCCACCGAACGCGCGTACTCCACGACCATGCACTGCAGGCCCAGGCATAGGCCCAAGGTCGGGATGCCCTGCTCGCGTGCGTAGGTGAGTGCCCCGAGTTTGCCTTCGATCCCGCGGACGCCGAATCCTCCGGGCACGCAGATGCCGTCGAGTCCCTCGAGGTTGCGGGCCGCACCTTCGGGGGTGGCGCACTCATCGCTGGACACCCAGCGCAGGTTCACCTTGCAGTCGTGGTGGAATCCACCGGCACGGATCGCTTCGGTGACCGAGAGGTAGGCATCGGGCAGGTCGATGTACTTGCCGACCAAGCCGATGGTGACCTCGCTGGTTGGGTGATGCACCCGCCGCAGCAGGTCGTCCCAATCGGTCCAGTCGACATCGCGGAACGGCAAGCCCAAGCGGCGCACCACGTAGGCATCGAGTCCTTCGCCATGCACCACCTTGGGGATGTCGTAGATGCTCGGGGCGTCGACCGCGGCCACCACGGCCTCGGCGTCGACGTCGCACATCAGCGAGATCTTCCGCTTGATGCTCGCCGGCACCGGCCGGTCGGCGCGCAGCACGATGGCATCGGGCTGGATACCGATGTTGCGCAGCGATGCCACCGAGTGCTGCGTGGGCTTGGTCTTCAACTCCCCCGACGGGCCGATGTACGGCAGCAGCGACACATGCAGGAAGAAGACGTTGTCGCGGCCCACCTCGTGGCGCACTTGCCGAACGGCTTCGAGGAAGGGCAGCGATTCGATATCACCGACGGTGCCACCTACTTCGGTGATGACGACATCGACTTCGGGTCCGGCCATCCGCCGGATGCGTGCCTTGATCTCGTTGGTGATGTGCGGAATGACCTGCACGGTGTCGCCGAGGTATTCCCCGCGGCGCTCCTTGGCGATGACGGTCGAATACACCTGACCGGTGGTGACGTTCGCCGATCCATGCAGATCGGTATCTAAGAAACGTTCGTAGTGCCCGATGTCCAAGTCGGTTTCGGCGCCATCGTCGGTGACGAACACCTCGCCGTGCTGGAACGGGTTCATCGTCCCGGGATCGACGTTCAAATACGGATCGAGCTTTTGCATCGTGACCCGCAGACCGCGGGCCTTGAGCAGGTTACCCAGCGACGACGCGGTGAGGCCTTTGCCTAGTGAGGACGCCACACCGCCGGTGACGAACAGATGCTTGGTGACCGTCGGAGCGCTGCGGGGGATGTCCACGGGCGACCAGACTAGCGCGAGCGCTCGCCGGCCGGCAGCGCCGCGCCGCCGGCCTCAGCTCGGGCGACCTCCAGCAGTTCCTCGGCGTGCGCCGCACCGGTGGCCGAGCCTTCCAACCCGCTGAGCATCCGCACGAGTTCGGCAACCCGATCCGGTCCCTCGACCGCCACCACATCGGCCGAGGTCACCGCACCATCGCCGCTCTTGGTCACCACCAGGTGCCGATCGGCGAAGGCGGCCACCTGCGGCAGGTGCGTCACGACCACCACCTGCACGTGCCGGGACAACCGGGCCAGGCGCCGACCGACTTCCACGGCCACCGCTCCCCCGACCCCGGCATCCACTTCGTCGAAGACCATCGTGCCCACCGGTGCGCTGTCCGCGAGAGCAACTTCGAATGCCAGCGCCAATCGGGATAACTCCCCACCGGAGGCGCCCTTGCCGATCGGCCGCGCGCTCGCGCCAGCGTGCGGCATCAAAGTGATCGCCACGACATCACCACCGTTCGCAGTCAGGGCCTGCGGCTCGCTGCTCGAGGTGATCGACACGTCCAACCGCGCCTCCGGCATCGCCAGATGCGCCAACTCCTCATGCACCGAGGCCAGCAGACGTTCGGCCGCCGCGCGACGAAGCTCGGAGAGCTCCCTTGCCTGCTGCTGCGCGGCTTCGGATGCTTGCTCGACCCTCGAACTCAGCTCGGCCACGCGCTCGGAGCCGGTATCGGCCGCGGCGATCTGCTCGGCAGCGTCGGCGCGCCAGCGCAAGACGTCCTCGATGCTCGCGCCGTAGGACTTACGCAGCGCGGACAACCGCGAACGACGCTCCTCCACCCAGGCCTGGCGGGCCGGGTCGGCATCCAAGTGCCGCACGTACTCACCGAGTTCACCGTCGATATCGACCGACTCGGTCAGCAGCGAGTCCACCCGCGCCGCAAGCTCGCGCACCCGCTCGTCGATGTCGGCGATCTGCGCCAATTCCTCGCGGGCGCTCGCCAACCGCGTGGTCACCGCCGCCGAATCGATGTCATCACCGCTTCCCGACAGCATCGCGCGCGCGGCCACCGCAGCATCGCGCAACGCCCCGGCGTGGGAAAGCACCGCAGCCTCGGCATCCAGGGCTACGTCCTCCCCTGCTTCGGGGGCCACCTCGTCGATCTCGGCGATGCCCAACCGCAGCAGCGCGGCTTGCCGTTCGGCCTCGTGCATGCCCGATCGCAATTCCTCCAGATCGCGCGCCGCCTGCTGCCAGCTGCGCCAGGTCTCGCCGTAACGTGCCAGGGCCGTGGCCAACTCGGCGCCACCGAAGCGATCCACCAACTCCCGCTGCCAACTGGCCTCGCGCAACCGCGCCTGATCCATCTGCCCGTGCACCGCCACGATGTGCGACCACACCTGCGCCAGCGCAGCCACCGGAACGGGCCGGGAATCCAAGTAGGCCCGCGAGCGCCCACCTGGCGCGATAGTTCGCCGCGTGATCAGAGCACCATCCTGCGGCTCGGCCAAACCCAAATCCTCGAATACCGCCTCAAGCCCCGGCAATCCATCAACCTCGACAACCGCGTCCACCTCGGCAGCCCCACCATTCAAAGCGCCACCATTCAAAGCGCCATCGCGCAACATCCCCGAATCCGCGCGGCCCCCACGCAGCAGATCCAGCCCGGACAGCACCATCGTCTTGCCGGCGCCGGTCTCCCCGGTGATGACGGTCAATCCGGGGGCCAGTTCCACGCAGGCTTCATCGATCACACCGATGCCGCGGATGCGCAGTTCCTCGATCACACCGTCTCCGTCAGTTACCGACCGTCATGACCGCGCCCGTCCGCGCCAACCTTCGACGGGGAGGTCGAACTTCGCCACGAGCCGGTCGGTGAACGGCGCCGGCGCCAACCGGGCGAAGCGCACCGGATCCGGATCGGCGCACACCACCAGCCGGTCCCCGGCTCGCACATCGATCGTGCGCCGCCCATCTGCCCACAGCACCGCCTGCGAACCCGGTGCCATGTCCAAGGAGATGGTGCTCGAGGGCGAAACCACCAACGGTCGTGCGAACAGCGCGTGCGCACTAAGCGGCACCACCAGCAGCGCTTCGACCTCGGGCCACACGACCGGTCCACCAGCGGAGAACGCATAGGCAGTTGAGCCGGTGGGTGTCGCGCACACCACCCCGTCGCATCCCCAACGCGACAGCGGGTGTCCGTCGACTTCGACGAGCACTTCGATCATCCGCTCGCGGGCGGCCTTCTCGACGCTGACTTCGTTCAACGCCCACGTGCCATCGACCACGCGGCCCTCGCGGTGCACGCTCACCCGCAGCCGGGTGCGCTCTTCGACTTCCCATCGGCGCTCGGTGAGGCAATCGACCACGAACTGCACGTCCTCGGGTTCGGCCTCGGCGAGGAAGCCCACGTGGCCGAGGTTCACGCCCAACAGCGGGGTATTCGCAGGTGCCAGTTCCGCTGCCCGCAGGATCGTTCCGTCGCCTCCGAATACGACGACGACGTCACTACCGTGCGAACCTTCCCCGGCATCATCTGCAAGCGTTTGGCGATCCTGCGGATCCAGATCCTGTGCCAAATCAAGAGCCCCGATGTCCTGCTCGGGTCCGCGCACCTTCGCACCTGCCGCCAGCAACGCGCGCACCACCCGGGTCGCGACCGCCGGGGCTTCATCGCTGGCGGTGTTGACGACCACGAAGACGTCTACCGGCGCCGGCGCGCTACTCGGATCACTCGGGTTACCCGCGCCGCTCACACCCGTCACGCCGGGCCTTCCCGCACGGCGCGCTCGATCGCCGCGGCTACTTCCTGGACGTCCATGCCGTCATCATTCCCCGATTCCGCCCGGGCGTCACCACCGGATGCGCTCATCCACAGGAAGTACTCCACGTTGCCCTTCGGACCGGGCAACGGGCTGGCCACCACCCCGTGGATCGCCAGGCCCAGTTGCCGCGCGGCCGCGGCGACCTGCTGCACCGTTTCGATCCGCACCTGCGGATCGGTCACCACCCCGGAACCGACTCGCTCCCGGCCGGCCTCGAACTGCGGCTTGACCATCACCAGGAAGGTCGCCCCGGGCGCTGCGACGCCCGCGAGTGCGGGCAGCACCTTGGTCAAGGAGATGAAGGATAGATCCGCGACGATCAAGTCAGGGCGCACCGGCAGGTCCTCGACGGTCAGCGCCCGCACGTTCATCCGTTCGAGCACCACCACCCGCGGATCGCTGCGCAACGACCACGCCAACTGCCCGTAACCGACATCGACCGCCATCACTTGCGCGGCCCCACGCTCGAGCAACACCTCGGTGAACCCACCGGTCGAGGCACCGGCATCGAGTGCATGCGCTCCGCTCGCATCCACGGCGAAGGCATCGAGCGCACCGATGAGCTTGTGCGCGCCGCGTGAGACGTACTCGCTGCCCGCGGCATCGATCTCGATCGCCGCGGATTCCTCCACCTGGGTCGCGGCCTTGCCTGCCGTAACGCCGGCGACGCTCACCCGCCCGGCTTCGATCGCGCTGCGGGCGAGCTCCCGGGAGGCGACCATCCCCCGGCGAACCAATTCGGCATCGAGCCGGCGACGCGCCACCTTCTCGGCGACCTAGACCGATTCATCCTCGGCGGCGAGACCGTCGAGGACCCCGCGCAGTGAAGCCTCGATCGCATCGAATTGCCCCGCGTGGGCCTCGAGGTCCGCACCGTCGAGCGCATGCAGGCCCTCCAGGGCAGCATCCACGTTCGCGTGGCCGGTCGGCTCCCACACCGGAAGCACCGAATCGGGGTCCGGTGCTTCATCGAGCACCAGCACTTCCTCGCTCGCGGTCTCCGAGACCGGCTCCTGCTCGTCCACCGACTCTTGCGACGACTCGTGCTCGCTCATTCGGGAACCACCTTCTTCTTGGCCTTGGGTGCGGCAGCCGCCTTCTTCTCCGTCGTTTGCTTCGACTCTGCCGACTCCGTCGAGCCCGCCGACTCCGCCGACTCAGAAGACTTCTTCTTGGCCGATCCACTCGACTTCTTCTTCGGCTGCTGCGTCGACGCCGACTTCCCCGCAGCCTGCTCATCGGCTCGGACCTGCGCTTCGAGGTGCTCGAGCCGGGTGCGCAAGGCGGCGAGTTCGTCCTCGCGCACGAAGCCCATCCGGCCAACGGCGCGGTCCACCTCGGTGCGGATCAACCCGACGAGCATCTCGCGGTTCTGCTTGGAGGTCGTCACCAGGTCATCGGCGATGTCCTGCACCGAGCCCACCACATCGGGGGTCTTACCGGGCACCGACAGGCCTTGGTTGACCAGCGACATCGCGGCATCCTTCGCCTTCGATGCCGTGACCTCCGTCAGACCGGACGCCAATTGCACATAGCCGCGCAGTCCCTCGAGCATGTCCTCACCGCTTCCCACTCATCGATGTCTATGCCTGTTTCTGCCTGTTTCGCTGCCGCTACCTCGCCACATTAGTCGCCCCACGCCCGCCGAAGCAGGGAGCGAACCTCGGCCAGCTCATCGGCGCCTGCCGATTCGGTGCCCTCGAGCACCCGGCAGTGCGCCGCCGGGGCCCGCAGCGCGCGCAGGTCGCCGGCGATATACGTCGGCCGGTCCTGCGGCGCGGCCTCGCGCAGCGCCGATAGCTGGTCGTGGCCGGTGACCCCGGTGAGCACCAACAGGGTGTCCATCCCGGCCCGGTTCCCGCCCCGGATATCGGTATCGATGCGATCGCCCACCACCAGCGGTCGCTGCAACCCCCACTGCTCGGCGGCCACCTGCATCAGCAACGGTTCCGGCTTACCGGTGATCGCATCGGGCATCCGGCCCACGGCGTTCCCCACCGCCTGCACCATCGAACCGTTGCCCGGCGCCAGTCCTTCCGCGGTCGGCAAAGTCAGATCGGCGTTCGTGGCCACCCATAGCGCACCCGCCTCGATGGCGTAGGCGGCCTGCGCGAGGTCGGCCCATCGCAAATCCGGACCGAACCCCTGCACCACGGCCGCAACCCCGTATCCAGGTGCACTATTCACATCCAGTTCGCGCACGGGATCGAAGCCCGCAGCCTGCAACGCCTCATCGATTCCCGGGCCGCCCACCACCAGCACCCGCGCGCCGGCCGCCACGCCATGATCACGTAGGTAGCGCGCTGCTCCCTGCGGTGAGGTGATCACCCGACTTGCATCGACATCGAAACCCAGGCCCTGCAACTTCGCGGCCACGTCACTGGGCGCATGGGCGGCGTTGTTGGTCACCACTCCCCAGGTCCTGCCGGCTTCCTCACTCACCCAGGTCAGCGAATCGACCGCGTGGTCCACGACCACCGGTCCTCGAAACAGCACCCCGTCGGCATCCACGATGAGGCCGTCGTATCCGGCCGCCAGCGGTGCCGCATCGACGTGCATCAGAACTGCGCCTCGATGGGGCCTTCCAAGGGCAAACCCGCCTCACTACGCGCACGCAACGTGGCCTTCACCTGGCTCAGCGCCTGTCCGTAGTCCGCACGATCCGGTCGCATCACGAAAGCCATCGACAGGTGGTCGCGTGCTGATGGGAACGCCTGCTTGCGCCACAGTGCCATCCCCAGGGCGTAGTGCGCATAGTCCTCATCGGGAGTGCGCTCGACCAACTC
>CAJXNV010000082.1 GCA_913057155.1 uncultured Actinomycetes bacterium | reverse complement strand
CCGATGAGGATGGTCATCAGGCAGCCGATGGGCTGCATGCTGGGAACCAGGATCCGGGCGATGAGGCCGATGACGATGCCGGCACCGAGGCCGGAGAGCAGGCTGTCGATTTCCACGCCTGTATCCAATCACTCCGAGGATGGGCTTTGGCCTTCTCGCGCCAATGCGACGGCTCGGGAGATGGCCCGGTAGTACTTCTTGCGGTATCCGCTGCGCAGCAGTTGCTCGGAGAACAGCGAGTCCAAGGGCACGCCGCTAGCCACGATGGGCACATCCCGGTCATAGAGGCGGTCGATGAGTACCACCAGGCGCAGTGCTTGCGCTTGGTCGCCCAAGGTGCGAACGCCGGTCAGGCCCACGAGCGGGATGCCATCTACGAGTGCTCCGTAGCGGGAGGGATGCACCTCGGGCAAGAAAGCGATGACGTCGCGGAAGTCGTCCTTCGTCGCCCCCGGCACATCGGCGATCGCTCGATCGACCTGCTCCTCACTCCACGGCGCGGGGGCATCCGGTGCACCGCGGTGCCGGTAGTCCTCGCCGTCGATGCGGATGATGTCGAAGTGGGCGGATAGGCCTTGGATCTCCCTCATGAAGTCCTCGGCGGCGAAGCGACCCTCCCCGAGCTTCTCGGGCAGCGTGTTCGAGGTGGCGGCGAGATAGGTTCCCGCTTCGACCAACTCCCCGAGCAGCGTGGACATCAACACGGTGTCACCGGGATCGTCGAGTTCGAATTCGTCGATGCACAACAGTCGGTTGACCTTCAGCGCATCGACCGCTTGCCGGAATCCGAGGAGTCCGACGAGGTTCGTGTACTCCACGAAGGTGCCGTAGGTCTTCGGCCCGGTCACCGACTGCCACAGCGATGCCAGCAGGTGGGTCTTGCCCACCCCGAACCCGCCGTCGAGGTACACGCCGGCGCGCCCTTCCGGGGGCGCCGCCCGACGGAACAGACCGCGCCGTTTACCCGATGGTGCTTCGATCCGGTCCGCGAACACGCGCAGGGCCGCGACCGCGGCTTCCTGCGTGGGGTCCCCGGGGATGTAGGAATCGAAGGAGACGCCGCGGAAGTGCGGTGGCGGCACCAGGTCGGCGAGGATCTGGTCCGTGCCGACCTCGGGGCGCCGACCGACGAGCGTGGAGCCACCGGTCGCCGTCACGCAGCGGAGCCTATGCCCACTTCCCCCGTGTCCCCCGTGGCGATCACCTCAGCAGTACCAGCGCCCGCCGGCCCAGTGCGAGGCACCCGAGCCCGGGCCCTCCCAGTTGTAGACGGTGCTGAAGGCGGCGTCCTGCCAGTAGCGGGGCCACTGATTGACGGGGGTGTCGCGCAACTCGGCCATGAGTTCCTTGGCTTGCTTCGCGCCCAGGATGCTCTTGTGCTCCTTGAGCATCATGTGGGTCGCGCCGTCGCCGAGGGCATCGGACATCTGGTAGGCGCCGAAGTAGTTGTTGCCACCGCCGCCGCGGACGTCGTACTGGCCCTCGCTTTCCCGCTTGACGATGCACTTGCGCACTTCCTCCGATGCCGGATCGAAGAACTCGCCTCGATACAGGCTCGGCTCGATGCCGCGCATATCCAAGGTCGCCTTCGATGTGGTGGTGCGGGCGAGCATCTCGGCTTGCATCACCGCCCGCTGGTGGCGCACCGCCGCCTTACTGGCGGCAACGGTCATGGAATCGCGGGCGCCGACCCGCTTGTTCGCCACCGCGGCTACCTGGCTGGGTGCCTGCGCGGCCGGTAGCAGCGCTACGCCGGATGGGCCGCGGCCTACGGCGTTGGCTCCGACGACCAGGGTGGGGATGGTGACGGTCGTGATGACAACGAGGGCCGCGGAGATGAACGCGATCGTTCGACGGGACAAGCGGATCGTGGCAAGACGTGCGGGCATTCGACCTTCTGGATCGGCCCGGTCGCCCTCGCGGCGCCGGGGCCACAGCACAGGTCGGCGCGCCGCCGGAAATCGGTCCTTCCGGCGGAACTCCCCAGGGCAGGCATCCACCGGCGACGGCTCTCACGTCGTCCGGGGTGTTGGACGCAGCCCTTCCCGATGGCGTGGGTGGCCAGCGGGAGTGCTGTGAGTTCGGCGGGTAGTTCACCACGCCCCGGTGACATCCACTCCCGGTGTTTCCCGGCCAATCGGACATTTGGGATGTGACCTGTATCCCACTTTTCTGCGACAAACCTGAGATATACCGAGGATGCCCTGGCGACCTTTCGGACAGCCCGCTTCACCGACCCCGAATTGGCGAACAGGACCGAAAGCAGCGAGGGGGTCCCGAAGGACCCCCTCGCCTCGTATGCCCGCACTAGTGATCCATGGCGGCTAGCCGAGATCCACTCCCTCGAGCTCGACCTCGCCGAGATTGCTGGCCGTCGGGATAGCGATGCCCGAGCCCGCGTCGAGTTGCTCGGCAACCAGACCGATGCCGTCGTTGCCGGTGGCGTCGACATCGACCATGTAGGCGTAGAGGTTGCCCGGGCCGGATTCCTCGATGGCCATGGCGTCGTTCTTGCCGTTATTGACCCGAACGTCGGCCATCGCGACCCAGGTGCGTCCGGCATCTTCCTCACTCATCTTGATGCCCTCATCGACATTGCCCTCGGCCACGACGTCGGTGATGGTGACATCGAAGCCACCGGAGCCGGCCTCGTCGAAGTCCAAGCCCTCATCGAAGTTGTTGCTCGCCACGACGTCGCCGACGAAGCCGCGGACGGAACCGGAATCGGCCTCATCGATGTCGAAGCCGTCGTCGAGGTCGAGTTCACCTTCTTCCACGCACAGCGGATCCTCCGGGTTGCTGATGCTCTGGCCCTCGCAGTAGTCACCGTTGCGGGTCAAGACCACGTTGCTCACACCGAAGTTGACGTCCCCGGCGCCGGCCTCGTCCAGCTCCACACCATCGGCACCGGCCGCGGTGAACTGGCTCTTGTGGGCGCGGAAATTGATGTTGCCGTCACCGGTCTCATCCACCCGGATGCCGTCCTGGTCGAAGCCACCGATACCCGCCCGATCGACCAGCACATCGGTTACGTTGAGCACCACGGTTGCCGGCGATCCGCCGGAATCATCGACGTAGATGCCGTGCCCACCGACACCTTGCACCGTCACGTTGTCCAGATCGATGGTCATCTTGCCGGTCTGATTCGCGGTCGTGGCGAAGTGCAGCCCGTATCCGCCGCCGGCGTTCACCCCGAAGTTGCCGCCGTCATCGAAGGTCATGTTGTTGATGGTGACGTCGGCCCCGCCCGCGGACTGGAACAAGGTGGCCTTGAGTCCGTTGCCCTTCACAACTGCCCCGCCACCGTTGATGACCAGTGCTTCGCTGCCGGTGTATTGCAGGGTGCTGGCGATCGTGATCTCCGGCACCGCGACGGTGATGTTGGTCGCCCCTGCGGCAAGCGCCGATCGCAACGTGCCTTCGCCGGAATCAGCGGCGTTGGTCACCGTGGCGCTGCCGGCCGCTCCGGCGGGGGCCGCCACCGTCAACATCGCCGCCATCGTCCCGAGGGCAACGGGGATAGTCATTCGCTTCGTGTTCATCGAACCTCCGATCAATGATGATGAGCCGCCACGATGTCCGAGCAGAATTGACAACACACCACGCGACGCTTACCGGCAGGCGTGCGATCGGTTAACGATCGGTGGTGTGCGCGCCGCCCACTACGCTGCCGGCCATGGGAATACCCGCCGAGACCTTCTTGATCTTCGCGTTCGCGCTGCTGGCCTTCGGTGGCACCTTCGTCACGCTGGGGATGTCCAGTGAGCGCGGCTATTGGTCCCAGCGCGATCCTTCGGGGGATCCTCGGCACGCGGCCACTCCGCTATCGAAGGTGATGGGCAGCGCCTTCAAGTACGCCGCCGGTGAGTACCGTGCCCCGCTTCGCATCGCCGCGATCGGAGTGCTGATGTGGTACCTCGCAGCCCTGTGCGCGATCGCGGCGCTGCTGTTCGGGGCCTAGCCATGGTGTGGCCCTTCCGGCGCCGAAAGGCCCCGAAGTTGGAGGTCGTGCGTCTCGGTGAACTGTCCACCGACGCAGGCGACTACCCCATCCTCAGCGTCGGCCAATCCCGACTCCAAGACTCCTTCGCCGCCCTGGAGTTCACGAAGCAGTCCCCGCCACTGTTCACCTGGGCCACCTTGACCCCGGTGGTCGATCCCCGGATGAAGACCATCGCCGATGTCACCATCTCGATCGACGCCCACGTCGTGGGCTACCTGCGACCCCCTGCCCTGGATCAGGCGATCGCGCTGCTCGGCGAGCACCGAGCGGCATCGCTGGAAGTGCCCGCTGCATTGACCTGGGGTCCGACCGGACCGGAGACCTCCATTTCGTTGCCAGAGCGCCAGCCCGATTGAGGCCAGCTCGGCCAGCGCTGACACCATTCGCGCATGGAGCCGCGCTGGTTCACCGAGACCGATGACGAGCACTCGCAGTGGTACGCCGAGCACTTCCGTCAATTGGCGATCGACGGCGAGGATCTCGAAGGTGAGGCCCGGCTCCTCGATGCGTTAGTGCCGCCCGCGAGCACCATCTTGGATGCGGGCTGTGGCCAGGGCCGGACCGCGGGCGCGCTGTTCCGCCGCGGGCATCGGGTCTTCGCCCTGGACATCGACCCAGTACTCATCGAGGCCGCCAACGACGACAACCCCGGCCCGACCTACATCCGCACCGATCTGGCCACCCTGGATCTGCTGCGCGATTTCCCGGCGATGAAGCCCTTCGACGCCGCGGTCAGCGCGGGCAACGTCCTGGGCTTCGTGGCCCCCGGGACCGAGCAGCAGGTGCTGAGCAACATCTGGCGCCAACTAGCCCCCGATGCCCCGTACGTGACCGGCTTCCACATCGATCGCTATGCACTCGCCGATTTCGACCGTGATCTGGAACTCGCCGGCTTCGTGCTGGAGTCACGCTTCGCCACCTGGGATCTGCGGCCCTGGACTGCGGATGAGGAGTTCGCCGTCTCGATCCTGCGCAAGCCCGCCTAGCGTTGCTCGCGCACGGAACGCACGGGGCGAGCGGGGCGCCCGCAGGCCGGGCACGCATCGAAGGTCTTGTGGTCGAACACCTCACCGCACGGGCACGAGATCACGTGGGCCATCGCGACTACAGCCGTTCCTGGAGTTCGCCCGGTGACCATTCCTCCTCCAGGGCGAGCAGGACCGTATCCGATTGGGCCATCGGGGGCTCGCTGCCACTGGGTGGATGGATGTCCAGGTCGTCGGGAAAGGCATAACCCTCGGCGCTGGCCGAGACGACATCACGCAAGGCACGCGGGCTTGCTCCTGCTTGCTTGCGCTCGAGCAGCAGCGGATAGATCGCATCGACGATGCGGCGTCGATCGACCTTCTCCATCGCCCGACCGAAGGCACTGGAGATCTGCAGCAGGTTGCCCAACCGTGCGATGTCCTGCGAACGATTGGCCCCGGCCCCATGCAATAGCGCCGGGTTGAAGAACAGCGCATCGCCCTTGCGAAGCGGGATCTGGACGCTGTGCTGCTCGGCGTATTCGCGAAACTCCGGCAGATGCCAGGCGATGTAGCCGGGCTCGTACTTCTGGGAATTCGGCACCAGGAACGTAGGTCCGCTTTCGATCGGCATATCGCAGTGCGCGATCGCCCCTTGCAGGGTCAACGCAGGTGATAGCCGGTGCGTATGCGCCGGATAGGACTGCGCGTTGTCCTGGCTGAGGAAACCTAAGTGGTAATCGCGGTGCGGACTTTGCGCCCGGCCTCCGGGATTGACTTGGTTCAACTGCGACGTCACCTGATAGCGCGGACCCAACCAGGATTCACAGGCCAAGGCGAGCATGTCATTGGAGTAGTAGTCGACGAATACCTGCGGATCGGCGATCGCGAGCTTCTCCAGCGCATTCCACACCCGATCGTTCACACCCGCCGCGGCGAAATGATCGCCAGCGGCGATACCGGCGGCCTTCTCCTGCTCGATGATCGAACGAAAGACCGCGGTGGCGGCATCGATCACGGGTTCTTCGTAAGCGCCGGCGAGCAGCAGCACCCCCGGTCCGGAATCGAGCACCGATGCGAACTCCGACAAGAGGATCCGCCGGTCACCCGACTCCTCGAGAGCGACGCGCACTTTGGCACTGTCGTAGATCACCACGCCATCCATTACCGAGTCCGCGTTCGGGTAGTCCTCAACGCGCACCGGCTCCTCAACGATGGCCGCGAAATCACCGATCGTGCAGTCGGCAGTGGTGAACCACGCTGGTCGCGGATTCGGCACGGCGCTCCCGTGGCTACCGAGGACGGTCGCGAGTCGGCCCTTCGTGCCGACATCGCCTACCCGGCGCCGGCGGCGACACTACCGAAACGCGCTGGCGCGACTTCACGTGCTGATCGGCGCCGATCCACCATCGAGGAGTTCCACCAGTTCGGCGTCGGCCCCCTCCGCGAGCACCGAGCCCCCGATGTCCATCGCCTCGATGGCGCCACCTTCCACCGAGACGGCGGTGATGCCATCGCCGTGGGTAACGATGTTCCCACCCACCTCCAGCGTGGCTACCGAGCCGCCGGGCTTGACGCTGAAACCGATCGCGGGAAGGTCCATGATCACGCCCTTCACCAGGCTCGGGCCTTCACCGCCATGCGTCACCAGATCGGTATCGATGGTTATCCGTCCCACCGGCTTGGAGACCTGGATGCCGATCGAGCCGTCCCCGAAGGTCGTGATGGATCGGAAACGGATGTCCGAGACCGTGCCGTCGTACTGATTGAACCCTCGTGCGCCGAGCCCGTGGGTTTCCACGACGTCTTCTGCAACGAAGGTGTCGACGGTGCCGAAGTTGACGAAACCGATTCCCGAGGGCCCCCACGACCTGATCGGGCCCCGACAAATCCACGAGTCGACCGTTCCCCAGTTATCGAGAACCATGTCATTCACGCCGTAGGTCTCGCATTCGGCCGTGCACTCCAACTTCGCGACGTGCGCACCGGCGAGCACGAAGACTCCCCCGGTGATGAAATCGGCCGTGCCGAAGGTCAGCAGCCCGGTGGAGTGCACGGAACCGCAGGTCAACTCATCCACGTCGATCCGCCCACCGGTGTCACTGAAACCGGAGACGAAGACACCGGAGCCCAAGACCGGAGCCTGCGCCCGTCCAACGGATATCCGGGTCAAGGTCGCGGTGAGCCGCGAGTTGGGATCACTGTTGAAGTTGTAGACCGTGAAGGCGCCTTGCAGCACGTTCACGCCGTATTTCTGCGGCTGTTCGTTGTGCGCCCGGGCATCGCAGGTGGCCACGTGCACGTTGTCGGCCTCGATACGCCCGGACATCGTTCCGAGCCTTGCGATCATCGCCACTTGGCCGCTGACAGTCAGATCTCGCAACACGATCGTGCCTAGCTCCCGGTAGCCGGCGAGCAGTTGGATCGCTCGATCGGC
>CAJXNV010000081.1 GCA_913057155.1 uncultured Actinomycetes bacterium | reverse complement strand
TCGGTCTCCGTGTTGGTCGACGAGGTGACCGATGCGCTGATCGTGCCGCAAGGGGCGATCACCGGCAGCGGGGATCGCGCATCGGTGCTGGTGCAGGGCCCGGACGGCACCGCCGAACGGACCTCGGTCACGGTCGGATTGCAAGGCGACGCGGGGACGGAGGTCACCGGTGGGCTCGCCGAGGGCGACGTCCTGGTGATCCCGTCCGCCGATGACCTTTCCTTCCCCGAAGGCGGAGTGCCGGGGTCGGGGCGTGACGACGATCCCGACGGCCCATTCGGTGGAGGCGAATGATGATCCCCGTCGTGGAGATGCGCGACATCACCAAGGTCTACGGAGAAGGCGAGGCCGAGGTGCGAGCCGTCGACGGTGTATCGCTGACCGTCGATCCGGGGGAGTACGTCGCGATCATGGGTGCGTCGGGCTCGGGCAAGTCCACGTTGATGAACATCATCGGTGCGCTGGATGTCGCGACGACGGGCACTTATCGCATCGACGGAGTGGATATCGGTGATCTCGACGACGACGCCCTTTCGCTCGTGCGCAACAGGCGGATCGGCTTCATCTTCCAGGCCTTCAACTTGATCCCGCGAATGAGTGCGGCGGCGAACGTGGAACTGCCGCTCATGTACCGCGGCGTGCGGCGCGGGGAACGGCGCCGCAAGGCGATCGAGGCGCTGGGGAAGGTCGGCCTCGCCGATCGCTCGCACCATCAACCGAACGAACTCTCCGGTGGTCAGCAGCAGCGCGTGGCCGTCGCCCGGGCCCTGGCCATGGAACCGTCGTTGATGCTGGCAGATGAACCGACCGGGAACTTGGACTCACGCTCGACCGCCGATGTGCTCGACCTGTTGGACGACATCCACGATGAAGGCAAGACCATCGTGATCATCACGCACGAGGACGAAGTGGCCGCGCGAGCAGGTCGAGTGGTGACCTTGCACGACGGCCGCATCGAATCCGATGTGCCAGCGGGTATCCGATGATCCTGATCGAGGCGCTGCGTAGCGGTTGGCAGGCGATCCTGGCCAATCGGCTGCGTTCCATCCTGACCACCTTGGGCATCATGATCGGCGTCGCGGCCGTGATCATCTTGGTCGCCTTCGGCCAGGGGGCATCGAATTCGGTGACCTCCAGCATCCAATCCCTGGGCAGCAACTTGCTGACCATCACTCCGGAGAACCCGAACCGCGGTGGTGAGATCGTCAACCCGTCGGTGCAGGAGTTGACCGTGGACGATGCGGCCGCACTCAACGATCCGATCGCCGCGCCGGATATCGCCGGTGCCGCCCCGGAGAAACGCGCGGCGGTGACCTGCACCATCGATGACCTCAGCCATTCCACGCAGGTGGTGGGAACCTGGCCGTCCTACTTCTCGATCACGAATTCCCCGGTCGCCTCGGGTGCCTACTTCACCAACGCGGACGAGTTGTCCGGACGACGCATCACGGTGATCGGCTCGACGGTCGCCGAGAACCTGTTCCCGGACTCCGATCCGCTCGGCAAGCGGATCTCGTGCAACGGGGTGCCGTTCACCGTGGTCGGTGTGCAGCAGGAGAAGGGTGCGTCGTTCACCAATCCGGATGACGTCATCGTCGCGCCGCTCTCGGCGGTGGAGAACTCGCTCACCGGATACGGCGAAGTCAGCCTGATCTCCGTCCAAGCCACTTCCCCGGACACCACCGACCTCGCCGAAGCGCAGGCGATCGCGATCCTCGATGAGCGACACGGCACCGTCGAGGGCACCCGGGACTTCGAGATCTTCAATCAAGCCAGCCTGCTCGAGACGGCGAATACGGCACTGGGTGTGTTCACCGCGCTGCTCGGCGCCGTGGGTGCCATCAGTTTGCTGGTCGGTGGGATCGGCATCACGAACATCATGCTGGTCTCGGTCACCGAGCGGACGCGAGAGATCGGCATTCGAAAGGCCATCGGAGCATCGAGGCGCTTCATCTTGCTGCAATTCCTGCTCGAGGCGACCGTGCTGTCGGTCTTCGGTGCCACGGCCGGGTTGCTGGTCGCGCTCTTGGTCTCGCGCGTGGAGATCGCCGGGATCTCACCATCCGTCGTACCCATCTCGGTAGTCGGCGCGTACGTGATCTCCGTAGCCATCGGTTTGTTCTTCGGCAGCTACCCAGCCAAGCGCGCCGCATCGTTGCGGCCGATCGAGGCGTTGCGACATGAGTGAGGAAACCGTGAGCCAGGATCCAGCTAGCACCACCGACGAAACCTCGAGCGAGGAACTCGCCAGGATGCTGGCCCGTCGCGGCAAGAAGGGACGAGCCCGTTCCACGACCGTCCTGATCGCGGTGCTGCTGGTGCTACTCGGCGTGTTGATCGGCGTGCCGCTCGGTCGGGCCAGCGCTCCGGCACCGGCGGATACGCCCGCGGGCACCTCCGAGCAAGGCCCGCCCCGCGGCGGCCCCTTCGGCGACGACTCCGACTAACCCCCACCCACCGACCACCCGCCCTCGCGTTTCCCCCGGATTCCGGGGGATCTGCTTCACTTCCCCCGGAATCGCCCCGAATTTGCGCAGATCCCCCGGAATCCGGGGGAAACGCATGGGGGTGGGGTGGGGTGCTAGTTCGGGTGGCAGCCCTGCGGGGGGCTCACTAGCCTTCCGCGATGGATATCGTCGAGTTCACCCCCACACGCGATCAGTACGCCTACACCTTCGGTGGCGTAGCACCCGTGATGCGTATCCAGCCGGGAACGGCTCTGCGCTTGTGGTCCGAGGATGCGTTCAACGACACCTTGAAGTCCACCTCCGATCTCGCCTCGGACAAGGTCGACCTGCGCTACGTCAACCCGCAGACCGGACCGTTCTACGTGGAAGGTGCCGAGCCGGGCGATTGCCTCGTGTTGCACATGGTCGACATGACACCCGCGCGCTCCTACGGCGTCTCCTCGGCGATCCCGTTCTTCGGCGGCCTCACGTCCACCGATCGCACGGCGATGCTGCAGGACGCGTTGCCGGACACGACCTGGGTCTACGAGATCGACAGCGCAACCAACACCGTCGGTTTCGCAACGCGTTTCGCCGATGCCGATATGCAGATCGCGCTGCCGATCGAACCGATGCTCGGCACGGTGGGTGTGGCGCCGCCGGGCGGGGAAGTGCGCTCTTCGCTCGTGCCCGAGCGCTTCGGCGGCAATATGGACACCCCGGAGATGAAGCCCGGTTCCACCTGCTACCTCGGGGTGAACGTGGAGGGCGCCTTGTTCAGTCTTGGCGACGGTCACTATCGCCAGGGTGAAGGGGAGAGCTGCGGCACCGCCGTCGAGGGCGCGATGACCACCACGGTGATCGTCGAATTGATCAAGGGTGCGGCACCGGCCTGGCCCCGGCTCGAGCATGACGACGCCCTGATCGTCATCGGTTCCTCTCGTCCGATGGAAGACGCCTGGCGAATCGGAAACGTCGAGATGATCCGCTGGCTGCAGGAGTTGTACGGCCTGCACCAAATGGACGCGTACCAACTGTTGTCACAGACATCGAAGGCACCGATCGCCAATGTGGTCGATGCGAACTACAGCACCGCAATCAAGGTGCACAAGGAACTGCTGCCGGCGGCCGACGCCTACTCCGGCATCCACCAATCACTACGCGCGCTTGCGCAATCACTGTAGAAGGAGATCGGAAATGGACCTGCGAATGACCGGACTTACCGCCGTAGTCAGCGGTGGCACGAGGGGTATCGGCCGCGCCGCAGTCGAGATGTTCCTGGAAGAAGGAGCGAACGTCGCCTTCTGCGCGCGCAACGCCGACGAGGTTGCCGCAGCCGAGGGCGAGCTCTCGGCGATCGGGCCGAAGGTGAAGGGCACGGCCGTCGATGTCGGGGATCGAAGCGCACTCGAGGCCTGGATCGCCGATTCGGCCGAAACATTCGGTGGCATCGACATGCTCGTAGCGAACGTGAGCGCCCTGGCCATCCCCGATTCCGAGGAGAACTGGGAGACGAGTTTCAACGTCGACATGATGCATACCGTTCGGATGGTCAATGCATCGATGCCGCACCTAGAGCAGAGCGAACACGGCTCCATCGTCACGGTCTCGAGCGTGAGCGGCCGGGAGGTCGACTTCGCTTCGGGGCCCTACGGGACCATCAAGACGGCGATCATCGCTTACACCCAGGGCTTGGCCTATCACCTCGCGGGCAAGGGGATCCGAGCGAACACCGTCTCCCCGGGCAACACCTACTTCGAAGGTGGCGTATGGGAGCAGATCGAAGGCGGGAATCCGGAGTTGTACTCGATGGCACTCGGATTGAATCCGACCGGCCGCATGGGTAGCCCACGTGAGATGGCCGGTGGCATCGTCTTCTTGTCCAGCCCCGTGTCGAGTTTCACCACGGGCACGAACCTGGTCATCGACGGAGCGTTGACCAAGGGAGTGCAGGTCTAACGCTCGAGCCTCAGCCCCAGGTCGCGTCGGTCACCAGACCGTCGTCCACGGTGAGCGTCAACCGGTCGATCCGGTAGTCCATGGTCACCGCCTGGGGTTCACCGTCGATGGTCCCCAGGCGCCAGGTGTAGCCGGCTTCCTCGATCCGAGTGGTCGCCTCGTCCTGCGGTAGCGGCTCGGCGAGCAACTCGTCGACGAATGCCACCTGCTCTGGTGTGATGTCGGGATTCACCTGTTCCTCCGTGGTCGCTTCGATGCTGGCCGTGGGTGTGCTGTCCGGTTCAACGGATGACGAGCCGTCGTCACCGCAGGCTGCGACTACCCACAGTGAGCCGGCTACCAGCCCAACTATCGCGATCTTCTTCCAGCGCGCATTCATGATCCTTGCTTCCTCCTCGAGCGACGCAAGCGGATGATTCCCCAGATGACGATGACAACAAGGCCAACGACGACGGCGCTTGGAGCGATGAACCCTATGCCGGTGACGAGCCCGGCCCCGAGCGTCAGCAGGGCATCCCACCCTCGCTGCAGCCCGCCGAGGAAGTCGGGCGAAGCGGCAGGTCCGGTCTCCTCCTCGGACAAGGTGAGGTAGACGGTCGACAGTTCCACCTGGTCGGCCAGATAGTCGCGCCGGGCAGTCAGGGACTCGAGTTCGGATTGCCGGTTGGCCAGTTCGGCTTCGACGGCGACGAGGTCGGTTACCGAAGTCGCCTGCTGCTGTAGTTCGCGCAGCCTTTCGATCGAGTCCTCGAGAGTAGTGATGCGCGCCTGGATATCGATCACCTCCAAGGTGACGTCCTGGGAGTTGATGTCCGTACTACGAACTTCCCCGAGTTCCTCGACGGCTGCGAGGAATGCATCGAGTCCCTCGGCAGGGACACGTACCGTCATCATCGCGCTGGCCGAACCGTCCTGTCGGTAGATGCTTCGTGCGTCGATCGTTCCGCCGGCTGCCTGCGTGCGATCGACGACCGCGTCTACGGCGGTATCGAGGGATTCCACCTCGACGAAGACGTTCGCGGTGGTGATGACCTGTCGAGGGATCGAATCTTCTTCTCGGACGGAATCGGCCATAGTCGAGTCGGACGCCAAGGGTGGTTCCATCTCGAGACTTTCTTCGACCGGGTCACTACTTCCGCACGCTACGAGGAAGACCCCGGCCACCAGCGCGAGCAGAACGAGTCTCGCGCCGAGCACCCGGGAACGCATCCGGGAACCGAACCTGGTCATCACCACGCAGTTTGGACGCACCTGCAGCGGCGTTCGGTCCCCGATGCAGTCACGTTTCGGTCACGGTTCGCGGGCGAGCAGCGCCTTTCGGTAGGGCATCAGTTCGGTGGTGCGGTTCACGCCGATCACCCCGATGAGTCCGGTGGCGTCGTGGTACTCGACGATGCAATCACCGTCGTAGGTGCCTTCCGCGAGTTCGTAGCTGCTCGCCGATCCCGGCACGCCGAAGGACTGGAGATTCACGTCGTACTGATCACTCCAAAACGACGGCAACGCATCGAACGGTTTGCCGGTGGGTGATTCACCGGCGATCATCGACGCGAGTGTCGCGCCGGCCCGCTTGCCCATCTCGGTGGGCATATTCCAGTGCTCGATACGCATCGGTTCACCCGGGAAGAGCGCATTCGGATGGCGTGCGATATCACCCACGGCTACCGCCGGGATCGGAGAATCCACGATCGATAGGTACTCATCGGTCAGCACACCGTTGGATAGGTCGAGTCCGTTGCCTTCCAACCATTCGGTATTGGCCACCGAGCCGACAGCCTCGAGCACGAGATCGGCCTCCAGGTGCGTGCCGTCGTCCAGGAGTGCTCCGGTAACCCGTGCATCGCCGGTGAATTCGGTGATCGTGCGGCCGAGGTGGAAGCGGACGCCGTGCTCTTCGTGGTGCGCCCGCATGCCGGCACCGAGATCGGAACCGAGAGGACGGATCATCGGCTCACTGTCCAGTGAGACGACGTCCACCTCGCATCCCAAGGCGCGGGCGGTGGCCGCCACTTCACAGCCGATGAACCCGGATCCGAGGATCACCAAACGACGCCCACTGGCGAGCTCCTCGCGCAGGTGGAGGGCATCGTCGATAGTGCGCAACAGCACGCGCCCGGTCTGCGGACCGGGGATCGGAAGCCGGCGTGGCCGGATCCCGGACGCGGCGACCAGGCCGCTCATCGAGTGCGTTCGGCCGTCGGACGTGGTGACCGTCGCGGCAGCTAGATCGCACGCCACGACCTCGGCCTCGAGTTCCCACTCGACATCGGCCACGCTCGCACGCAACGGGAAGGCGAGGGCCTCGGCCTCGATTCCCTCCGAGAGTGCTTGCTTGGACAGGGGTGGTCTGTTGTAAGGCCGGTGCGGTTCTTCGCCGAACACGCGGATGGAGCCGGCGTAGCCGTTCTTACGCAACGACTCCGCCGTGCGCAAAGCCGACAGGCCGGCACCGACGACGATGATGGGATCGCTCATTACCGATTCAGGGTAATGGCCTGCATCGGGCAGGCATCTGCTGCGTTCTCCAGTTCATCCAGGCGGGAGTCATCGGCTTGGGGAACGAACTGCAAGGTGCCGTCGTCATCGAGTGCGAATATGTCCTCGGCCTCGAAACAGCACTGGCCGTAGTTGTTGCAGGCGTTCGTGTCAACGGAAATAGTGATCATGCTGACTCCTGAGGGTTCTGATCGGCGGTCTTCTTCGACTGCTCACCGGTCCATCCGGATGGATCCCACTATCGGCGAGTACGGGTAAGGCTGGCTCCAAGGAAGGGTGAAGCGGAGGTAAGGACCGATTCACACAGGCGCGGGAATCGCATCGGCCGTCGCCGGGATGTCCAGCGGGCGCTCGACTCCGAAATCGCTGAACACGAAGAGTGTGACCGCTTCCACGAAATCCCCGTCGAGGCTGTCGGTCGCGTACTCCCGGAGTACCCGCACGATCCGATCATCGTCGTCGACCCAGATCGTCGCCAGCAGGGAGCCGGTCATCGGATCGAAGACCGTCGTCTCCTCGGAACTGAAACCCATGACCGAGCCATCCGCAGG
>CAJXNV010000080.1 GCA_913057155.1 uncultured Actinomycetes bacterium | reverse complement strand
GAGATACCCAGGTCCTCGATCATCGGATCGACGAAGACCGAGACCCCGTAGGTCTGCCCCGGACCGGTCAGCGCGAGGGCGATGCTCGCGAAGACGACGATGCGCCAGCCGTAGAAGCCCTTGTTCGGTACTGGGATGAGCGACGTTCCCGAGAGGAAACCCACCGGCTATTCGATTCCCTTCGTGCGTCGCCCGATCGCCTTCTGCGCTTCGCGCTTGGCTTCCCGCTCGGCTATCGCCTGGCGCTTGTCGTGGCTCTTGCGGCCGCGGGCCACAGCGAGCTCCACTTTCGCATAGCCGTCCTTGAAGTACAGCGAGAGGGGAACCAGCGTGATGCCGGTGTCCTTGACCTTGCCGGCGATGCGCCGGATCTCGTCCCTATGCAGGAGCAGTTTGCGCGACCGCCTCGGCTCGTGATTGGTCCAGGTACCGAGGTCGTACTCGGGGATGTGGACGCCCTTGAGCCACACTTCGCTGCCGTCGTAGTACCCGTAGCCGTCGGTGATGGTGGCTCGGCCCGCGCGCAGGCTCTTGACCTCGGTGCCGGTGAGTTGGATGCCGGCTTCGTAGACATCGTCGATGGAGTAGTCGTGCCGCGCCTTGCGGTTCTGCGCGATCACCTTCTTGCCGGTTTCCCGTCCCATCTCAACGCCCCTCGAGCTTCGCGTGCTCTTCGAGCAGGTCGGCCTTGCGCTGCTGCGACCAAGCGATCAGCATCAAGACCAGCGACGTCACGGCGAACACGAAGACCCACAGGTAGACGTAGATGTCCAGGGCGGCGCCGATGGGTGGGCTGCCCGGGAGGTAGTTGCGCAGCAGCGGCAACGCGAACAACAAGGCACCGTTCCAAGTCAGTAGGGCGACTTCGAAGCGACGCCGGTTCGTGACGGTCAGGACGGCTGCGATGAAGGCGAGCACGACCACGCTGATGGCCATCGCGACCAGCACGACGGCGAACGCCTTGGTCGAGAATGCGCGGCGTAGGTCGAGGAAGGCTGTCGGGTACTCCCCCTCCTGCATGAGCGTCGCCTTGATATCCCAGCCGCTGATCGACGTATCGACATCGAGGGCCGAGGTCACGGTGCCGGTCGTCTCGTTGATGCCACCGGCCTGGCGTTCGTATGTCTCCACCGCCAGCGCGAAGAATCCCGCGTAGGTATCAAGTGGGTACGCGTACACCTGACCGGCGAGACCGACGTCGATCTCGGCGTTGCCGATGGGTTCACCCTCCGGGAATTTCAGATCGTGTGTCCCGTCGGCGGCGTAGATGACGACCCGGATTCCCTCCGCGAGACGATCCCCGTCATCCAGCAGTTCCGGATCGGTGACATCGAACTCGAAGGTCACGGTGAGCGTTCCCGTGCGGGCATCGAAATCCGTGGGTTTCGCAACGGCGAGGAAGCCGGGATCGGTAACCGTGGAATCGTTCGTCGTGATCCCACCCTCTACTTCGTACTCCCGCACGACCAAGCCGTAGACGACGGCGAAGGCGAGGATGGAAACCAACGCGATGACCACGCCCCTGCTGGAGAAACGGCGCGGTTTGGGGTGCGCGGGGAGCAGGTTTGCACCCATGGCACCTCCCGGGGACGTCTACTTGCGCACGGTCACGGGTCCGACACGAACGCTAGGCGCAGGAAATCGGAGAGCGCGACCCGCCGAACCAACCCCGGGGATCATAGGGCGTGCCGTCGATGCGGACCTCGAAGTGCAGGTGGGGGCCGGTCGACCAGCCGGTGGATCCGACCGTTCCGATGGTCTGCCCCTTGGTGACCACCTGGCCGATCTTCACACCGATCGAGTTCATGTGGGCGTAGAAGGTGATCAGGCCGTCGCCATGGACGATCATGACCGCCTTGCCGTAGGCACCACCGTTGCTGATCGTGGCGACCGATCCGTTGTCCGCAGCGACGATCGGGGTGCCGGTGGGTGCGGCGAGATCCCACCCGGTGTGACAGGACTGCCGCTTGAAGATCGGGTGGATGCGCGGACCGGGATTGGACGAGGGCTTTCCACTCACCGGCATCGTCAGTGATCCGGTCGCGGTGAAGGCAGGCGCCGCGGCCTGGGGAGGTTCCTCCCCGCGCTGCTGGGCCTCCTCGGCGGCCTTGCGCGCAGCCTCCTCGGCCTCCTTGCGGCGTCGTTCCTCTTCCGCGGCGGCCTTGCGTGCCGCCGCCGCGAGGCGCTGTTGCTCGGCTACGAGATCGTCGTAGCGCTTCTCGACCCTGGACTCGAACTTGCGTGCCTGCGCGAGTGCACCCTTGCGCTCCTTGCGCAGCTTCTTGACCTTGCGTTGCTGCTTCTTGGCCTCGGCGAGGGCGGCTCGGGCGACGCGCAGTGCGTCCTCGGCCTGCTCCTCCTCCTTCTCCGCCTCGATCTTCAGCGACTCCAGGCGCACGCCTTGCATGACCAGTTCGGCTTCGGTCTGGGTGAGCGATCGCTGCACTCCAGCCTGCATCCGTGCCACGGTGTCGACCCCGGCGAGACGTGCGGTGAAGTCCCCTGGATCGCGCGCATCGAGCACGACCTCGATCTCAGCGAGCGGGCCACGCGTATAGACGGCGCGGACCATGGCGTCCATGTCGTCGTGGATGTCCTCGAGCTTGCCCTCGACTACTTCCTTCTGCGCCTGCGCGGTGCGCAGCGCGGCCTTGGCCCGCAACGATCGAGCCTGGGCGGCCTCGGCTTCCTCGCGGGCTTCGCGTGCAGTGGCGAGGGCCTTCTTCCGCTCCGCGCGCGCCGCTTTCCATCGGGCGTCGACGTCCTCGAAGCGGTTGATCGCCTTGCGGACCTTCTTGCCGGCCTTGGCCAGGGCATCCTCGGTGGCCTCGATCTCGGACTCGACCTCGCGCTTTTCGGCCTTGAGTTCCGAACTGGACTTACCGGGGCCGTCGGAATCAGCCGCCGGGAGGTTGGCCTGGGCCGGACCCAGCGATCCGGTGAGCATGGCCGCCGCGAGCCCGAGGGCGGCAACGGGCAGCGCCAACCGGCGGGCTGGCTGATAGGCAGCGCGAGTCAGGGACTCGTGGGAGGGGGCCACCCGCCGAGGATAACCCCATCAGCCACAAAAACCTCAGTTGTCACACGCGCAAGTACTTGCGCAATGTCAGGAAAGCCGCCAGCGAGGCCAGGGCCACGCCCACCAGGAGCAGGATCGGCGCTATCGCCAGCACCGCGTCCCAGCCCACGAACGCGGTGAACTGGAACGAGGGCACCAGGACGCCGTCGATGACGAAGACCTTGACCGCTACCAGTCCCAGGATCGCCAGGCCGGCGCCGAGCGCCGCCGCGACGGCGGCCTCGAGCAGGAAGGGCAACTGGATATAGAAGTTCGAGGCCCCGACCAGACGCATGATCCCGGTCTCCCGGCGCCTACTGAACGCCGCTACCCGCATGGTGTTGACGATCAGCAGCACGGTCACGACCAGCATGACAATCGCGATCAGCAATGCGATGGCCTGCAGGCCGTTGAGTAATCGGAAGAACTGGTCGAGGATCTGGCGCTGATCGTTCACCTGTTCGATTCCGGGCCGGCCCGCGAAGGCCGAGGCCACGACGTCGTACTGGGTGGGATCGGACAGTTTCACCCGGAACGATTCGGGCAACGCCTCCTCGGTCACGTTCTCCACGATCGGGGAGTTCGCGAACTGTTCCTGGAAGCGTTCGTACGCCTCGGTCTTGGACTCGTAGTACACCTCTTCGACCAGGGGACGCAAGGATTCGAGATCGGCGCGGATCTGGTCGCGCTGGGCATCGGTCACGGCGCCGCTGGCACACGAAGCAGCATCGCTACTGCGGCTGCATAGGAAGATCGAGACCTCGACCTTGTCGTACCAGAAGTCCTGCATGGTCGTTACCTGCGCACGGACGAGCAGGCTGACACCGAAAAGGGCGAGTGAAACGGCGACGGTGATGATCACCGCGAAGGTCATGGTGAGGTTGCGGCGCAGCCCCGCGCCGACCTCGCTGGTGACGAACGTGGCGCGCATCAGCGAGCGAACCCGTACACGCCGCGGGTTTGATCGCGCACCAGGTGACCGGTCTCCAACTCGATGACCCGACGACGCATCTGATCGACGATCTGCGCATCGTGCGTGGACATGATCACGGTGGTGCCGAGCCGATTGATCCGATCCAGCAGTTTCATGATGCCCACGGAAGTAGTCGGATCCAAGTTACCCGTGGGCTCGTCGGCGATGAGCAGCAGCGGCCGGTTGACGAAGGCGCGTGCGATGGCCACGCGTTGCTGCTCGCCACCGGAGAGTTCGTCGGGGCGGCGCTCCATCTTGTCCTGGAGTCCGACCACCTCGAGCACCTCGGGAACCACCTTGCGGATATGCGAGCGGGGTTTTCCGATCACCTCCAGAGCGAAGGCGACGTTCTCGAATACGCTCTTGTTCGGCAGCAACCTGAAGTCCTGGAAGACCGTGCCGATCTGGCGGCGCAGGGTCGGGATCTTCCAGTTCGAGAGTCGGTTCAGATCCTTGCCCAGCACCCACACCTGACCGGAGTTCGGACGCTCCTCGCGTAGCACCAGCCGCAGGAAGGTGGACTTCCCCGATCCCGACGGACCGACGAGGAAGACGAATTCGCCCTTCTCGATCTCCAGCGATACCCCGTCGAGCGCCGGCCGATTCTGGCTGGCGTAGGTCTTGGTGACGTCGTCGAAGAGGATCACGTTGGCCTCGGGGTCGGGGAAGGCGCCGCCTGGCGCCGGGGGGCATTTCGCAGTCTAAGCACCACCGGGCGGATCACCCGTCAAGGCGCGGCGGCCTGTTGCCGTCGCCAGCGGATCCCCGAGGCGATGAAATCGTCGATCTCGCCGTCGAGGACCGCCTGGGTGTTGCCGGTTTCCTGCTCGGTGCGCAGGTCCTTGACCATCTGGTACGGGTGCAACACGTAGGAGCGCATCTGGTTGCCCCACGATCCGGAGGAATCACCCTTCAGTGCATCGATCTTGGCCTGCTCCTCTTGGCGCTGGCGTTCGAGCAGCTTGGCCTGCAAGATCCCCATCGCGGTGGCCTTGTTCTGCAATTGCGAACGTTCGTTCTGACAGGAGACCACGATTCCGGTCGGTATGTGGGTCAACCGCACGGCGGAATCGGTCGTGTTCACGCCTTGACCGCCGGGCCCGCTGGATCGGTACACGTCCACCCGCAGGTCATCCTCGGGGATGTCCATGCTCTCGGTCTGCTCGACCACGGGAATCACTTCGACCCCGGCGAACGATGTCTGGCGCCGGCCTTGATTGTCGAACGGTGAGATGCGCACCAGTCGATGCGTGCCCTGCTCGACGGACAGCGTTCCGTAGGCATAGGGCGCCTTCACCGCGAAGGTGGCCGATTTGATGCCGGCTTCCTCGGCGTAGGAGGTGTCGTAGACCTCCACCGGCCAGCCGTGCCGTTCGCAGTAGCGCGTGTACATCCGCATGACCATCTCGGCCCAATCCGCGGCGTCGACGCCTCCGGCTTCGGCCCGGATCGTGACGAGGGCGTCGCGGTCGTCGTACTCCCCCGAGAGCAAAGTGCGCACCTCGAGATCGCTCAAGTCCTTCTCGAGGGAATCGAGTTCGGTGATGGCCTCGTTCCGGGCGCTTTCGTCGTCCTCGGCATCGGCCAACTCGAACATGACCGGAAGGTCGGCTACTCGGGTCTTGAGTTCCTGCATGCGCCGCAGTTCGCCCTGCAGGAAGGACAACCGGGAAGTCACGCGCTGGGCATTGGCTTGGTCGTCCCAAAGGTCGGGGGCGGAGGCCTGCTGCTCGAGATCACCGATCTCGGCCTCGGTGCTGGGGACGTCGAACACCTTCTCCAGGTTCGCCATCGTCGACTCCACACCCGCGATGCGTTCGTCGATCTCCAAAGCGGCCATGGTGGGAAAGGGTACGGCGCGACCGGATAGCTCAACCGACGTAGTCCAAGGAAGCCGAGGATCGCACGGAGATCGACGCTGAAATCGGCCAGAAGGCCGTACGGATCGGGGCGGTGAGTTCGACGACGACGCCCCGGTCGCCGCCGGCAACTCCCACGATCTCCAACCCGGGGATCCGATCGCGCGCCTGATCGCGTTCGATGTGCTCGCGGGCCCGCGCGCTGGCAACGGCTGGCAACAGACGGGTGTGTTCGGTTGCACCGTGGGCGTAGTAGTAGTCACGGTCGATCGATTGCACACCGGAGAGCACTGCGGCATCCGCACGGGCCTGGAGTTGCTGGCGCTGCAAGAAAGCCATCGATGCATCCGTCACCACCGAGATCGCCATCAGCACCACCGCCATCAGGCCGATCCCGAGCAACAGCACGCTGCCCCGTTCCTCCCGGATCCGCAGTGCCATCTCAGATTCCCGCCGGACGGTACTCATCGACCGGGTATTCACTCGATGCGCGAATCGGCACCGCCAGCCAGGAATCCAAGCCGGCCGGCATCCACGGCAGTGGCATATCCCAAGCCAAATCGACCGACAGCGTGCTGCCCGGCGTCAAGCACGCACCCGGACAGGAGAAGTCGATAGCACTTTCGGGTAGCTCCAAGCCGCGGTCGGCGAATGCGATATCCGCGGCTTGCCGCGCCCGGACCTCACCTGTCTGCACCGACGCATCGCGCACGAAGACCCGACCGGCTTCCCGAACAGCGTGCTGGGCGGCGGCCTGAGCGCCGATCACCTGCGCCACCGCGATCACCACGTACGCCAGCGGGATCAGCACCCCGACACCCATGACGATGAATTCCACGACCGCCGAACCGCGCTCCGAGCTGTCGTTGCCACCACGTCCCATCAGCCCACCTCCGTGGAGCGGAAGCCGGGGCCGAGTTCGGAGGTGGACTCCAAGACCGCCCGGCCGGTGACGGTCATCGGCGTGGGACCGAACACCCCTATCAACGGAAGATCGGCAGTGACGTCGACGGCTGCTATCGGCACTTCACCGCTACGGCCACCGCGCTCGAAGCGCACCGTGGTGGTGCGCACCGTGGTCCCGGCGATCGATGCGTCCAAGATCCGCTCGGTGCGAAGTTGACCGGCACGCGCATCGGCACCGGCCAGGGCCACGAGTCGAGCACCTTCGCTGGCCGCTTGCACCATCACACTGCGCACATGCAAGGCCAGCGCCAACTGCAACACCGCGACGGCGAGGAGCAGCAGCAAAGGCGCAACCAACGCGAACTCGACCGATGCGCTGCCGTCCTCCGACCGCAGCCGGGCACGGCAGCCGATCACGCCTGGGAGACCGAGGAGATAGCGCGGTCCAGTACGGCGGTGAGTTGATCATCGGCGATCAACCAGATGGCCGTCACCAACCCGGCGGTCATGACGGTGACGAGCACCCAGCCCGGTACGTCACCACGGTCATCGTCGGCCACCCGCTCGAGCCAAGCGACGAGCCGGATGTGTAGGTATCGCGATGCGAACATGGTTATTCCTTTCATTGCTCCCCCGTAACGGTTACGAGGTGAGGACTTGGAGGCCCCTTAGGCCGGGGAACAGGGCGATCG
>CAJXNV010000079.1 GCA_913057155.1 uncultured Actinomycetes bacterium | reverse complement strand
GTTCCCCCCTGCGCTCGAGTCAGCGATTGCACCACCGCCAAGCCGAGACCGGAAATCCGATCGGTGTTGGAGTCCCGGTTGCTGACGAAGGGCTCGAACACCCGCGGAACTAGGTCCTCCGGGATACCGGGTCCGTTGTCGCGCACCGTGAACACCACCTGCTCCCCATCGACGACCGTCGTCAAGCGGACGCGAGTCCCTTCCGGGTTGTGTTCGACCGCGTTCTCCAGCAGGTTCAACAAGGTCTGTTCGATACGTGCCTGGTCACCCATGACGACATCGGGAGGTGGTGGCTCGATATCGATATCGGCGTGACCCAAGCCGGAGATGCGGGAGGTGAGTGCCTCGATCACGTCGGGCAGGAATACCGGTTCTTGCCGCACGGGAAGGTCTTCGGAACCGCGCGCCACCGCGAGCAGGTCATCGAGCACTCGACGCAATCGTTCGAGTTCCCGCTGCACGACTCGGGCCATATCCGCGTTGGATTGACCTTCCACAGGTCCGAGGGTCTCCCAGACCTCCAGGTGCCCTTCGGCGATGGCCAAGGGAGTTCGAACCTCATGCGAAATGGCCGCTAGGTACCGGCGTCTGGTTTCCTCGTCCTGGGCGATGCGCTCGATCATGCCGTTGAATTCCCTCGCCAATTCGGCCACTTCATCCGCCGTCTGGGGAACCGGTACCCGCGCAGACAGATCAGCGAGCGAAATCTCCTCCACCGCCTGGGTGACTTCCTTCAAGGGTCGAAGCGAGCGTCGAACAACAAGGGGCAGCGCAATGCTGCCGATGATCAACCCGACGAGACCGGCACCGATGGAGCCGATGAGCACGACTTGCGTGGCTGAGCGGGTCTCATCCTGCGGAACCAGAACCGACACGACGGCCAGATCATTGCCAGCGTCGTCTTGCACGGGTACGTCGATGCTGCGCAGCGATCCTGCATCGCTGGCGACGGTCCGAAGTAGCCCTGGCTCGGGTTCGGGAAGGCGACCGGAATTCGCCAAGGCGATCAGCGAGGCAGGGCCGGTGTCGCTTCGCAACCGCGTGTCACCGATCGAGATAGTCGCCAAGTGCAGTGGGCCGCCCGCGTAGCTCGCAAGAGCCTCACGGCCATTCGCGACGAGTGCCGCGGTGTCCAACGACCCACGCACCGACGCCGTCTCCTCGATCTCCGCGGAGAAGGTGGCCACGAGCCGTTCGGCTTCGTCCTGGGCGATGCGATCGACCTCGGATCTCCCCCAGACCGTCACGATCTCGAAGATCAGAATGCAAACGGCGGCGATCACCAGCGCCATCACGATCAACGATCGAACGACTACCCGGACAGTGAGGGTCACAGCAAGAACCGCTCGATCGAGCTACAAAGGCTGCAATTTGTAGCCGACTCCGCGCACGGTCTCAATTCGATTCGTTCCGATCTTTCGACGCAACTGACCGACATAGACTTCCACGACGTTCGAGGAACCATCGAAGTCGTAGCCCCACACCATATCCAGCAACTGCTCTCGGGACAGGACTCGTTTGGGGTTACGGGCCAGCACTTCGAGCAGGGCGAATTCCCGCGCTGAAAGGCTCAGCGTCTGCTCCTCCACCGAGACGGTCCGAGCTCCGAGATCGAGTACGAGATTCCCTGCGGCGATGGTGTCCGAACGCGCCTGACCCGACGTCCGCAGTCGGGCGCGCACGCGGGCGAGCAATTCCGAGAAGCTGAAGGGCTTCATCAGGTAGTCGTCGGCGCCGGCCTCCAGATTCGAAACACGATCGGAGACCGAATCCTTGGCCGTGAGCACGATGACGGGAACTGTCGGTCGTTGGGCACGCAAGCGTCGAAGGACTTCCTCACCGGGGATTCCCGGGAGTCCGAGATCCAAGATGACCAACTCGACATCGGGGAGCATCGCCACTGCGAGGCCATCGATGCCGTCGGCGGCCTCGACGACGGTGTAACCGGCCGACTCCAGACCTCGACGGACGAACGAGACGATCCCCTGTTCGTCCTCGACGATCAAGATCGCCACCGAACCTCCCTACGCTTGGCCTGCATTTCAACAGCCGAAGCATTCCGGGTCGCCATGAGCATCACCTGAGCGCTTCCTGAAGATGGCCCTCAGGATCCTCTCAGCGCACCCTCACCTAGAGCCGCTTCCCTCATCCCATGGCATCCGATGTGCGAACTCGGCGCTCGACGTGGCTGACGGCGATCGCGTCAGTATCGGTCGTGGCTGTCGTAGTCGCGAGCCTTGCCATCATCTTGGACGATCCGGAGATTCCCGTCGAGCCCCGGGTCGTCGAAGGCGTGACCTCCTCGGAAACGGTGGAAACACCGTCCACTGCCACGGTCAGCCAGTCCGTTGCCGGCTTGGAACGACTCGAGGGAGTTCTCCGCCCATCAGGCGAAGCCGACGAGTGGTCCCTCGGCGGTCTGGAGATCGATGTCGGTCCGGTCCCCTGGATGCGTTCCACGATCGCCGAGGCGGATATCGACAAGAACGGCGAAGTAGCCAGCATCTACGAGGAACTGCGCGGTGTGAGCGGCCAGCAGGTAGAGATCTGGGTGCGTTTCGACAACACACGGGACGACGCCGAGTTGTTCGCTATCGAACAGACCTTCCTTCGCGATCCGAATGCACCCGAGCCCCCCTGGGCCGATGGTGGTTTCGACGAATGAAGCCCCTTCCGACGACACAAGATCCAGATCACAACCGACGAGCAGGCAAAGGAGAGGGAACGTGGTGATGACCGCGCAACTTCCAACACCGAACTGGGCACAACTGGGCAAGAACCCACAATTGACATACGAGGGTGTCGCGCTCGTGGAGGAACGCATACGCGACATCGAGCAGCGTCGAATCCCCGAGCTTCGTCCATTGCTCGTCGAAGACGAACGCGATGAGCGTGACGTCGCCGCGTTCGAGGGTTTGTTGTTCGAGGTGGAGATGTGGCAAAGGCTGCTAGCCGAGACCACGGTCTTGGAGCAGGATCCACGAAGTTTCGACGGAACCATCACCCTCGGCGTCCGGGTGCTCGCCAGCCTGCCCGATGGAGAGGCCTGGGTCACCCCGGTTCACCCCGCCGAAGCCTTCTTCGATGACGAACGGGTCTCCGCCGAATCACCGCTCGGCTCGGCACTCTTGGGTAAGAAGCCCGGTGACACCGTGCGAGTCGAGGCACCACGTGGAGCGTGGGAATGCACCATCGTGCAAACGGATCCCGGTCTACTCGCGCCGCGGTGAGCGATCTGCATTAGACCGGTCACCGAGCAGGTCGGCAAGGACCGGCACCAACGCGCGGAATGCTTTCCCGCGATGACTGATCGCGTCCTTCTCGTCCGGTGTCAGTTGAGCCGTCGTGAGGGCGTATCCGCTGGGCGCGAATATCGGGTCGTAGCCGAAGCCGTTCTCCCCGCGAGGTTGCTCGACGATGCTGCCCTCGAGCACGCCCTCCACGACCCTCTCATCGCCTTCGGGTGTGGCAACGGCAGCCGCGCAGTGGAAGGCAGCACTACGTCGTTGTGTAGGAACATCGGCGAGTTGCGCGAGCAGAAGCGACAAGTTGGCGTTGTCATCGCCGTGCCTGCCCGCCCAGCGCGCCGAGAGGATGCCCGGCATCCCGTTGAGAGCGTCGACACTCAACCCCGAGTCGTCCGCGATCGCGACCAGCCCAGTGCGACTGGCGACGTCGCGCGCCTTCAAGAGCGCATTGGCGGCGAAGGTCGTGCCCGTCTCCGCGACTTCCGGGAGATCGGGGAACTCCTCGGTTCCGACGAGATCCACGGCCAACCCGGCGCTTTGCAGGATCCGCCGCAATTCGATGATCTTGTGCTCATTGCGCGTAGCAAGGACGACGCGATCGGTCATGAACCCAAGGCAGCCTTCTGCATGGCCGTCAAGTCGCCGATGCCTGCAGCCGCAAGATCCAGCAGACGATCGAGCAGCGCCCGGTCGAAGGGATCCCCCTCCGCTGTGCCCTGGACTTCGACGAACGAGCCGGCACCGGTCATCACGACGTTCATGTCCGTTTCAGCGCGGACGTCGTCGTCGTAGTGCAGGTCGAGCCGCGGCTCACCGTCGATGATTCCGACACTGACCGCCGCCACCGAGTCGATGAGGGGATCGCCTGCGACGTGTCCTTCACCTCGCGCCCAGTCGATGGCATCGGCGAGCGCCACGTATGCGCCGGTGATCGCCGCAGTGCGCGTGCCGCCGTCGGCTTGCAGCACATCGCAATCGATGAGGATCGAGTTCTCGCCGAGGGTCTGCATGTCCACCACGGCACGCAAGCTGCGGCCGATCAGCCTAGAGATCTCCTGGGTACGGCCACCGAGCTTGCCCTTAACCGACTCACGCTGATTACGGGTCGTGGTCGCTCGCGGCAGCATCGCGTATTCGGCGGTAACCCAACCGGTTCCCGAATCCTTCAACCAACGCGGCACCCCGGGCGTGAAGGACGCCGTGCACAGCACCTTGGTGCGACCGAAGGACACCAAAGTGGAGCCCTCCGCGTGTTCGGACCAGTGCCGTTCGAAGGTCACAGGACGAAGTTGGTCAGCAGTGCGGCCATCGGAACGGGTCATAGGGCGTGACACTATCCAGCGTGCTCAAGGGTCGTGCGCCGGTGGTGCTGCTCGAGGTCGCCAACGTGACATCGGGAGTGGGCAACGGGATCGTCATCGTCCTGCTCCCATGGCTGGTCCTCCAGCGAACCGACTCACCGGCCGCAGCCGGACTCGTAGCCGCCATCTCGACCATTCCAGCCCTGATCGTCATTCCCCTGGTCGGCGCCGCAATCGACAAGTACGGCCGCAAACCGTTGAGTGTCCTGTCGGACGTCGCATCGGCTCTCTCGGTTATCGCCTTCCCGATCGTCGGCTGGGTGATCGGACTGAATCTGGCCAGCATCATCGTGCTAGCCATCATCGGCGCGAGTTTGGATCCCGCCGGCTACACCGCCCGCAAGTCCTTGATCGTCAACGCCGCGCGCGCAGGGAATGTCCGCCTCGAGAGCCTCAATGGAATCCACGAGGCGCTGTTCGCGGTGGGCTGGACGCTGGGACCACTTATCGGGGCGGTCCTCATCGGGCTGCTGGGAGCCGAGCAGGCGTTCTGGATACCCGGGGCCTTGTTCGTCATCGCTGCCGTCTGCATCCTGGCGATGCGAGTCCCCGATGCCGGCCGTCCCTCTGCCAGCGATGATCCGGACGCGACAACCGGATGGCGGAATCTCACCCGTGGCTTCGCGGCCCTGTGGGCAGATCGCGCTCTGCGCACCTTGACCATCGCCATCATGGTGCTCGCCGGTGTCTATCTGCCGACCGAGAGCGTGCTGCTCCCGGTGCACTTCGAGGCCTTGGACCAGCCCCGGGGGTTGGGGATCGTGATCGGGGCGCTGGCCGGGGGCGGGGTGATCGGTGCCTTCGCCTACGGCTGGCTGAGCAACCGGTTCACTCAGTACCGCATCGTGCAGATCTCGCTCATCGGCACCGTGTTCGGCATCGTTCCGATGTCGTTCCTTCCCACACTGCCTTTCCTGGCGACGGCTGGCTTCGTCCTGGGACTGAGTTGGGGCCCGATGCAACCACTGCTGAACACCTTGGTCCAACGACGAATCCCCGATCGCGAACAAGGTCGTGTCTTCAGCGTCCAACTGACGGCCTTCTACGTCTTCCCACCGCTGGCCATGCTGGCGACCGGCGCATCGATCGAGCAGTGGGGCATCGCCCCGGTCTACCCCGTGATCGCAGCGCTGTTGATCCTCACCGGGATCGTCACACTCTCGCTGCGCGCCATCCGCGAGATCGATTCGCGGGTCTAACGCTCGATCGAACTACTGGAACGTTCATGCAGTTGGGCTACGGCACCGACCTCCGGCCCGAGGAAGCGTCGACCATGCTCGGCGAAAGCCTGCGGATCGCCGGTTACCAGGAACTCGTAGCGCGGCGGCCCCGCCTCGGGGTCGCGAAGTAGATCACCCGCGACGAGGACTCGATAGACGTCCTGGGCGGTCTCCTCCGCACTCGACACCAACGTCACGCCCTCACCCATGACGTAGGAAAGCACTCCGGTCAACAGGGGATAGTGGGTGCAGCCCAGGACCAAGGTGTCCACCTGCGCTTGTTGCAGCGGGGCCAGGTACTCGCGGGCGATCGCGATCGCCTCATCACCGCTGGTGACGCCGGCCTCGACCAACTCGACGAAACGCGGACAGGCGCGCGAATGAAGGGCCATGCTCGGCGCGGCGGCGAAGGCATCGTCGTAGGCCTGGGAAGTGATGGTCGCCTCGGTGCCGATCACACCGACCGAGCCGTTGCGGGTGGCAGCCACCGCTCGACGAACAGCCGGATGGACGACCTCGATCACCGGGACGTCGTACCGTTCACGGGCATCGCGCAAGGTCGCGGCACTCGCCGAATTGCAGGCGATGACGAGCGCCTTCACGCCATCGGCCACGAGTTCGTCCATGATCTCCAGGGAGTACTCACGTACCCGGGCGATCGGCTGGGGTCCGTACGGACCGCGCTGGGTATCCCCCACGTAACGGATCGATTCGTGGGGAAGCTGATCGATGATCGCGCGGGCGACGGTCAAGCCGCCGAATCCGGAATCGAACACCCCGATGGGTGAGTTATTCGCCATGACCGGGCAAGCGTACGGCGAGCCGTGGATCTCCTGGATAAGGAAGGCATCGTCGGCCCCGGCACTCGAGCCCCGCGAAAGGGCGGTTTCGGCGCTAGGCCCAGAGTTGGCCCTCGAGCGCGGCCTCGGCCTCCTCGAGCGTGCCCTCGTAAGCGCCGGTGGACAGGTACTTCCAGCCACCGTCGCACACGATGAAGGCGATGTCGGCTGCTTGCCCTGCCTTCTCGGCCTTCGCCGCCATGCCGAGCGCCGCGTGCACGATCGCCCCGGTCGAGATGCCCGCGAAGATCCCTTCCTTGTCCAGCAGTTCCCGGGTGCGGCGTACGGCATCTCGGGGTCCCACCGAGTACCGGTTCGTCAGGATCGATTCGTCGTACAACTCAGGAACGAAGCCCTCATCGAGGTTCCGAAGTCCGTAGACCAGTTCGCCGTAGCGCGGCTCGGCGGCGACGATCTGGACATCGGGCTTGGCCTCACGCAGGAAACGCCCCGCACCCATCAAGGTTCCGGTGGTACCCAGCCCGGCGATGAAGTGGGTGATCGTCGGCAGATCGGCGAGGAGCTCGGGGCCGGTGGTCTCGTAGTGCGCGAGCGCGTTGGCCTCGTTGCCGTACTGGTAGAGCATCACCCAATCGGGGTTTTGCTCGGAAATTCCCTTGGCAACACGAACCGCTTCGTTCGAGCCGCCCGCGGCCGGTGAGTAGATGATCTCCGCACCCCACATACGCAGCAGTTGCGTGCGTTCATCGGAGGTGTTCTCGGGCATCACGCATACGAGTCGGTAGCCGCGCTGCTTGGCGACCATGGCCAGCGCGATACCGGTGTTCCCGCTCGTCGGTTCCAACAGCGTGGCCCCCGGGTGCAGCAGGCCGTCCTTCTCCGCCTTGGTGATCATCGCCAGGGCGGCGCGATCCTTCACCGACCCGGTCGGGTTCCGATCCTCGAGCTTGGCCCACAAGCGCACGTCCGGACTCGGGGACAGCGCGGGCAACCCGACTAGCGGGGTGTGACCGACCGAATCGAGCAGGGAGTCGAAGCGCACGTCAGCCGCCGGCCACCGCGGGCAGGATCGTCACCGAATCCCCGTCGGC
>CAJXNV010000078.1 GCA_913057155.1 uncultured Actinomycetes bacterium | reverse complement strand
GGCGCTCGGCGCGATGAGGAGCGCAGCCGCGCCAAGGAGCGCGTCTTCTCGCTGCGCGAACCGGGGCACCGCTGGGATCCGCGCAAGCAGCGCCCGGAGTTCTGGCACACCGCCAACACCTCGCTCGCCGAGGGGCAGACCATGCGGGTGTTCCCGCTGTCCAACTGGACCGAACTGGACATCTGGCGCTACATCGAACGCGAGCAGATCGAGATCCCCGATCTGTACTTCGCCAAGGAACGCCCCGTCGTCGAACGCGGCGGCACCTTGATCATGGTCGACGACGAGCGCTATCCACTCGAACCCGGCGAGCAGCCGATGATGAAGTCCGTCCGCTTCCGCACGCTGGGCTGCTACCCGCTTACCGGTGCGGTGGAGTCCACCGCCGCCGATCTGGCGACCCTGATCGCGGAGATGGAGGAGTCCAACATCTCCGAGCGGGCCGGACGATTGATCGACGGCGAAGGCGGCGGATCCATGGAATCGAAGAAGGCCGAGGGTTACTTCTAATGAGCAGCAACAACCAGGACGCGACACCGGTTCTGCAGTTGGTCACCTGCGGTTCGGTCGATGACGGCAAGTCCACGCTGATCGGCCGGCTGCTGGCCGAGACCGACTCGGTGCCGATCGACCAGCTGGAGTACGCCCGGCAAACCAGGCGTGGTGGCTCGACGATTCCGGTGGGGGAGATCGACTTCTCGCTGCTAACCGATGGACTCGAGGCCGAGCGTGAGCAGGGCATCACCATCGACGTCGCTTACCGGCACATGAATCTGCCCAACGGCCGACGCGTACTCATCGCCGATGCCCCCGGCCACGAGCAGTACACCCGGAACATGGCCGTGGCCGCGTCCAACGGCGATGTCGCGATCTTGCTCGTCGATGCTGCGCGTGGAGTGCGGCCGCAAACGCATCGTCACCTCACCGTCTCGGCACTGATGGGCGTGCGCACCGTGATCATCGCCGTGAACAAGATGGACCTCACCGGCTACGACCACGCGACATTCGAGGAGATCGTCGGCATCGTGCGCACCACCGCGGCGCGGCTGGACGTTCCCGAGGTGGTCGCGATCCCGATCAGTGCCTTCGCCGGGGACAACGTGACAGCGCCCTCGACCAACATGCCCTGGTACACCGGTCCGACCTTGATGCAGTTCCTATCGGACTGGGAACCGGTGGAAGCCCCGCAAGACGCTGGCTTTCGCTTCCCCGTGCAGTTCATCGTCCGGGCGGAGGGCAATTTCCGTGGTTACGCCGGCACGGTCGTGGCCGGGTCCATCGCACCGGGCCAGCAAGTCACCGTCGCCGATTCCGGTCGCACCGCGAACGTCGAGCGCATCGTCACCTTCGGCAGCGATCTCGACACCGCGGGCGTAGGTCAGGCGGTCACCATCACCCTCGACCACGAAGTCGACGTCACCCGCGGCGATGTGCTCGCCGTCCAAGACCCCGATGGCGCGAACCTGCAACCAGCCGACCGCTTCGCCGTGGACATGGTCTGGCTCGGTGAGGAACCGCTCGCGCACGGCCGCTCCTACCTGCTGGTCTCGGGATCCCGGTCGGTGCCGGCCACCGTCACGAACGTTCGACACAAGCTCGATGTCGTCTCCGGGCACGAGCACGCTGCCCGCCTGCTGGAGATGAACGACATCGGTCGAGTGGAGGTCGCCACCGATCGGCCGATTCCGATGGATGCGTACTCCCGATGCCGCGACACCGGCGGATTCCTCCTGGTCGATCGAGTTACCGCGGACACCGTGGCCGCCGGCCTGGTGCGCCATGTGATGCGCCGGGCATTCAACGTCGTCCCACACACCTACGACGTCGACGAACAAGCCCGCGCCACGCTCATGGGCCACGACGGCAAGGTCGTCTGGCTCACCGGCCTGCCCGGCTCGGGCAAGTCCACCATCGCCGATGCCGCCGTGCGCCGGCTGCACGCGCTCGGCGTGCACACCTTCGTCCTCGATGGCGACAACGTGCGCACCGGCTTGAACAAGGACCTCGGCTTCACCGCCGAAGACCGCGCCGAGAACGTCCGCCGCGTAGCCGAAGTCGCCAAGTTGATGCGCGAAGCCGGCCTGGTGGTCTTCGTCGCCCTCGTTTCCCCCTACCGCTCCGACCGTGAGGCGGCGGCGGCGCTGTTCGAAGAGGGCCAGTTCCTCGAGGTGTACGTCGATACCCCGGTCGACGTATGCGCTGAGCGGGACCCCAAGGGGCTCTATGCGAAGGCCGCTGCAGGGGATCTGCCGAACATGACGGGCGTGGGTCAGGGGTACGAAGTCCCCGAGGATCCCGGCCTCGTGCTCGACGGCACCGGGGACCTAGACGCCGAAGTCGGCCGTATCGTCCAGGCCGTCCTCGGCGAGTAGTCCCGTCCTGGGATACTTGCCGCCCCATGTCCGGTCCCAATACCGAATTCGATCCCAAGCAGGTCGCCGCGCTCGATGCGCAGGCGATCGAGTCGATGGTCGCCGAAGCGCTCGCTGGAATCGCCGAAGCAAGCAATCTCGACGAGCTCAAGGCCGCCAAGACTGCGTATGCCGGCGATCGCTCGCCGCTGGCCTTGGCCAATCGGGAGATCGGTGCGCTGCCGCCGGCTGCCAAGGCCGATGCCGGCAAGCGCGTGGGTCAAGCCCGGGCCCAGGTGAAGAAGGCGCTGGAGGATCGCGAGCAGATCCTGATCGCCGAGCGCGATGCGCAGGTGCTGCAGGCCGAGGCGGTCGACGTCACCCTTCCGGTTCAGCGGAACCCGATCGGTGGCCGCCACCCGCTCACCACGCTGATGGAGCGCATGGCCGATGTCTTCATCTCGATGGGCTACGACATCGCCGAAGGCCCCGAAGCCGAGGCTGAGTGGGCGAACTTCGATGCGCTGAACGTGCCACCCGATCACCCCGCACGCACCATGCAGGACACCTTCTACGTCGAATCACCCGACAGCGGAGTGGTGCTGCGCACCCAGACATCGCCCATCCAGATCCGCGCCATGCTCGAGCGCGAGCTACCGATCTATGTGGTCGCCCCCGGCCGGGTCTATCGAACCGATGAACTCGATGCGACCCACACCCCCGTGTTCCACCAGATCGAAGGCCTCGCGGTCGACGAAGGCCTAACCATGGCCGATCTCAAGGGCACCCTCGACCACCTCGCCACCCAGATGTTCGGTGAGGGCATCGTTACGCGGCTGCGCCCGTCCTACTTCCCGTTCACCGAACCCAGCGCCGAAGTCGACCTCGAGTGCTTCGTATGCCGCGGTGCCTCGGTAGGTGACCCGAACAACCCCTGCCGCACCTGCGGCAGCGAAGGCTGGATCGAATGGGGCGGCTGCGGCATGGTCAACCCGCGAGTTCTCACCGCGGTCGGTATCGATAACCAGAAGTACCGCGGATTCGCCTTCGGCATGGGCATCGAGCGCACGCTGATGTTCCGCAACGGTGTCACCGACATGCGCGACATGGTCGAGGGTGACATCCGCTTCACCCGGGCCTTCGGGGTTGATGCCTGATGCGGATTTCAACGTCCTGGATCCGCGACCTCGTCGCCGTCCCCGAGGACCAAACCGGCCGGGACATCGCCGAGCGCTTGATCGACGCCGGCCTCGAGGTCGAGACGGTCGAACTCGTCGGTGCCGGACTCGACGGCCCGATCGTGGTCGGCAAGGTCCTCCAAATCGAGGAACTCACCGAGTTCAAAAAGCCCATCCGCTGGTGCCAGGTCGACATCGGTGGAACCGAACCCAGCGGCATCATCTGCGGCGCCCGCAACTTCGCCGAAGGTGATCTCGTCGTGGTCGCACCACCAGGCACCACGCTCCCCGGCGACTTCACCATCACCGCGCGCGAGACCTACGGTCACATCTCCAACGGGATGATCTGCTCCGAACGCGAACTCGGACTCGGTGAGGACCACGCAGGGATCATCGTGCTGGCGCCCGAGACGGCTGAACCCGGTGCCGATGCAAGCAAGGTCCTTGGTGCCGGCGATGAAGTCCTCGATATCGCGATCACCCCGGACCGGGGATACGCGCTAAGCGCTCGCGGCATCGCCCGTGAGGTCGCGATCGCCTACGGCCTCGATTACCACGATCCCGTCGAGAACCCAGAGACACTGCCCGGCCCTGCCGACGAGCGCGCACCTGCGCACTGCGCCTCCGATGACCTCGAGGCATGTCCACTGTTCACCCTGCGCACCATCACCGGGATCGATCCGAGTATTCCCACCCCCCAGTGGATAGTGAATCGACTGCGCGATAGCGGCATGCGCTCGGTGTCCCTCGCCGTCGACATCACGAACTACGTCATGCTCGAACTCGGCCAACCACTGCACGCCTTCGACCTCGATTCCCTGCAAGGAACCGTGCGCGCTGGACGGGCCCAGCCGGGGGAGAAGCTCGAAACAATCGACCACGTCGAACGCGAACTGTCCACCGACGATCTGACGATTCGAGACGACCGCGGCCCCATCGGCCTGGCCGGCACCATGGGCGGCGCGGACACCGAGATCGGCGATGAGACCACCAACATCGCCCTCGAGGCCGCCTACTTCGCGCCCGATGTCGTGGCCCGGATGGGCCGCCGGCACAAGCTCACCAGCGAGGCCTCTCGCCGATTCGAGCGCGGCATCGACCGCACCCTGGCACCCATCGCCTCGGCGCGTGCGAGCGAACTACTCGTCGAACTCGCCGGAGGCACCTACCAGGGCATGACCGCCGTCGAAGCACCGATGGACGAGCGCGCCATCGAGATCCCCACCGATCTCCCCGCGCAGGTGGCCGGCATGGACATCGCTGCGGCGACGACCGTCGCCAAACTCACCGCTGTCGGCTGCACGGTCGAACAAAGCGATGACCGACTCTCGGTCACTCCACCCACCTGGCGCCCGGATCTCACCGATCCAGCCGACCTCGTCGAGGAGGTCGTCCGACTCGTCGGCTACGAGAGCCTGCCCTCAACCTTGCCCACCGCCCCCGCGGGTCACGGCCTCACCCACGCCCAGCGTTTGCGCCGTCGGGTCGGCACCGTGCTTGCTGCTCGCGGACTGATCGAGGTCCTCACCTACCCGTTCACCAGTGAGGCCGATGCGAACGCACTGCGGTGGAACGACGACGACCCCCGTCGCATCTCACCCAGGCTCGCCAACCCCTTGTCCGATGAACAACCGCTGCTACGCGCGGCGATTCTGCCGACGCTCCTCACCGCAGCCCAGCGCAACGTGGGCCGCGGTTTCGATGACCTCGCGTTGTTCGAACTCGGCTCGGTCTTCCTCGGTGCCGCGGGATCGAAAGCCCCACCGCGCCCGGGCGTCACGCAGCGACCGAGCGACGCCGACTGGCAGGCCCTCGAAGGTCTGCTGCCCGATCAGCCGATGCACGTTGCCGCGGTATGGACCGGTGACCGCACCGCCAAGAACTGGCAGGGCAGTGGCGAGCCGGCGACTTGGGCCGATGCGATCGCCACGGCGCAGGACATCGCCGATGCCCTCGGAGTCGACCTCACCGTCGAGCAAGGGGCGGACCCGGCCTTCCATCCTGGCCGCTGCGCCCAACTAATGATCGACAACGCGATCATCGGTCATGCGGGGGAGTTGCACCCGAGCGTTATCGAGGCATGGGGCCTGCCCGCCCGTGCCTGCGCGATGGAACTCGACCTCGATGTGCTCATGCAGCGCGCCCCGCTCGTGCACCCGGCTCCGGACTTCTCCAGCCATCCAGTCGCCAAGGAGGACATCGCACTGGTCGTCGCCGAGAACGTCACCGCCGCACAACTCGAGCAGGTCATTCGCGAGGGAGCAGGAGAACTCCTGGAGGACGTGACCTTGTTCGACGTCTACACCGGAGACCAAGTGCCCGAGGGCCACAAGTCCTTGGCCTTCGCGCTGCGCTTCCGGGCCCCCGACCGCACGCTGGCCGCCGAGGAGATCGCCGCGGCCCGCCAGGGCGCAATCGCCGCAGCCGAGGGACTCGGGGCGCGACTGCGGTAACCCGGTTCACAGCAATTATGCGTGTATGCGTATAGTGCCCGCATGACCAGTGCCGCCGTTGCCGGCGCCTCCGGCTACGCCGGCGGCGAGTTACTTCGCTATCTGGCCCAGCACCCCACCTTCGACCTAGTTGCCGCTTGCGCCGCCGGGCGGGCTGGAGAGCAGTTGGCCGCGGTGCACCCGCAATTCGCCGGAACCGCGTGGTCGGACTTGGTTCTCGATGAGACCACGCCGGCACTGCTCGGCCAGGCGGATCTGGTGTTCCTCGCGCTGCCGCACGGGGAATCAGCCGCCCTGGCCGCGCAACTGCCCGACTCCACCGCGGTCGTCGATCTCGGAGCTGACTTCCGGCTGCGCAGTGCGCAGGCGTGGAGTCGGTTCTACGGCGGTGAGCACGCCGGCACCTGGACCTACGGGCTGCCCGAACTCCCCGGACTTCCCAGCGCGCGCGAGCAGATCGCATCGAGTACCCATGTCGCCAACCCCGGTTGCTACCCGACCGCCGTCGCGTTAGCCCTCGCCCCCCTGGCAGGGGCCGGAGCAATAACAACGCAAGACATCGTTGTGGTCGCCGCCTCGGGTACGTCCGGTGCCGGACGCAAGGCCAGCGATTCCCTGCTGGCTACGAACGTTATGGGTTCGATGACCGCCTACAAGGTCGGCGGTGTGCACCAGCACACCCCGGAGATGGAGCAGTCGATAGCCCTTGCTGCCGACCTGGACACCGATCAGGTGTCGTTGTCCTTCACACCGCTGCTCGCCCCGATGCCGCGCGGCATCGTCGCTACCTGCACCGCTCAACTGACCGGGGAGGGTGACCCGCGAGCGATCATCGAAGCCGCCTACGCATCCGAACCCTTCGTCACGTTGCTGCCCGAAGGACAGTGGCCGGCCACCGGATCGGTGAGCGGCACCAACAGCGCCCAACTGCAGGTCGCCGTCGACGAGCGCATCGGTCGGGTGATCGTGGAATCGGTCATCGACAACCTCGGCAAGGGTGCCGCAGGTCAGGCGATCCAGAACGCGAACCTGATGTTCGGGCTCGAGGAGAGTGCTGGCTTGGACGTGATCGGGGTCGCGCCGTGAGCGTCACCACCGCGCAGGGTTTCCGTGCCATCGGTTTGGCCGCGGGCATCAAGGCTTCGGGTAAGCCCGACATCGCACTGATCGTCAACGACGGCCCGAAGGACACTGCCGCCGCCGTGTTCACCAGCAACAGGTTTCCCGCTGCGCCGATCCTGTGGTCGCGGCAGGCTCTCGCCGATGGATCCGCCCGCGCCGTGATCGTCAACTCCGGCGGCGCCAACGCCTGCACCGGCCCGCAGGGTTTCGCCGATAGCCACGAGATGGCCGAACGCACCGCTGAGGCGTTGCAAGCAACCGGGCTGGATATCGGAGCCGGCGATGTGGCCGTGTGTTCGACCGGCCTGATCGGTGAATTGCTGCCCATGGACAACATCCGCACCGGCATCGACGCGTGCGCAACCTCGCTCGATGCGAGCGGCGGGCAAGAAGCGGCCACCGCCATCATGACCACCGACACGGTTCCCAAACTCGCCATCCGCGAAGGCGACGGGTACGTGATCGGCGGGATGGCCAAGGGCGCGGGCATGCTGGCTCCCGGTCTAGCAACGATGCTCGTTTTCCTCACCACTGACGCCGATCTCGATACGGCCGCTCTCGATGCCGCACTCAGGCATGCCACGAATAAGACCTTCGATCGCATCGACTCCGACGGCTGCATGTCCACCAACGACACCGTCCTGATCATGGCCAATGGCGCGTCGCGAACAACGCCGGACAAGGCCGAGTTCACCGCCGTACTGACCGACGTGTGCGCGGATCTGGCACGGCAACTCATCGCCGATGCCGAAGGTGCGAGCAAGGACATCGCGATCACCGTCCACCAGGCAGCAAGCGAACAAGAAGCAGTCGATGCGGCCCGAGCGATCTCACGCAGCAACCTGCTCAAGTGCGCTATCCACGGTGAGGACCCGAACTGGGGCAGGGTGCTCTCGGCTCTGGGCACGAC
>CAJXNV010000077.1 GCA_913057155.1 uncultured Actinomycetes bacterium | reverse complement strand
TTCGCACCCACTTGGGCGTGGGAATCGCCGGTGCCGTACTCTTTCGCCGACCGAAGACCGCTGGTCGCTCGATCCACCGATCGAGTCGAAGGCCCCGCGAAGGCGGGCGGCCCGCGCAGGTGAGTTACGCAGGATCTCCTGCCCTCCGCTGCGCGCGTCGCACCCTCCACGGAGTCGGACCAGTTCGGTTCGTCGGTCCGCAACAGGAGGGAGAACCCATGGCTCGGGAAGACAAGGTGGCGACCGTCGCCGAGATCGCCGATCGCTTCCGGACGTCCACGGCCGCCGTGTTGACCGACTACCGAGGGTTGAGCGTCGCCCAACTCAAGGAGTTGCGTCGTTCACTCGGGGGCACCGTCACGTTCTCGGTCGTGAAGAACACGCTCACCAAGCGGGCAGCCGCAGATGCCGGCATCGAGGGCATCGACGATCTGCTCGTCGGCCCCAGCGCCATCGCATTCGTCGAGGGCGACGCCGTCGATGCAGCCAAGGGCATCCGCGATTTCGCGAAGGACAACCCGGCACTGGTCGTCAAGGGCGGCTACATGGACGGGGCTCTGCTGACCGCGGAGGACTTCGACAAGATCGCGAACCTGGAATCCCGCGAGGTGCTGCTGGCCAAGCTCGCCGGGATGATGAAGGCCAAGCAAGGTCAGGCCGCGGCGCTGTTCGCAGCACCGCTTTCCAAGGCGGCCCGTGCCGTCGGTGCCTTGCAGACCAAGCTCGAGGCCGACCCGTCGGCCGCAGCGAGCGCGCAAGCACCTGCAGCGGATGCACCGGCGCAAGAGGCACCCGCGGCAGAAGCAACAACCGAAGAGGAAACCACCCAGACCCCCGACGCACCGGCGCAGGATTCAGCCGAGGCGGCGGAGACCACCGAGGGCTGACGCCCACCCGGCCCTCGGCCGGAACGATTCGAAAGGACGCCACCATGGCGAAGATGAGTACCGAAGAACTGCTCGACCAGTTCAAGGAGATGTCCCTGCTAGAGCTCAGCGAGTTCGTGAAGGCCTTCGAGGAGACCTTCGACGTCACCGCTGCTGCCCCCGTTGCCGTTGCGGCTGCCGCTCCGGCTGCCGGTGGCGGCGAGGCCGGTGGCGCTGCTGCCGAGGAGCAGGACGAGTTCGACGTCGTCCTCGAGGCCGACGGCGGCAACAAGATCGCCGTCATCAAGGAGGTGCGCGGACTGACCAGCCTGGGCCTGAAGGAGGCCAAGGAGTTGGTCGAGGGTGCACCGAAGCCGATCCTGGAGAAGGTCGACAAGGCGAAGGCCGAGGAGGCCAAGGCTGCCCTCGAGGGCGCTGGCGCCACCGTCTCGCTGAAGTAGGTATCGCAAACGAGCGCGGGGGCCGATCGTGGGATCGGCCCCCGCGCTCGTTTCGTTTTACGGGGCGTCGTTCGCTAGGCGCGCTGCCAGGCGTGCACCAGGTCGAGCATCACCCGCTCCGCCGGCGCGCTCACCAGCGGGGCGATCTGCTCGTTGAAGGTGGCGAAGATGACGTCGCTGTTGACTTCGGCGGCCGCCTCCTCGCTGTCGAAGACCCCGATACCCCGCACGAGGCCGGCCGCAGGGTCGCCGACGATATGCACGCTCTTCAGGTGCGGATCGGCGGCCATGTAGTCGTGGGCGAAGTTGGAGTAGACGTCCAGGACATCCTGGTAATGGCCGGGCTTGACGGTCAGGGTGAATTCCACGACGTGGGGCATAGTTCCTCGATCCTGTGCGTAGGTATGGGGTCGTGCGGACTCCGGCACGCTACTGCGCCCCGATGTCGCCGCGGTTGCCAGGATTGCTCGTCGCCAGGATTCCTCGATGAGCTCATTGGACACGAATCAGCGGAATCGGGCCCCCTACTTGACGTTTCGCCGTGTGGCGGTCACCATCTACCTACGCACTATCTACGGATGGTCTCCATCTGTGGGTAGGCCCGGTGCGGATCCGGTAGGACGAGGATCAGGCCAGGTAGGGCAGGGGATCGGTTCGCTGTCACCCCCCGCCGCCGGCCTCGATCGAGGGACTCTCGGAGCACCCCCGGGTTGGACAGCGGCGTGCCCCGCGGGTATGCTGCCGCTTTGCGCTGCCCTCACATCGCCTGCCCCCTGAGCGATCGAATCCCGGCCGGGTGCCATCAGGCGCCGGCGGATTTGACACCTCAGGGCGAATGAGCGTGCGCGGGGAAGTGCGAATGACGACAGCGACGCAGATGCGCCCCGGAAGGAACCGTCTTGGCAGCTAAGACCTCGGTCACCACCCCCCTGTCCCCGGGCCTAGCCCGCTACTCCTTCGCGAAGATCCGCGAACCCCTCGCCATCCCGGACCTCCTGGCCTTGCAGAAGGCCAGCTTCGACTGGCTCCTCGGCCGCGAGGACTGGCAGGCCAAGGTGGCCGCCGAGATCGCCAAGGGCAATACCGAGATCCCGCAGGTCTCGGGCCTGACCGAGATCTTCGAGGAGATCTCCCCCATCGAGGACCTCGCCGGGATGATGTCCCTGTCCTTCCGCGATCACCGCTTCGAGCCGCCGAAGTACACCGTCGAGCAGTGCAAGGAGAAGGACTTCACCTACGCCGCACCGCTGTTCGTCACCGCCGAGTTCATGAACAACGAGACCGGTGAGATCAAGTCCCAGACGGTGTTCATGGGCGACTTCCCGCTGATGACCGACAAGGGCACCTTCGTCATCAACGGCACCGAGCGAGTGGTCGTCTCCCAGCTCGTGCGTTCGCCGGGCGCGTACTTCGAGCGCACCGTGGACAAGACCTCCGACAAGGAGATCTACACGGCCAAGATCATCCCCAGCCGCGGTGCGTGGTTGGAGTTCGAGATCGACAAGAAGGACCTCGTCGCCGTGCGCGTCGATCGCAAGCGCAAGCAGCCCGTTTCGGTGCTGCTGAAGGCGTTGGGCATGACCACCGAGGAGATCCGCGAGCGCTTCGGGCAGTACCCGATCTTCATGGACACCTTGGAGAAGGACACCGTCGAGACGCAGGACGATGCCCTGCTCGACATCTACCGCAAGTTGCGTCCGGGTGAACCGCCCACACTGGAGAACGCCCGCAACCTGATCGAGAACTTCTACTTCAACCCCAAGCGCTACGACCTCGCGAAGGTCGGCCGCTACAAGGTCAACCGCAAGCTCGGTTTGGACCTACCGCTCGACCAAAGCGTGCTCACCCTCGAGGACGTCCTGGCCACCATCGAGTACTTGGTGCGTCTGCAGTCGGAGATCCCCACCATGGAGGGTCCGCGCGGTGAGGTCGTCGTCGAAACGGACGACATCGACCACTTCGGCAATCGTCGCCTGCGCACCGTGGGCGAGTTGATCCAAAACCAGATCCGCACCGGTTTGTCGCGGATGGAGCGCGTGGTCCGCGAGCGGATGACCACCCAGGACGTCGAGGCGATCACGCCGCAGACCCTGATCAACATCCGTCCGGTCGTGGCTGCCATCAAGGAGTTCTTCGGCACCAGCCAGCTCTCGCAGTTCATGGACCAGACCAATCCGCTCGCCGGACTCACGCACAAGCGTCGGCTCTCGGCCCTCGGGCCCGGTGGTCTGTCCCGTGAACGCGCCGGCTTCGAGGTCCGCGACGTCCACCCCTCGCACTACGGCCGGATGTGCCCGATCGAGACCCCGGAAGGCCCGAACATCGGCCTGATCGGTTCGCTGGCCACCTACGGGCGCATCAACGCGTTCGGTTTCGTGGAGACCCCGTACCGCAAGGTGGTCGGCGGCAAGGTCACCGACCAGGTCGATTACCTGACCGCCGACGAAGAGGACCGCTTCACCATCGCGCAGGCGAACACCCCGCTCGCCGACAACGGCGCGATGGACGAGGACCGCGTTCTCGTGCGCCGCAAGGGCGGTGAGGTCGAGTTCGTCAAGGCGGCCGAGGTCGACTACATGGACGTCTCCCCGCGTCAGTTGTGGTCCGTTGCCACCGCGATGATCCCGTTCCTCGAGCACGACGACGCCAACCGCGCACTGATGGGCTCGAACATGCAGCGTCAGGCGGTGCCGTTGCTGCGTGCGGAGGCTCCGCTGGTGGGAACCGGCATGGAGTTCCGCGCCGCCTACGACGCCGGCGACATGATCCTCGCGGCGAAGGCCGGTGTGGTCACCGAGGTCTCCTCCCAGTTGATCACGGTGGCCGACGACGACGGCGAGTACACCACCTACGCCCTGGAGAAGTTCACCCGTTCGAACCAGGGCACCTCGATCAACCAGCGCCCGATCGTCACCGAGGGGCAGCGGGTCGAGGAAGGCCAGGTGCTCGCCGACGGTCCCTCGACCGACGAGGGCGAACTCGCACTCGGCAAGAACCTGCTCGTTGCGTTCATGTCCTGGGAAGGGCACAACTACGAGGACGCCATCATCTTGTCCCAGCGTTTGGTGCAAGACGACGTCCTGTCCAGCATCCACATCGAAGAGCACGAGATCGATGCGCGGGACACCAAGTTGGGCCCGGAGGAGATCACCCGGGATATCCCGAACGTCTCCGAGGAGGTGCTCGCCGATCTCGACGAGCGCGGCATCATCCGCATCGGTGCCGACGTCCTGCCCGGCGACATCCTCGTCGGCAAGGTCACGCCCAAGGGCGAGACCGAGCTCACCCCCGAGGAGCGGCTGCTGCGTGCGATCTTCGGTGAGAAGGCCCGCGAGGTGCGCGATACCTCGCTGAAGGTGCCGCACGGTGAGTCCGGCAAGATCATCGGTGTTCGCGTATTCGACATCGACGAAGGCGATGAATTGCCCCCGGGCGTCAATCGCCTGGTGCGCGTCTACATCGCCCAGAAGCGCAAGATCACCGAAGGCGACAAGCTCGCCGGCCGGCACGGCAACAAGGGCGTCATCGCCAAGATCCTGCCCGTCGAGGACATGCCGTTCCTCGCCGACGGCACGCCCGTGGACATCGTGCTGAACCCGCTCGGTGTTCCCGGTCGCATGAACGTCGGCCAGGTGTTGGAAACGCACCTGGGTTGGGCGGCGTCCACCGGCTGGGAGGTCGATTCCTCCGATGCCCGCGCTGCGAACCTGCCGGCCGAAGTGCAGTCGGTGCCGCCGCGCTCGCGTGTGGCCACCCCGGTGTTCGACGGTGCCCGCGAGGAGGAGCTCTCCGCGATCTTGGAGTCCACCCGGCCCACCGAGGACGGGTTGCACTTGGTCAACGCCAACGGCAAGGCGAGCTTGTTCGATGGCCGCAGCGGTGAGCCGATCCCCGGCGAGATCGCGGTCGGCTACATCTACATCCTGAAGCTGCTGCACCTGGTGGACGACAAGATCCACGCGCGCTCCACCGGCCCGTACTCGATGATCACCCAGCAGCCGCTGGGCGGTAAGGCGCAGTTCGGTGGACAGCGGTTCGGCGAGATGGAGGTGTGGGCGCTCGAGGCGTACGGCGCCGCCTACGCCCTGCAGGAGTTGCTGACCATCAAGTCCGACGACGTCCTCGGCCGCGTGAAGGTCTACGAGGCCATCGTCAAGGGCGAGAACATCCCCGAGCCGGGCATCCCTGAGTCCTTCAAGGTGCTGGTGAAGGAGATGCAGTCGTTGTGCCTGAACGTCGAGGTGCTCTCCAGCGATGGGGTCGCTATCGAGATGAAGGACAGCGACGACGACGTCTTCCGCGCCGCCGAGGAACTCGGCATCGACCTGTCCCGGCGTGAGCCGAGCAGCGTCGAAGAGCTCTAGGCGACCCCTACCGAACCGATCCACTAACCGGAACTAACGAAGGAAACCCACGTGCTGGACGTCAACTTCTTCGATGACCTGCGAATCGGCCTGGCGACTGCGGACGACATCCGCACCTGGTCGCACGGCGAGGTCAAGAAGCCGGAGACCATCAACTACCGGACCCTCAAGCCCGAGAAGGACGGTCTTTTCTGCGAGAAGATCTTCGGGCCCACCCGAGACTGGGAGTGCTACTGCGGCAAGTACAAGCGCGTGCGCTTCAAGGGCATCATCTGCGAGCGCTGCGGCGTGGAGGTCACGCGCGCCAAGGTGCGTCGTGAGCGGATGGGTCACATCGAGCTGGCCGCTCCGGTCACGCACATCTGGTACTTCAAGGGTGTGCCCAGCCGGCTGGGCTACCTGCTCGACCTCGCGCCGAAGGACCTGGAGAAGGTCATCTACTTCGCCGCCTACATGATCACCTGGGTCGACGAGGAAGGCCGCCACGAGGCGCTGCCGAACTTGGAGAAGCAGCTCGGGGTGGAGAAGAAGCAGATCGCTACCCGTCGGGATTCCGATATCGAGGCCCGTCAGCAGAAGCTCGAGGCCGATCTCGCAGACCTCGAGGCCGAGGGCGCGAAGTCCGATGTGCGTCGCAAGGTCCGCGAGTCCGGTGAGCGCGAGATGGCCGCACTGCGCCGTCGCGCCGATCAGCAGATCGAGCGGCTCGACCGCATCTTCGACCGGTTCCGCACCCTGAAGGTCCAAGACCTCGAGGGCGACGAGATGTTGTTCCGCGAGATGCGCGACCGGTACGGCCGCTGGTTCGACGGCGGCATGGGTGCCGAGGCGATCCAAAAGCGCCTGGAGTCCTTCGACCTGCAGGCCGAGGCCGAGGCGTTGAAGGAGATCGTCACCAACGGCAAGGGGCAGAAGAAGACCCGCGCGCTCAAGCGACTGAAGGTCGTCTCCGCGTTCATGAGCACCACCAACTCCCCGCTGGGCATGGTGCTCGACGCGGTGCCGGTCATCCCGCCGGACCTGCGTCCGATGGTGCAACTCGACGGTGGCCGCTTCGCGACCTCCGACCTCAACGACCTCTACCGCCGCGTGATCAACCGCAACAACCGTCTCAAGAGGCTATTGGATCTCGGGGCGCCGGAGATCATCGTCAACAACGAAAAGCGCATGCTGCAGGAGTCGGTCGATGCGCTGTTCGACAACGGTCGTCGTGGACGTCCGGTCACCGGCCCGGGCAACCGCGCGCTGAAGTCCCTGTCGGACATGCTCAAGGGCAAGCAGGGTCGCTTCCGTCAGAACCTGCTCGGCAAGCGCGTGGACTACTCCGGTCGTTCGGTGATCGTGGTCGGTCCGCAGTTGAAGCTGCACCAGTGCGGTCTGCCCAAGCAGATGGCGTTGGAGCTGTTCAAGCCGTTCGTGATGAAGCGTCTGGTCGACTTGAACCACGCGCAGAACATCAAGAGCGCCAAGCGCATGGTCGAGCGTTCGCGTCCGGTGGTGTGGGACGTCCTCGAAGAGGTCATCGCCGAGCACCCCGTGCTCCTGAACCGCGCACCCACGCTGCACCGCTTGGGCATCCAGGCCTTCGAACCGCAACTGATCGAGGGCAAGGCCATCCAGATCCACCCGCTGGTGTGCACCGCGTTCAACGCGGACTTCGACGGCGACCAGATGGCGGTGCACTTGCCGCTGTCCGCCGAGGCCCAGGCCGAGGCTCGGATCCTGATGCTGTCGACCAACAACATCCTGTCCCCGGCCAACGGTCGCCCGATCGCCACGCCCACCCAGGACATGGTGCTCGGCATCTACTACCTGACCACCGAGAACGGTGCGAACGCCAAGGTCGCCGATGCCGATCTGCCGAGCTTCTCCACCGTGTCCGAGGCGGTCATGGCGATGGATGCCGGTTCGGTCGACCTGCAGGACAAGGTCAAGATCCGCATCGAGGGCACCGAGCCGCCGCAGGGCTGGCAGGTCCCCGAGGGCTGGGAGCCCGGTCAGCCGTTCACGCTGGTCACCACGCTCGGTCGTGCGCTGTTCAACGAGGCGCTGCCGGCGGACTTCCCGTACGTCAACGCGCAGGTCGACAAGAAGCTGCTCGGCGCCACCGTCAACCGGCTCGCGGAGCGCTACTCCAAGGTCGAGGTCGCCGAGACCCTCGACCAGCTCAAGGGACTCGGCTTCCACTGGGCGTCGCGTTCGGGTGTGACCATCTCGTTCTCCGATGTGGTGGCACCTCCGGCCAAGGCCGAGTTGCTGGCCTCCGCCGAGGAGAAGGCGATCAAGGTGCAGCAGCAGTTCGAGCGCGGTCTGATCACCGACTCCGAGCGTCGTCAAGAGCTCATCGAGATCTGGACCCGCGCCACCGACGAGGTTGCCCGCGCGATGCAGGACAACTTCCCGGAGACCAACCCGGT
>CAJXNV010000076.1 GCA_913057155.1 uncultured Actinomycetes bacterium | reverse complement strand
TCGAACTTGGGCAACGCGAACCTCGACGCCGAAGCCCCTGCGGCGCTGGTCGTGGACTCGGTCGCCTTCGCGGCTGTCGCGGCCTTCTTGGCCTTCGTGGAAGTGGTCGCCTTCTTCTTGGCGCTACCGGCGGTGGACTTCTCAGCCGACTTCACCTTCGCTGACGGCTTCGCGCTCGTGGCCGTGGGGGCCACCTTCTTCTTGGGGGTGCTGCTCTCGCTCATGATGCGTCCTTGCTCTCGGGAACCGCCGGCTCGCCGGTGGGCTCATCGGTGGATTCGTTGGTTGATTCGGCGGCTTTGTTCTCCGCCTGGAATGCGGCGTAGATCTGCAGCAGCGTGGTGCGCTGCCGCTCGGTGAGGGTGGCGTCCGCCGCGATCGCGGTGGTGACCGCTTCGTCGCCCTCACGCTCGTCGAGGATCCCGGCCTGGACGTACAGGGTCTCCGCGGAGATGCGCAGGCCCTGGGCGATCCGTCCGAGGATCTCCGCGCTGGGCTTACGCAGTCCGCGTTCCACCTGGGACAGGTACGGGTTGGACACTTCCGCCGCCTTGGCTAGTTGCCGCAGCGACATCTGCGCCTGATCCCGTTGCTCGCGGATGAAACCGCCGATCCCGGGAACCTCGATTCGTGCCATACGGCAAGTGTGCACCCGATCGCTTGCAATTGCAAGCGCGAGTGCTTGCTGCAGCGAGCGTGAGGTTCGTCACCCCGATACGGCCAGCGACGCCACGAGCACCACGCACCCGGCCAGCCCGACAACGGGCGTGCCGGCGAGCAGCCAGCCACCGAGTCCGGGTCGCCGCTCGATCCGTAGTGCCGAGACATGCGCCACGGCGTAGTAGGTCAAGATCATCGCCGCGGAGACCGCTAGCGCCAAGGTCAAGCCACCGACCGCCACCAGCGCGCCCGCACCCACGGCCGCGGCGATCTCCGCGCGGTGCGGAACCCGGCGCTGCGCGCTCACCGCGGCGAAGTAGCGCGGCGCATCTCCACGATCGGCCATCGCGAAGAACGTGCGCCCCACCCCGGCGATCAAACTCAGCAGCACCGCACCGGCGGCCAGCACCGCCGCGACCACGACCGCCCCGGCCAAGCCCTCGCCGCCGATAGCCGCGGCGATATCCGATAAGGCCGCCGGCCCGATCGCGTACCCGTCCGCGGCAGCCACCCACACCACCAGCGCGATCACCACGTACACGCTCGCCACGATCGCGAAGGAGATCGCCACCGCCAGCGGGATGACCCGCACCGGATCGCGCACCTCCTCCCCCAGCACGGTGATGCGCGCATAACCGGCGAAGGCCACGAAGATCAGCGCACTGGCCGCGAGCAGCGAGGTCGCACTGCTCGGGCCAGGCACGGCCTCGCCGGAAAGTCCGCCCGTCGACAGCCGAAGGATGGCCATGATCGCGAGGGCGGCGAGGACGAGAACGACGACGCCCACCATCACCCCCGCCACCCGGGTGGAACGCACCACCCCGCGCAGGTTCAAGGCGAGCACCGCGACGATCGCCACGAACGCGACCACCCGCGACTGCTCGGGCCATACGTACAGCCCGATGGTCAGCGCCGCAGCAGAAGCGGATGCCGTTTTGCCGATCAAGAACACGACTCCCGCGAGCACTCCGGCGAACCGGTTCACCCGTATCCGGCCGTAGGCGTAGACCCCGCCTGCCTCCGGATGCCGCGCGGCCAACCGTGCTGTCGAGGTGGCGTTCAATGCGGCCACTACCGCAGCGATCAACACCGCGGCGATCAGCCAGCTTCCCGCCCGATCCAGCGCCGGCTGCCACACCGCGAAGACGCCCGTGCCGATCATCGCGCTCACGCCGATCGTGACCGCGTCGCGAAGGCCCAGCGAGCGCGCGAGCCTGCTCGGTGGGTCGGTCGCGGCGGTCATCACCCGACCCTAGGGACATCGGGTGAACATGAGATGAAGGATTCGCCGGCGTCCATGACATCCTGCTGCCGTGCGTGCGGTGATCCAGCGAGCCGACGGAGCCCGAGTCAGTGTCGACGGCGAAGTTCTCGGCGCCTTCGATGGCCCCGGGATCGTGCTACTGGTCGGCGTCACCCACGACGACGACCAAGCCAAAGCCGCCACGCTCGCCGACAAGGTCTACGGGTTGCGCATCTTCGAGCACCATCACGCGAACGATCTGGCCTGCCTGCCACCGTCCGCACCGCGCGAAGTCTCCGCGCGCGATCTCGGGTTACCCGTCCTGGTGATCAGCCAATTCACGCTCTACGCATCGACCAAGAAGGGTCGGCGACCCACCTGGGATGCAGCCGCACCCGGCCCGATAGCCGAGCCGCTGGTCGATGCGGTCGCGCAAGCCCTACGCGATCTCGGTGCGCCGGTGCACACGGGGCGATTCGGCGCGGACATGCAGGTGGGATTCACCAACGACGGTCCGGTGACCGTCATCGTCGATGTCTAGCACCGACATCTAGCACCGACGTCTAGCACCGCTATCGACTTACCCCAGGACGATCGGTGTCTGCGTCGCGCGCACCGTGTCCTCGCCGATGTCCACCTCGACCTCCAGATCGGGGGAAAGCGAGCGCTTGATCACCGCCGTGGCGATCGGGCCCTCCTCGTAGTGCTGCGCTGCGCTGGCCACCCAACCCACGTCCTTGCCGGCTCCGCGGACAACAGCACCGTGCTCGGGCAGTTCGTCGACGCTGCCGTCTAGGTGCAACAACACCAAGCGGCGCGGTGGGTGCCCGAGGTTGTGGACCCGAGCTACCGCCTCCTGCCCGCGGTAGCAGCCCTTCGCCAGATGGACGCCCGGTCCGATCCAACCCACCTCGTGCGGCAGCGTCCGGTGATCGGTCTCGAAACCGAATCGGGGAATACCCGCGGCGATGCGCAGGGCGTTCCATGCCCAGGTCCCGGCCCGCGCCGGCCACCTGGCCAACCGGGCGGCCAACTCGCTGCGGGGCACGATCACTTCCCGACCGTCCAGGAAGCCGGGACGCCTCGCGACGTACTTGTCTGCGCCGCCGCCCTTGTCGGTGCCTGCATCGACGACTCCGGTGCCGGCGTAGTCGGCTGGCATCACGTAGGTCGGGAACTGTGGATCGATGGCGTGCACCGGTTCCCAGACCACGGCGTAGTCACTACTGACATCCTCGATCTCCACCCGGGTCATGAACTTCATGGACTCCAGGTAGCCCACGAGCCCCTCGGCCGAACCGGGCGAGCAGATGATCCACGATGAGTAGTCGTCATCGGCGATGTGCAGTTCGTACTCGACATGTCCATGCGGACTCAAGATCAAGGCCAGTGCCGAGGCTCCGGGGAGCAGGGCCTCCAGATGCTGGGTGGTCAGGCTGTGCAGCCAACCCAGCCGGTCCGGACCCGTGACCCGAACCACCCCGAAGTTGGACAGGTCCACCGCCGCCTCGCCAGCGCGTAACGCGCGCTGTTCGCGTAACGGATCGCCGAAGTGCCACGGCACGCCTTCGTCGGGATTCCCCGGCGGAGCGGGAACGCCGAGGTCACCTGCCGCCGCATCCGGACTCATTCGTCCTCCTGCACCTCGCGCGCAGATTCGACGATCTGCGCACAATCCGAGCACCGTCCGTGGATCGACACATGCGCTATGTCGGTGACGAAACCATACGTCTCACGCAGGTCCGACGCGAATGCGTCGGCAACGGCCGACGGCACGCTGTCGACGTTCCCGCACCGATCGCACACCAGATGGATATGGACGTGCTCATCGACCGAGTGGTAGGTCGGCGCTCCATGACCGATGTGCGCGTGGGTGACCAGGCCAACCGATTCGAGGACCTCGAGTGTGCGGTAGATCGTCGACAGGTTCACTCCGGCAGCCGTCTGCTGCACTTCCAGCAAGATCTCCTCGGGCGTCCCGTGCCGCAGGGTCTCGACCGCCTCGAGGACCAGTTGCCGCTGCGGGGTGATCCGGAAGCCGTGCTCGCGGAGCCGCTGCTCCCAGTCGTCGGCCACGGCTACTCCTGCGCCGCGACCTCGGGGGTCAACGATGCAGCCAAGTGGTTTTGCATCGGCTGGCCCATGGCCGCCATATCGAAGGTCCACAGCAACTTGCCCTCGACGAGGCCGTACAGGCGCTCGCCGGCGGTGTACTCCTTGGCGCTCTCGGTTCGCATGACGGCATCGGTACGCAACTCCGTGCGCGCGCCGGTGATGACCGCGTTCTCGATGCCGGTCACCTCGACCGAGCCGTACCAGATCTCCGCGAAACCGGTCGGGTGGTCGAGGGTGATCTCGACACCGTTCCCGGGCCGCGGGCGCCAGAATCCCGACTCGGTGGCCAACGGTCGCACGCGGTTGCCGTCGTCGTCGAGCAGCCAACTGCGCGACCAGTAGGTAAGGAAAGGTCGTCCGTCGGTGGAGAAGGACACCTCCTGACCGAAGCGGAAGTCCTCGATCGTGGGGTATTGACCGGTGCCGACACCCACCCAACGGCCCAGCAGCCAGGACAGGTGCGCCAACTCGTCGGGGATGCCGGGCAGGATCTGCGATTGCTCCGGCTCACTCTCCTCAGGCACCGCTAGCTCTGTCCCTTGAACAGCTTGTAGACGACGTAGAAGGAGAACCACCCGGCAGCGGCGACGGCGATGACCAGCAAACTGGTGTAGAAGACCTCGAGCATGGCTCGAATCTACTGCCCCTTCGCCGATCTTCGCGCATCGCGCCGGTCCACGCGGTCAACCGACCGCCTTTCCCAACCCCGCGACGATGTCGGGCGTCCGCGGCTGACCGCTGCCCCGGTGCACCTCCCGGCCATCGGCATCCAAGAACACGACCGTGGGAGTCGATTGCACGTCCCACCGGCGGGTCAGTTCCAGGTTGTCGTCTGCGTCGATCTCGATCACCTCGATTCCCGCCGTCCCCCCGGCGGCAGCGTCCTTCACGACCTGGGCGATGACCCGACGGGTAGCGCGACAGGGTTGGCAGAACGCGCTGGAGAACTGCACGATGGTCGCGGTCGTTCCCAAGGCAGCCCCTTCGGGCAGTTCTACCGGCACTGCATGACTCCCCGAGCGATCAACCCGTCGCCACCGCGGTCGCCCACTTGCCGATGCGATCCATCGTCTGCGGATCCACCGTCGATTCGGCGTGCGAGAAGCCGGGAACGACGATCACCTCCGCCCGCGGGTTCTGCGAATCCCGGGCCGCGCGCTCCAGTACCCGTGCATGCTCGACCGGGAAGTAGTGGTCGATATCGCCGTGGACGACGAGCAGCGGGAGGTCGCCCATCCGGCGCACGCTCTCCTCGGGGGACCACGGAGGGGGATCGGGCCACGGTTGCGAGGTCATCCGTACTCCGCGGGTGCGCAAGACGGCGCGACCGGCGGGGTTACCGATGAGTCGATGCACCAACCGCATCACCTTGGTCCCGCGGTAGAACCAGAAACCGGGCGAACTGACACTCACCACGGCATCCGGGCGATGGCGGGGGGTCAACTGGCTTCCCGGCGCCAGGGCGGCCTGCCGCAACACCACCGAACCACCCATCGAGAAGCCCACCGAGACCACCGGACGATTCGCCGAGCGGCGGCGCAGGTAGCCGACGGCCGCATCGACATCGAGGACCTCGTCCATACCCACGGTGCACAGCCCGCTCGAGGCCCCGTGGCCGCGTTGGTCGATCGCCAGGACGTCGCCGAAGCGGGCCAGGTGGGCGGCCACCGCTTGCACGCGGGGCTCTCGCCAACTTCCCGTGAAACCGTGGGCGAGGACGAAGGAGACCCCTGATTCGAGCGGGCCGTCCGTCGGGTCGTCCACCCCATCCTCGCTGCGGGACCGTGCTGGCACCCAGCCGGCGTTGATGGACTCCCCATCCATGGTCAGCAGGGCCATTTCGGTAGGCGCGAAGCCAGGCGGTGGGGGATCCAGCACGTAGTCCGAGGTGCTGTGGGTCAACGCCATGCCCACATTGTGGAGCACACCCCGCGCCAGGCGCCCCACGCCGGGTCGATACCCCCGGGATACAGCGCCTGCGTATCCTGGCGCCAGAACGCGGCATCGAGCACGACCAACGGGCAGGAGGATCGCATGCGGCTGATCCTGCTCACCCGGGCCATGGAGTCCTCGGCCGAGGTCCTGCCCTCGCTCGGACTGCTCGCCCACCACGTACGCGTCATGGCCGCCGAACCGACGGCCCTGCTGTCCTCACCGGAAGCCGATGCCCTGCTCATCGACGGGCGCCGCGACCTGCCGACCGTCCGCGGGCTCACCCGACTGTTGCGCCAATCCGGCGTCGGCATCCCGATCATCCTGGTCACCACCGAGGGTGGACTGCCGGCGATCCAGTGGGACTGGGGCCTAGACGAGGTACTCGTCGACACCACTTCCCCGGCCGAAGTCGAGGCGAGGTTGCGCCTAGCGGTCTCCCGGGTCGTCGGCTCCCCCGACGGCGCCGATCCGGAACCGGAGGAGATCCGCGCCGGCGACCTGCACATCGACGAAGCCAGCTACTCAGCACGCCTACGCAACCGCAGCCTCGATTTGACCTTCAAGGAATTCGAGTTGTTGAAGTTCCTGGCTCAGCACCCGGGGCGCGTCTTCACCCGCGCCGTGCTGCTTCAAGAGGTCTGGGGATACGACTACTTCGGTGGTACCCGCACTGTGGACGTCCACGTCCGCCGGTTGCGCGCCAAGCTCGGGCCAGAGCACGAGTCGCTCATCGGCACCGTGCGCAATGTCGGCTATCGGTTCGTCCCCGAACGACCCGATTCAGCCACGATCGCGGCCTTGGACGAAGCGGCGGTCGATTCCGACTTCCCCGTCTGATGTCACTCGACTCGATATCCCTGGTCGACTACGACCACCTCGACGGTCCCGACGTGCTCGCCGTACGCGAATTACTCGAGGACGTCACCGAAGCCGACGGGATCCGCCCCATCAGTGAGCACGTGTGGCTGCACCTCACCCACGGTGGCGATGACCGGGCGATCCATGTACTCGCACGTTCGGCCGACGGTGCGCTCGTCGGGTACGCCCACTTGGACATCACAGACGAGGTCGAAGGCCCCAGTGGTGAGTTGACCGTCCACCCCGACCACCGTCGACGCGGCATCGGACGCGAACTCGTGCAACGGCTGCTCGCCTTGTCCCACGGGCGCCTGCGCCTGTGGGCCCACGGAGAGCACACCGCGGCCACGCGGCTCGCGGACACACTCGGCTTCACCCGCCACCGCACCCTGTGGCAGATGCGGCGCTCGCTGCACTCCGCCTTGGCCGACCCCAAGCCGCCGCCCGGTATCAAGCTGCGCCCGTTTCGCGTCGGTATCGACGAGGAGGCGTTCTTGTCGATCAACGCCCGGGCCTTCGCCGATCTACCGGATCAAGGCTCGTGGACCCTCGAAGACGTGCGGCGCCGTGAGCTCGAGGACTGGTTCGATCCCGCGGGCTTCCTGCTGGCCTGGTCGAGTGATGGCGGTACCGAATCGACCGGAACCGAGTCGCTGGCCGGCTTCCACTGGACGAAGGTGCATGGCGCGAGCGACCACGACGACCACAGCCACGCTGCTATCGGCGAGGTCTACGTCCTGGCGCTGGATCCCAAGTGGCGTGGCACCGGGCTGGGCCGCTGTCTGACGCTGGCCGGCCTGCACCACCTTCGCAAGATGGGGCTCGGTCAGGTCATGTTGTACGTCGATGCCGCCAACGTGAGCGCCATCCGGCTGTACGAAGGGCTCGGTTTCATGCGCTGGGATACCGATGTCATGTACCGGTCAGGTGGTTATTAGTCACCTCTTCGCCGGTGGTCGTTCACTTGACTGTGGCACCATCGACGCATGACGACCCAGGACATCTCCGATACCAGCGCCTTAGCCGCGCTGTCGGAGGATCCGTCCGTCTCGACACCGGATGCCGAGCTTCCCGCCGATCGTTTCCTGGATCGGGAACTGTCCTGGCTGGCCTTCAACCAGCGCGTCTTGGAGTTGAGCCAGGATCCGGAGCTGCCGCTGCTGGATCGCACCAAGTTCCTGGCCATCTTCGCCAGCAATCTCGATGAGTTCTTCATGGTCCGGGTGGCCGGCCTCAAGCGCCGCATCGCGACGGGCATCGCCGTGCGGGCAGCCAGCGGCTACACCCCGCGCGAGGTCCTCGA
>CAJXNV010000075.1 GCA_913057155.1 uncultured Actinomycetes bacterium | reverse complement strand
TCCAAGACCGCGACCACTCCCCGATCGCTCGATGAGCGGATCAATCGACCGGCGCCCTGGGCCATCAACAACGCGGCCTTCGCCAATGCCACTTGTCGAAAACCCGATCCACCCTGCGCATCGACCGCTTCCTGACGGGCCGCCACCACCGGATCGTCCGGGCGCGGGAAGGGAATCCGGTCGATCGCGACCAGCACGCAAGCATCGCCGGGCACGTCGATGCCCTGCCATAGGGAGACCGTGCCGAGCAGCACGGTCTTCGCCTCGCTGGCGAAGCGTTCGACCAAGGGCACCACCGATTCCCCGCGCCGATGCACGAGCACTTCACCCACCGCGCCGGATTCGATCGATGGCGCGAGTCGCACCCGCAGATACTCCGCCGCCCGGTCGACACCCCGCCAACTGGAGAACAACGCCAACGCCCGTCCACCCGCGGCCTCGATGAGGTCGCCGAGTTCGTCCAGCGCCTGCATCGAGACGCCGTCGCGATCGGGGGGCGGCACGGTGGCGGCCACGTACAAGATGCCCTGGCGGGCGTGGTCGAAGCCGGAGCCCACGTCCAGGCAGTTGGTATCCGGGGAGAGACCGGCGGCGGCCAGCAGCGGGGCGAAGGACCCACCGGCCATCACGGTGGCGCTGGTCAAGACGACCGAACCCTCGGCGAACAACGACGACGCCAACTCCTGCGCCACGTCCAACGGCGCTGCGTGCAGCACGGGTGTGCGCTCGCCTTCGCCGGACCACCAGATGACATCCGCGGCATCCAAGGCGAGCATGCGCCCGGCGACGTCGTGCACCTCCTGGGCGCCGGCGCGGATGCGTTGCCGTCGGGCGATGTCGTCCTCGTCGAGGTCCTTGGTTTCGGGGCCCTTGTTCTCGGGGCCCTTCGTCCCAGGGCTCTGCGTCGAAAGCGAGCTGACGATCGCATGGCAGACATCGCGCACGCGGGTCAAGGCCAGCACCATCGCATCCGGCCAGCGCCGCACCCGAGCGCGGTTCGCCGGGTCGTCGCCGGGCAGTTCCCACAGCGCCGCCTCGAGGTCACCGATCGCTTCGGCGAGTGCGGCTTCATCGTCGAGGACCCGGTCGGCTTCATTCGCCAACCGTTCGAGAGCGGGGATAGCCAATTCCCGCGACACCGCCCCGGTTATCCGATCGATCAACTCGTGCGCCTCATCGATCACCATCGCGCTGTGCTCGGGCAGGATCGGCACCGACTCGATCGCGTCGATCGCCAGCATCGCGTGATTGGTGACCACGATGTCGGCGGTGGCTGCCTCCATGCGCGCGAGCGCCGCGAAGCATTCCTCACCGAACGGGCATCGTGACTCCCCCAGGCACTCCGCACTGCTCACCGAAACCGATCGCCACACGCGGGCATCGACCTCGATGGGCAGATCATCGCGATCCCCGGTCGATGTCGCCTGCGCCCACTCGTGCACGGCGATGGCCTGCTCCTCCAAGGAACCCCGCCGACGCGAGTCCTCGAACTCCAGCGCCGATTGGGAGTCATCGACCTCGCCCAATCGCTGCCGGCATAGGTAGTTGTGCCGGCCTTTCAAGACCGCCCAGGTGGTGTCCATCCCCGCCGCTCGAAGGCGCGGTAGTTCGCGTTCGATGAGTTGTCGCTGCAACGCCAAGGTGGCCGTCGCGATGACCACCGGGCCGTTGTCGGCGGCGTACATGGCAGCCGGCACGAGATAGGCCAGGGACTTCCCGGTTCCCGTTCCCGCCTGGATGACGGCGTGCTGCCCGGTACCGAAGGCTTCGGCGACACAGCGGGCCATCTCCTGCTGTCCGGCGCGGGGCGTACCACCGATCAGTTCGACCACCCGGTCGAGTTCGGCGACGACCTCATCACCGCTCATCGGCGGCGTCCTGCAATTCCTGCGCGAGTTCGGCGGGCACCCGCGCCTTGATCGTGCTGCCGTGCTCGTCGTGCTCGACGGAAAGCACCTCACCGCTGCGGTAGGCCCGCGAGATCAAGTCGCCGCGGTCGTAGGGAACGCACGCGGTCACGTCCGTCCAGCCCTGCGGCAGATCGGCCTCGATGCTGGCGAGGAGTTCGGGGATGCCTTGTTTCGTGCGCGCGGAGACCACGACCGCGTGCGGTTCGCTACGGAGTACGTCGGCGAGTTGTTCGCCGGCGATGTCGGCCTTGTTGATCGCGATGATCTCGGGTACGTCCTGGGCGCCGATCTCCGTGAGCACCTCGCGCACCGCGGCGATCTGTTCGAGCGGCGCGTCGTCCGAACCGTCGACCACGTGCACGATGACGTCGGCATCGCGGACTTCCTCGAGGGTGGAACGGAAGGCCTCGACGAGTTGGTGCGGTAGGTGCCGGACGAAGCCGACGGTGTCGGAGACGGTGAATTCCCGCCCCTGCGGGGTGCGAGCCCGCCGCACGGTCGGATCCAAGGTGGCGAACAGCGAATCGTCGACCAACACCCCCGAGCCGGTGAGGGCGTTGAGCAAGCTGGACTTGCCCGCGTTGGTGTAGCCCGCGAGCGCGACGGTGGGCACCCCGGATCGGCGCCGGGCCTGCCGCTGGGTGATCCGGGTGGCTTCCATGCGTCGCAGTTGGGTGCGGATCTTGGACATCTGGGAACGGATCCGCCGCCGGTCGGTTTCGATCTTGGTCTCACCCGGGCCGCGGGTGCCTACGCCGCCCGTGGCGCCGCCGGCCCGGCCGCCCGCCTGTCGGGAGAGCGATTCACCCCAGCCACGCAATCGCGGCAGCAGGTACTGCATCTGCGCCAGCGACACCTGGGCCTTGCCCTCCCGGCTGCGGGCGTGCTGGGCGAAGATGTCCAGGATCAACCAGGTGCGATCGACCACCTTGACCTTGACGATGTCCTCCAGGGTGCGCAACTGGCCGGGGCTGAGTTCGCCATCGCAGATCACGGTGTCGGCACCGGATGTGACGACCAGGGTGCGCAGTTCACGGGCCTTGCCGGCACCTACGTAGGTAGCAGGATCGGGTGCGTCTCGTCGTTGGATGACTCCATCCACCACGACCGACCCGGCCGTCTCGGCGAGTTGCGCCAACTCGCGAAGCGAACGCTCCGCCTGGGCCGCGGTTCCCGATGTCCATACCCCCACCAGGAGCACCCGTTCGAGTCGAACTTGGCGGTACTCGACTTCGGTGATGTCCTGCAGTTCGGTGGACAACCCGGATACCCGGCGCAGCGCCTGACGATCGCGCAGATCCTCCTCGCCACCGGTGATCGGGTGATCCTCGCCTGGATCGGTCATAGTCCCCGCGGCCACTGGAAGGTGCCCCGCGCGATGAGTTCGGCCGGGCCGCGCAGGTCGATCCGCCCGTCGGCCTCGAAGTCGACGTAGACGGTGCCGCCGGGTACGTCGACCCGGTAGTTGTCGCCGCTGGCCGGTGCCATCGTGGCGGCCACCCACGCAGCGGCGCAGGCACCGGTTCCGCAGGATCGGGTCTCCCCCACCCCGCGCTCGTGCACCCGCATGCGGATGTGCTCAGGTCCCAACCGCTCGACGAATTCGACGTTGACGCCTTCGGGGAATGCCTCCGGCGGGCTGACGGTCGGGGCGTCGTCCAGGGAGCCGATAGCGTCGAGGTCATCGACGAAGACGACCGCGTGCGGGTTGGGGGCGTGGGCCGCGATCGCGTCCCACACGGACGCGGTGCCGGTCGTATTGCCGGTCGTATTGCCGGCGACACTAACGGTGATCGGTAACGGCTGCGGGGAGTCTTGGATCGTGCCCATCCCGATGACGATCTCCTCGGCTTCGGGCCCGCGAACCTCGGCAGCCACCAAGCCCGCGCGGGTGGCGATGACCGTGGTGCGTGAGGTGAGCGCGCCGGTCGCGTGCAGGTAGCGCACGAACACCCGCGCCCCGTTGCCGCACATCTCGGCCAGCGAACCATCGGCGTTGCGGTAGTCCATGAAGAATTCCGCGACGTCCGCGTAGCCGGCGAACTCCGGGTCGTGGATGCAGCGCACCACCCGCAGGACGCCGTCGGCACCTAGGCCACGGCGCCGGTCGCACAGCCATCGCACGCGCTCGGCGGTGAGCTCCAGATTGCCCTCGAAGTCCGGCAGCAAGACGAAGTCGTTCTCGGTTCCGTGCCCCTTGACGAAGGGGACGTCAAGGACGCGCGCCACCGGTTCAGCCTAATGCGCGTTGGTCGCTGGTGGATCGACGCGCGAGTGCCGACCGGTAGGCATCCTCGACGTCCACCAGCACGTTCGACCAGTCCTGCTTGGGTGCGATGGCGGTGTTGTGTTCGCGGATCTCGCGACGCAGTTGCCGGTCGGCTTGGAGTTCGACCAGCGCAGCCACCAGTCCCCGATCGTCCGCCGCGAGCAGTCCTTCCACTTTGTCGCGGACGAATTCCGCGGTGCCGCTCTGGTCGCGGGCGATGATCGGCAGACCCGCTGCGCGGGCTTCGAGGGCGGCGATACCGAAGGATTCCCGCACCGAGGCTTGCACGAAGGCATCGGACCTCGCGAAATGCGCTCGGATCCGGGGATGGGACAGGCGACCGGTGAGCGTTACGGCGGCGCGCAAGCCGCGGCGGTCGATGAACCGTTCGAGCCGCCCGGATTCAGGACCGTCGCCGATGATGGTCGCCGCGATGCGCCCACCGGTCGCCTCGTGGGCCTGCGCGATGACGTGCATGAGTGCCATCGCGCGCTTGCGGGGTGCGAGCCGCAGGACGCTCACCACCCGCAAGGCTGCGTCGGGTGCGGCGTCGGGTGCTTCGTCGGGTGGAAGGTGTTCGACCTGCCACTCACGGGTGTCGATGCCGTTCGGGAGCACGCGCACCGGCACCCCGAGCGCCGACTGCACGCGCATCGCCGCTGCCGTGCCTACCGCCGTCAGGACCACACCGGAGGACAACCCCCACGCCGTGCGATCGAGGACACGCACCCCGCCGCGCGATAGCCGATCCCACATGCTGTGCACCGTCACCACCGCGGCGCAGTTCGCCTGACGGCAGGCGCGTAGCCCACCCCAGGCGAACGGCGAGGCGACCCCCGTGTGCACGTGCGCCACATCGATGCGTTCTTGGCGCAAGACGCGCAGGACGGACGATCGCACCGTCGGGTGTACCGGTAGGTCGAACGGCACTCGGGCGGCGATCCGCACCACCGGAAGCCCCTGCACCTCGTCGATACCCGAACGGCGCTGCCCGTGACCTGGTGTCGCCGTGATGATGCGGACGTCATGCCCGGCGGCTGCCTGCCGGCTCGCGAGTCCTTGCACTTGGGTCTCGATGCCACCGGTGCGGGGAGCGAAGCAATCGGTGATGTGGGCGATGCGCACGCCGGGACGCTACGACACGTTTCCGCGCGCCCCGCACGACGCCACAATGTGGCGATGCGCACACTGGTGTTCTGCCACGCCCATCCCGACGACGAGGCACTCCTCACCGCCGGCACCATGGCGAAGGCTTCGGCTGCCGGCCATCGTGTGGTCTTGGTGGTCGCTACCGACGGCGCCGCCGGTCTGGCGAGTTCGCGCATCGAGGACCTAGCGGCTGTTCGTCGTCGGGAGTTACAGGCCTCGGCGCGGATCCTGGGAGTGCACCGCATCGAGTGCCTCGGCTACATCGATTCCGGAATGGTGGGCGGTAGTCCCGAAGCCTTCGCAGCCACCGAGGTCGACGCGGTGGCCGCACGGATCCGCGCCATCGTGCTGGAGGAGGCCGCGGACATCGTCGTGGGGTACGACCCCAGCGGTGGATACGGACATCCCGATCACGTCCACCTGCACCGGGTCGTGCGTGCTGCCGTGGCTGGCACCGATTCGCGGTTGTTCGAGGCAACCTTGCCCCGCGAACCGATCGTGCGGGCGGTGCATATCGCCGCGCGCTTACGTGTGACGCCGCGTGACTTCGATCCCGGTGAGTTCGACGATGCCTGGACACCACGCGCGCAGATCACCCACCGGGTCAACGTGCGCGCCCAGTTGCCGGCGAAGCGAGCCGCCCAGGCGGCCCACGCATCGCAGGCCAGCGCCGATTCGGGTGTGCGGACTCTGCAGGTCCTCGATCGACTCCCGAGCCCGATCGCGCGGGCCGTGCTCGGCGTGGAGTACTACGTGGAAGTGACCAGTCCCGCCACCTCGACGGCAAGGTCAGGGGCGTCGTAGTCCCACCAGTGGATGCGTCGGTCCTTCGCGAACCAGCGTTGTTGCCGGCGGGCGAACTTCCGGGTGTCCTCGATCGTGAGATCGCGTGCCGTGGACTCGTCGATCTCACCGGCGAGGTAACGCAGGATCGGGGCGTATCCCAGCGCCGCGCTCGCGGTGGGTGCCGCAGCCAAGCCGCGGCTTTCCAGGTTTCGTACCTCCTCGACGAATCCGGCCTGCCACATCGCATCCACCCGAGCTTCGATGCGCGCGTCGAGTTCCGCCCGAGGGATGCGCAGTCCGACGCGAAGTGTCGGGTAGTGGTCTTCGGGCTCGGGCAGGCGAGCCACGAACGGCCCGCCGGTGAGTTCGTTCACTTCGAGCGCTCGCACGATGCGTCGACCGTTGTTGGTCTCGATGGCCGCCGCCGCCGCGGGATCGCGCTCCGCCAAGATCGCGTGCAGCGCCGGGGCACCCGATTCGGCCAACCTGCTATCCCAGAAGGCGCGGATCCTCGGATCGGTGCCGGGGAAATCGAGTTCCTCGAGCACCGCGCGCACGTACAGGCCGCTACCACCGACCACGATGGGAACGCGCTCTCGTCGATGGACCGCATCGAGCACCGCCCGGGCTGCATCGCGGAACTCCACCACCGTCACCGGATGCTCGATATCCCAAACATCGAGCATGTGATGCGGCACGCCGCCTTGCTCGGTCTCGGTGGGCGTCGCCGTTCCGATGTCCATGCCGCGGTAGGCCTGCATGGAATCGGTGCCGACTACTTCACCGCCCACCCGCTTGGCGACCGAGACGGCCAACGCGCTCTTGCCCGAGGCCGTGGGCCCCACGATGGCAAGGACACTCCTCATGGAGCAGGGCGACCGACGCTGGGCATCCCCAGGGATACGCCCGCAGTTGGGTTATCCGTGGCCCGGTAGTTCACATCGAGGAGTTCATCGGCGACCAAGTGATGCGGTGCGGCGTAGGTGACCCGGGCTCGCACGAGGTCCCCGGGCAACGGAACCCGAGCATCGCCCACGTCCACGTGCACGAGCCGGTTATCGCGGGCGCGACCACTGATACGTGCAGTCGAAGCGTCCTTGCGCCCCTCCCCCGCGGCGACCAGGACCTCCACTTCGGTGCCCTCCAGGGACTTGTTCTCCTCCCAGGCGATCTCGTTCACCGAGGCCACCAAACGCTCGTAGCGTTCCTGGACGATCGCGGGATCGATCTGATCGGGCAACTGCGCCGCGGGGGTTCCCGGACGCTTGGAGTATTGGAACGTGAACGCGCTCGCGAAGCGTGCCTGCTCGACTACGTCGAGCGTGGCCTGGAAATCGTCCTCGCTCTCCCCCGGGAAGCCGACGATGATGTCGGTCGTGATCGCCGCATCGGGGATTCGCTCGCGCACCCGATCGATGATTCCCAGGTAACGCTCGCTGCGATACGAGCGACGCATGGCCTGCAGTATCCGATCCGAGCCCGATTGCAGTGGCATATGCAGCTGCGGCATGACGTTCGCGGTGGTGGCCATCGCATCGATGACATCGTCGGTGAAATCCCGTGGGTGCGGACTGGTGAAGCGCACCCGCTCCAAGCCGTCGATGTCGCCGCACGCGCGGAGCAGATCGGCGAAGGCACCACGATCACCGAACTCCACGCCGTAGGCGTTGACGTTCTGGCCGAGCAGGGTCACCTCGACAACACCATCGGCCACCAGCGCCTCGATCTCCGCGAGGATGTCGCCGGGACGTCGATCCTTCTCCTTGCCGCGTAGCGAGGGAACGATGCAGAACGTGCAGGTGTTGTTGCAGCCCACGCTGATCGATACCCACGCCGAGTAGGCGGAATCGCGCTTGGTCGGCAGCACCGACGGGAATTCCTCGAGCGCCTCGGCGATCTCCACTTGGGCTTCGCGCTCGATACGCGCGCGTTCCAATAGCACCGGAAGCTTGCCGATGTTGTGGGTACCGAAGACCACGTCCACCCACGGCGCCTTCTCCACGATGGTGCCGCGATCCTTCTGGGCCAGGCACCCACCGACCGCGATCTGCATGTTCGGGTT
>CAJXNV010000074.1 GCA_913057155.1 uncultured Actinomycetes bacterium | reverse complement strand
ACCGACGAGCGGGACTCAGCCAGCCACGACGAATGGCTGCGTGATCAAGTTCCACCGCACCACGGCGAATAGTCGCGGCTATCGGCGCTCCAGTAGATCGCGGATCTCAGTGAGCAAGACGACATCCTCGGCAGGTGCAGCCGGTTCTTCCTCTTCTTGCTTACGGCGCATCCGATTCACCGGCGCGATGAGGGCGTAGTAGATCACGAGCATCGTGATGACGAAGGTGATGAACGAGTTGAGCAGCAAGGTGAAATCGAAGACCTGACCGTTGACGACCAGCACGCCGACATCCACACCGCCGCCGAGCGCGAGGCCGATCAGCGGTTCGATGATCGCGACGGTGAAGTCACCCACGAGCGCGACGACTGCCGCACCGGCGACAACCGCCACGGCTAGATCGATGACATTGCCTCGATAGGCGAATTCCTTGAATCCCTTGAACATGACGACTCCCTCGGTCACTCGGTGGGTCGAATGATGACACCGAATCCACCCGATCCCGCGGATGCCAAGCGCATCCCTGAAGCCTCGGGCACGGCTACTACGACCACCGCCTCGGACGTGGGTCCGAATCCCGACGTAGGCAGCCGCAGCACGCGGGCGTCCCGGACGATCGGGGTGTCGGAATCCGCGACTATGTCGATGGACATGCCCGGCTCGAGCGTCGAGGCGATAGCCGCCGGACGGATCGTGATCGGCACCGCCACTTCGCCTGGCTGCACGGCGATAGCTACCGACTGCTCGGCGACGGGAAGGGCGGGTGCCGGGCGCAAGGCGGTGACGATCATCAGCACCCCCAGCCCCGCGAGGATGGCCGAGACCAGGCGTCGTCGTCGGCCGAGTCCGCGTCGAACCTGACCGGGGGCAAGATCGCGTCGGACCTTCGCAAGGAGTTCACCCATGCCGCGACGGTAAGTGCGCCGATGGGTCTAGCGCGAACGGCTATCCACAGGGGAAGCCTTCAGGACTTAGCGGACGAGCTCGAGGACCCTGAGGAACCGGAGGAGCCGGAGGAACTTGAAGAACTGGAGGAACTCGAAGACGAGGAGGAGGAACCGCTCGAACTGCTGGAGCTGCCCGAGTCCTTCTTCTTGTCGGACTTGTCGGATTTGGCGGAGTCACCCGAGCCCTCGGATCCGCCCGAGCCACCGGAGTTACCGGACTCGGACTTCTTGTCACCGGAGCGCGAGTCGGTCCGGTAGAAGCCCGAACCCTTGAAGACCACGCCGACGCCGCCGAACACCTTGCGCAGCGTGGGCTGGCCGCAGCTCGGGCAGTCGGTGAGCGTGGGGTCGGTCATCTTCTGGACGATGTCGTGCTTGGTGTCGCACGACGCACAGGTGTACTCGTAGGTGGGCACCGGTCCTCCTTGTCGGGCGGAGATTAGCACTCGAAGGCCTGGAGTGCTAATCCATGGTCGGTACGCTGCCGCGATGCCGATCTGGGGAGCGATGGCCCTCGGCGGTGCCCTCGGTGCCCTCGCGCGCTGGCTGGTCGGCGAACTACTGGTCGATGCCATCGGCTCCACGGGTTTCCCGTGGGGCACCTTGACGGTGAACGTCCTGGGTTGCGCGCTGATCGGTGTGCTGGCGCCACTGTTGCTGGGTCGGGCCGCCTGGCTGTCCGGGTTCGCGATCACCGGTTTCCTGGGTGGGTTCACCACGTACTCCGCTTTCGCCGAGGAGACGTTCTTGCTGCTGGACCGTGGGGATGCCGGTGGCGTGGTGCTGGCCGCCGGCTACGTACTCGCCACGATCGCGGCGACCGCCATCGCGGTGACTATCGGTGCGCGCGTCGGTTCGCGCATCGGGGCCGCGGGAACATCTGCGGGAGAAGCGTGATGACCTGGACGGTGGCGGTGGCGATCGCGGTGGGCGGAGCGGTGGGTGCTCCGCTGCGCCATCTCATCGATACGCGCGTCACCGGATCGTTGAGCACCGAGCGAGCGCGCCGTTTCCCGTGGGGATTGTTGGCGGTGAACGTCACCGGCTCGCTGTTGATCGGTGTCGCCTACGTCATCGCCGAGGGTCCCTGGCGTGAGTTGCTGGCAACGGGCGCGTGCGGTGCGCTCACTACCTACTCGAGTTACGCGTTGTTCCTGCAGCGCACCTGGCGCACCGATCGGGCGGCGGCGTGGTGGGCGCTAACCGTGATGCCCGTGACCTGCATCGCGGCGGCCGGGATCGGGATCTCAGCGGCCCGCGTCGTCTTGGCCTGAGGCGCACTGATCGCGCAGTACGGTGCTGGGGTGCGAACCTGGGTCCGCGTCGTCTTGGTCATCGGACTCGTCTTGGTGCTCGCACTCGTCGGCATCGCAAGCTACGCGTTGCATCTGGTGCGGGCACCCTTCCCGCAGACCTCCGGTGATCTGCCGGTTGCCGGTTTGCAGGCCGAGGTGGAGGTCATCCGCGACGATCTAGGTATCCCGAACATCTACGCGGACTCCATCGAGGACCTTTTCTTCGCCCAGGGCTTCGTGCACGCGCAAGACCGCTTCTGGGAGATGGATGTAAGGCGCCACATCACCGCGGGGCGGCTGTCGGAGATGTTCGGTGCGAGTCAGGTGCCCACCGATACGTTCTTGCGCACGCTGGGGTGGCGGCGTATCGCCGAGCAGGAAGTCGAACTGCTCAGCGATCGGTCGCGGGTCATCTTGGATTCCTATTCCGCCGGCGTGAACGCCTACCTCGGGCAACGATCCGGCGGCGAACTCGGCTTGGAGTACTCGGTCCTGGCGCTCCAGAACCCGGACTACGCACCGGAGCCGTGGGAACCGGCCGATTCGGTGGCCTGGTTGAAGGCGTTGGCCTGGGATCTGCGCGGGAATATGGGCGATGAGATCTACCGCGCGGTGATGAGCGCCAGCATGGGTGTTCCGGCTACGCAGGAGTTGTTCCCGCCCTATCCGTACGAACGCAACCGTCCGATCGTGGAGATGGGCGCGGTGGTCGATGGGCGCTTCGACCAGGAGGCGATGGCACCCGCCGGCGGTGCGCCGCGCGCGGCGATGGCCACCGACTACCGGCAAGCACTACCCGCGCTGGCCTCCGTCGGCGCGGCCGCCGAATCACTCGAAGAACTGCTCGGTCCCTCCGGGCCGGGGATCGGGTCGAACTCCTGGGCCGTGGCCGGCGAGAAGACCGATACCGGCCTACCGCTGCTGGCCAACGATCCGCACCTGGCTCCCGCGATGCCCAGCCTTTGGTACCAGTCGGCGTTGCATTGCCGGGTGCTGGACGAGGACTGCGACTACGACGTCTCCGGTTGGACGATGGCCGGCTTGCCGGGAGTGTTCATCGGCCACAACTCCACCATCGCGTGGGGCTTCACCAACCTGGGTCCGGATGTGACCGACCTGGTGCTGCATCAGGTCGAGGGCGATCAGTACCTCTTCGATGGCGAACTACTTCCCATGCAGGTGCGCACCGAGACCATCGAGGTGGCCGGTGGCGATCCGGTCGAGATCACGATCCGCTCCACGCGGGATGGACCGATCATCTCGGGCATCGAGGACATCGAGGTCTACGACGCCGTGGCGGCGGATGCGCCGGTGCCGGCACCTGGCTCCGCGGCCGGCGTGCAAGGGCAATCCGGTGACTACGAGGTTGCCCTGCGTTGGACCGCACTGGAGCCCCAGCCCACTTTCGATGCCTTCGATGCGTTGAACACCGCCTCGAACTGGGAGGAGTTCCGCGAAGCGGCCCGCCTCTTGGCTGTACCCGCGCAGAACCTGCTGTATGCGGATACTTCCGGACGCATCGGCTACCAAGCACCTGGACGTATCCCGATCCGCGAGGGCTACGACGGCAAGTGGCCGATACCGGGTTGGACCAGCGAGTACTCCTGGACCGGCTATATCCCCTTCGAAGCACTGCCCAGCGTGGTCGATCCGTCGGAAGGATGGATCGTGACCGCGAACCAAGCGGTGATCGGACCGGACTATCCCTACTTCCTCACCGACGATTGGGCCTACGGCGCCCGCAGTCAACGCATCGTGGATCTGATCGAATCGGCCACCGCGGGCGGTGCCGTGATGTCGGCCGATCGGATGCGCGCGATCCAGATGGACAGCAACAACGCACTCGCCGAGTTCCTAGTGCCACGCCTGCTCGAACTACCCGCACCCGAGGGCACCGCCGATGCCCGAGCATTGTTGGCGGAGTGGGATTACCAGCAAGGCGCGGATTCCGCCGCGGCCGCGTACTTCAACGCCGTGTGGGCGCAGATGGTCGAGCGGATGTTCGACGCAGCAGCCGATGTCGAACTCATCCAATCCAGCGGCAACGACCGCTTCTGGCAGGTCATCGAGAACATCTGGGACGACCCCACCAATGAGTGGTGGATCGACAAGACCACACCGGTTTCGGAGGATCGTGATGCGTTGCTCGCCACCGCGCAGCAAGCGGCGGTAACCGAACTCACCGACCGCCTCGGCGGCGATCCGCAATCGTGGCGCTGGGGCGATCTGCATACGCTGGAATTGGTGAACGGCACCCTCGGCACCAGCGGCATCGCACCGATCGAATGGCTGTTCAACCGCGGCCCGGTGGCAGCCGGCGGAAGCGAAGCGGCGGTCAACGCGACCGGTTGGACACCGGCGGATGGCTTCGAGGTCGATTGGGTACCGAGCATGCGGCAGGTGATCGACCTGTCCGACCTCGACGCCAGCACCTGGGTCAACCTGACCGGCAACTCCGGCCACGCGTTCAACGGCAACTACGTCGATCAACTCGATGCGTGGCTCACCGGTGAGCAGTACGCGTGGCCGTTCACCCGCGAAGCCGTGGAGGAATCCGCCCGCGACACGTTGCTCTTGGTTCCAGCGGGCGGGTGAGCCGGCTCGTTAGTCGGGCATCGACAGCCAGCGCACCCGTTCGGGTGTGACGACGACGTCCACCCGGTGATCGTGCTCTTCGCGCGGAACCTCGTGCACCATCTCTTCTTCGAACACCACCGCGATGATCGGTGCGCGCCCATCCGCCGGCTGGCCGCTGAGTGCGCGATCGTAGAAACCACCGCCTTGACCGAGCCGGTATCCGTCCTCGTCGATCGCCAGCGCGGGGATGATCCACACGGCTGGAAGGAAGTCGGCGAGATCGACCGGCTGCCCGGTCGGCTCGGCGATGCCCAGCGAGTTGACTGCCATCTCGGTGGATTCGTCCTCCACGCACCACACCAAGTCCGAACCCGTCACCCGCGGCAACAGCACCGTGGCTCCCGCCGCGCGCAGCGCACGCCGAAGCTCATCGGTGGGGGGTTCGCTAGAACGCGCCACGTAGCAGGCAACCGGGTGGCCGGCCTCGCAGGCTTCGCGAACGGGCTCGAGGTCGGTCACGTGCTCGGCGATCGCTCGCCCGTGGGAGTCCACCTGCTCCCGCTCGCGACGCCCCCGACGCAGTTCGCTCCGCAATCGGGCCTTGGCATCCGCAGGATCCATGGCTACAGCCTGCCGCAAACCGGCCCCGAACCTGGGTTACGCCCAGCCTGAAACCACCTTCCCCACGGCAGGACGCGTAGTCTCGACTCCCATGTCCGCAGTGCACACCGCCGTCATCCCGGCGGCCGGCCTTGGAACACGGTTCCTGCCCGCCACCAAGGCGATGCCGAAGGAGATGCTCCCGGTCGTCGACAAGCCCGCCATCCAGTTCGTGGTGGAGGAGGCCGTCGCCGCCGGCATGGACGATGTCCTGTTCATCACCAGCCGCGGCAAGCGCGCACTGGAAGACCACTTCGACCGCAATACCGACCTCGAGGTCGCACTCGCGGAGAAGAACGATTCGGACCGATTGGCGCTCACCCAGGAGTCCACCGACCTCGCTCGCGTGCACTACGTCCGCCAGGGTCAGGCGCTCGGCCTCGGCCACGCCGTGCTGATGGCCGAGAACCATGTGGGCGATCGGCCGTTCGCCGTGCTGCTCGGTGATGACCTCATCGACGCCCGCGATCCGATCCTGCCGAAGATGATCGAGGTGCGCGAGAAGCACGGCGGCTCGGTCATCTGCTTGATGCGCGTCCCGCGTGAGGACATCTCGCTGTACGGCTGCGCTGCGGTGGAGGAAACCACCGACGACGACGTCCTGCGCGTGGTCGATCTGATCGAGAAGCCGCCGGTGGAGCAGGCACCCAGCGATCTGGCGATCATCGGGCGATACGTGCTCGACCCCGCCGTTTTCGACGTGTTGCACCGCACCCAACCCGGTCGCGGTGGCGAGATCCAACTCACCGACGCGCTGCTGGAACTGGCCAGCATGCCCGCCGAGCAAGGCGGTGGCGTGCACGGCGTTGTCTTCGACGGGCGTCGTTACGACACCGGGGACAAGCTCAGTTACCTCAAGGCAGTCATCCGGCTGGCTACCGAACGCGAGGACATCGGCCCGGACCTGCGGACCTGGATCGCCGAACAGGATTACGGGCGCGCGCCGTGATCTGGCGCAGCGAACCGGTCCCCACCCTCGTGGAGGGCGATGTCCGGTTGCGACCCCTTCGCATCGCCGATTCGCCCACCTGGCACGAGATCCGCAAACGCAACCAGGCCTGGCTCGGTCCGTGGGATGCGACCGTCCCCAGTGAAGGGGTCAGCGCGGGCGAGATCCCCTCGAATTTCTCCTCGATGGTGCGTCGGTTGCGGCACGAGGCCCGCGAAGGCCGGGTGCTGCCCTGGGTGGTGGAGTTCCGGGCGGGTCAACAAGGCCGGATGGTCGGGCAGGTCACGATGGGCGGGATCACCTACGGATCGCTGCGCAGCGCCTACCTGGGTTATTGGATCGACCAGCAGTACGCCGGCCGCGGCATCACCTCCTTGGCGGTGGCGATGGCATCGGATTACGCCTTCGAGACGTTGCGTCTGCACCGCATGGAGTTGAACATCCGCCCGGAGAACGCGGCTTCGCGCGCGGTGGCCGAGAAGGTCGGCTACCGCAAGGAGGGGTTCCGGGAGAAGTACCTGCACATCGACGGTGATTGGCGCGATCACGTGACCTACGTGCTGTTCAACGGAGAGATCGCCGACGGAGTGGTCGCGCGATTGCGATCGCAGGTGAAGACCACCGGCGGATAGGCCGGGAAAAGCCCCGCGACACGCGGAAAACGTAGCGTCCGAACATTCAACGCCTACGGGCGATTTGCGCATAGCGTGTGCGTTTGTGACGGGCTTGATCTACGTAGTGATCATCGCCCTGTGGGCTGCCGTCCTCATCCCCATCTGGCTGCGCCGGCACGACCAGATCAGCGAGGTGCGCTCGACGGCTCGTTTCTCCTCGGCGATGAAGACCCTCGGCAAGGACAAGGGCAAGGGCCGTGGCCGGCAGCGCGCCGCCGCGCAGTTCGCCTACGACGACCCCCGCGAAATGGCGCGGCAAGTGGCGGCGAAGCGACGCGCGATCATCATGGGAGTGCTCAGCGGTGCCCTGGCATTGATGCTGGTGCTGGCGATCTTCGGTCTCGTTCCGCGGGTGGCGCCGATCGTGCTCGCGGTCATCGTGCTCGCGTACGTCATCGCCGCGGGGGCGACCTCCTCCCAGCGCGGTCAGGCCGCACCGGCGCGCGCCTCGCGCAGGTCTGCTCGGGACGAGTTCGACGACTACGCAGGTCGCGACGACTTCGCCGACGAAGCCGATTACTACGACGACGACTACCGCGAGATCGCCTACAACGACGAAGTGGCCGATGTGGCCTACCCGCGCTCACGTGGCATCCGCCCGCGCACCAAGCGCAGCCGCGACGCCCAGGTTGCGGCGGCGATGGATGACTTCCTGGCCTGGGATCCGTGGGAGGGCGAGGGCGAGTCCGCCACAGACGATTGGTCGGCCGTCCCCACCACGCTGCCCACCTACGTCAACGCTCCCCGCGCCACCCGCGTACGCCGACCGATCGAACGCGACCGTGACTGGTCCGGCGAAGCGATGGTGGAAGCAGCGCGCGGCATGCGGCGCCCGCGGGTCACAGTGGATGACCTCACGGACGACAAGTACGCCCTGCAATCCGATGTGGCCAGTAACGACATCGACAGCACCTCCGAGCTGCCCGCGGTGTACACCGACCACCCGGAGGAAACCCGGCGCGCAGCCGGCGAGTAACGCTCCTGCTGCTACCCTTTCCCCTCGCTTGGGGCTGTGGCGCAGTTGGTAGCGCGTCTCGTTCGCAATGAGAAGGTCAGGGGTTCGAATCCCCTCAGCTCCACT
>CAJXNV010000073.1 GCA_913057155.1 uncultured Actinomycetes bacterium | reverse complement strand
TCGAGTGCTGTAGAGGCGACGGAAGTCCTGATTCGCGAGAACGGCACGCAGGGCCCCGCGTGGCGGACCCTCATGGCCCACGTCGGACATGCGGGCAGGCTACCCGGCGATGAAGGCCTCCACTTCGTCCCTGGCGATGCTGTCCGAATATTGCTCGGGTGGGGATTTCATGAAGTACGACGACGCCGCCAGCAACGCACCGGACATCCCCCTATCGAGCGCGATGCGTGCCGCACGGATCGCATCGATGATCACCCCGGCGCTATTCGGTGAATCCCACACCTCGAGTTTGTACTCGATGTTCAAGGGAACGTCACCGAAGGCGCGTCCTTCGATGCGCACGAACGCCCACTTGCGATCGTCGAGCCAGGAGACGTAATCCGACGGCCCGATGTGCACGCTGTCTGCGTCGAGTTCGTAGTCCAACTGCGAGGTAACGGCTTGGGTCTTGGAAACCTTCTTCGATTCCAACCGTTCGCGCTGCAGCATGTTCTTGAAATCCATGTTGCCGCCGACATTGAGTTGGTAGGTGCGATCGACGATGACACCACGATCGGCGAACAACTTGGTGAGCACGCGGTGCGTGATCGTCGCCCCGACTTGGCTTTTGATGTCGTCGCCGATGATCGGTAGTCCCGCCGCGGCGAACTTGGACTCCCATGCGGGATCACTGGCGATGAATACCGGCAGTGCATTGACGAACGCGCAACCTGCGTCGAGTGCGCACTGTGCGTAGAACTTCGCGGCCTCCTCCGAGCCGACCGGTAGGTAACACACGACGATCTGCGCCCCCGATTCACGCAGCGCCGCGACGACGTCGACGGCCTGTTCGCCGGATTCGGTAATGGTGTCCTCGTAGTACTGGCCCAGACCATCGAGGGTGGGGCCACGTTGCACGCGTACGCCGCGCTCGGGAACCGCGCACAGTTCGATCGTGTTGTTCTCCGAGGCGTGGATGGCGCGGCTGAGATCGAGGCCGACCTTGGCGGAATCGACGTCGAATGCGGCTACGAACTCGATATCGCGAACGTGGTAGCCGCCGAAGCGGGTGTGCATCAGTCCGGGGACGGTGTCGTCGTCGGGGACGTCGCGGTAGTACTCGACGCCTTGCACCAGCGAGGAGGCGCAGTTGCCGACTCCCACGAGTGCTACTCGGATAGTTGCTTGCTCGGTGTCGTTCATCGCGGGGTCCCGTCGTCGTTTCGTCGTTCTTCTTGATCGATCAGGTCATCGAGCCAGCGCATCTCGCGTTCGGCGGCCTCCACGCCCAGGGTGCGCATGGACAGTGCGTAGGGATCGAGGCGGTCGCGCGATTCGGTGAGAGCAGCGCGCAGCGCGGCGAGTCGGTCGTCGAGCCAGGTTCGACGCCCGTGCAGGATCCGCAGCCGGGCGCGTCGTTCGGTGCGGGAGAAGAACGCCATGTGGGCGGCGAAGCCCTCGTCGTCCCAGGAGTTCGGTCCCGGCTTGTTCGCCCACTGCTCGAACTCCTCCTTGCCCTCGGCGGTGAGCGCGTAGACGATGCGGGCTCGCTTGCCGCGCAGCGCCGGGGACTGGTCGGCCGGGGTCAGGGAGACCGGCTCGATGGCGGAGCGATTCACCAGGCGACGCAGCGTGGGGTAGACGGTGCCGTAGGACAGCGACCGGAAGGGCCCGAGCATCTCGGTGAGCTGCTTGCGCAACTCGTAGCCGTGGATGGGGCCATCGCTCAAGATGCCCAAGATGGCGAATTCCAGGATGTCGCGGCGAACCATGACCCTCATTTCCTCGTCAGCGATATAGCGTGACGATATATCATCGGCATTCGCTACGTCCCGTAGACTGGGGAAATGGCCACTCCACGGGGTTCCAGCGGGCGCCCGAGCACCGTGCGGGGCTCCCTGGTGCGTGGTGCATCCGGCACTCCGCCGAAGAAGCGCCGCGAACCGCTGCCCCCCGCCGAGCCGGTCGCCGACCCCGCCGCCCCGCGGGCCGTCATCGACTACGCCCTCCAGCGCCGCGCGGACATCACCCGCTTCCACCGCGGCGGGATCTTGTCCAGCGATTTCTGCGATGCGGACCCGTACCTGCTGAAGGCGGCGAAATTCCACGGGGAGGCAACGGAGGAGGATTGCCCAGCCTGCCACTCGCCGAACCTGGTCCATTTGAACTACGTCTACGGCGACGAGCTCGGCCCCTACTCCGGGCGGCTGCGCGAGACGAAGGATCTGCCTTCCCTGGCCCAGCGCTTCGGGGACATCGGCGTCTACACCGTCGAGGTGTGCCCGGACTGCCACTGGAACTACCTGCTGCGCACCTACCGGATCGGCGATGGCGTGCCCCGGCGGGCGCTGCCCACCCCCAAGGACCTCCGCGAGGACCCCTAACCCCCTCAAGCGTTTCCCCCGGATTCCGGGGGATTCGCTTCGCTTTCCCCGGTATCGCCCCGATTCTGCGCACATCCCCCGGAATCCGGGGGAAACGTGTGTGGTGGGGTGTCCGAAGGTCGGACGGCGTGCCGTCGTGGTTTCCCGGCGGGTTTCTGGTGGACTTGAGGGGCTAGTCCCCAGGGGTAACACCAGCACCGTTCGCCCCAGGGGTTCGGCACCCGAATAGCAGGTTCCCTTCCCCAACCTGGCGAGGACATGAGCAGCAGACGGCCACCGCAGCGGAGCACCCGCCCGGCCCCGCGACGCTCGCAGCCCGCCGGCGGCAAGTCCTCGCGTGCGTCCGGCTCCCGCAGCTCCGGCTCCCGCGCCCCGTCCTCCTCCCGTAAGCCGGCCGATCCCCGGGCGGTCCCCCCACGCAACCCCAGTACGCCGGGTCGGCGGTTCCGCAGCCAAGCAAGCGACGACGCCCCTACGCGTGGACGTCGCGGCGGATCGAATGGCAACCCATCGCGTCGCGATGCACGCTCATCGGGCCGCGGCGGATCTGCTCGAACGCGAGCCGGTGGCAACGGTGGGCGCGGCAAGCCACCGCGCGGCGGTCGTTCCGGTCATCCCGCGCACGATGGCGATGCGCCGCGTCGTCGCCGTTCGCCTTTGAAGGTCTTCTTGTGGTTGGTGGCCGTGTCCTTGGCATTGCTGACCACCACCGGGGTGGTCGCGTTCAGCATCCTGCTTGCGCGAACCGAAGTGCCGACCCCGAACGATCTCGCGACCACCGAAGCCACCGTCGTCTACTACGCCGGCGGTAAGCACGAGATCGGTCGACTCAGCGACGCGAACCGGCGCGCAGCGGACCTGCCCGACGTACCTATCCATGTCCAAGAAGCGGTGCTCGCCGCGGAGGACCGGGGCTTCTACGAGCACGGCGGCATCTCACCGATCAGCATCGCGCGAGCGGCCATCAACAACGTCTTCAATTCCGACGGCGGCACCCAAGGTGGCTCCACGATCACCCAGCAGTACGCCAAGAACGCGTTCTTGACCCAAGAACGCACCTGGCAGCGCAAGATCAAGGAAGCACTGCTGGCGTTCAAGCTCGAAACGCTGGTCTCGAAGGATCAGATCCTCGAGGACTACCTGAACATCGCGTTCTTCGGCCGCGACGCCTACGGCATCGAGGCCGCGGCGATCGCCTACTTCGATAAGCCCATCCAAGACATCACGCTGTCCGAGGGCGCGGTGCTCGCCGCGATCATGAACAACCCCGGCCGCTTGAGTCCCGAGGAGAACCTGCCCGCGCTTCGTGGTCGCTGGCAGTACGTGATCGACGGGATGCTCAGCCAAGGTTGGATCACCCAGGCGCAACACGATTCGGCTCGCTTCCCGGAGATCGCCGAGCGCCAGGCGGGCAACCGCCTAGGTGGGCAGACCGGCCACATCCTCAATGCCGTCCAGCAGGAGTTGCTTGCGCTCGGTATCGATGAGGCGCAGATCCAACGCGGCGGCTTGACGGTCGTCTCCACGTTCAACCGGCGGGCCCAGCGCAGTGCCGAGCGGGCAGTGCGCAAGTTCGGACCGGAGTCCAAGACCAAGGGCGTTCGTATCGGTCTGGCTTCGGTTCGACCGGGGACCGGGGAAGTGGCGGCGATGTACGGCGGTGAGGACTTCATCGCCGATCAGATCAACAATGCAACGCGCCAGTTCGCGCAGGCAGGATCGACATTCAAGCCGTTCGCCCTCGCTGCGGCGTTGGAAAGCGATCTGCCGTTGCGTTCGTACTGGCAAGGCGATTCCCCGGCCACGATCAAGGGCTACGAACTCACGAACTACAACGACAAGTCCTACGGCGAGATCACGCTGCTGGAGGCGACCCGCGAATCGGTCAACACGGCCTACGTCGAGATGGAAGACGCCGTGGGTGTCGACCGGGTCGCCGATGCGGCCGTGCGAGCGGGCATCCCCAAGCGCACCCCGGGCATGAACATGAAGAACCTGGACTTGACGTTCGTCCTGGGCACCGCATCGCCGTCGGCGGTGGACATGGCCAACGCCTACGCCACCTTCGCCGCCCGCGGCGAACGCGCCCGCACCACATTCGTGCGCAAGGTGGTCGACAGCAATGGCGAGGTGCTCTACCGCCACGAGCCGAAGACCAAGCGCGTCTTCGATAAGGACGTCGCCGATGCCGTCACCTACGCCCTCACCGAAGTGGTCTCCAACGGCACCGGAGCCACCGCCCGCGATCTAGGCCGCCCCGCGGCCGGCAAGACCGGCACCACCGACATGAACAAGAGCGCCTGGTTCGTCGGCTTCACCCCGCAACTGTCCACCGCGGTGTTCATGACCAAGGAGAACAAGGACGGCATCCCGGTCTCCCTGGCCGGCACGGGCGGCCGCGAGATGGTCACCGGCGGCAGCTTCCCGGCCGCGATCTGGACCGGCTTCATGAAGGGTGCCTTGAAGAAGAAGGATGTCGAGGACTTCCCCAAGCCGCCCAAGGACAAACTGCGCGGCCTGGAGTGCCCGGAGTTCTGGTCACCGGACATGGACGATGTCCCGCTCGGCTGCCCGACACCGCAGATCCCCGAGGATCCGTTCCTCGATGAGGCCAACCCGGAGGACCCCGAGCAGCGCGAGCCCGGTGAACCCGGTGAGCCCGGCGCACCAGGCGAGGCACCCGCGGATCAGCCCGGTGAACAGTCCGGCGATCAAGCCGGTGATGCCGACGAGACGGTGAGCGCATCCGGCCCGCGCGCGAATAACCGCGACAATGGGGGCAATGGCGAGCGTTCAGCGAAGAACAAGAACAACGACGACGGCTAACTCCCCCACGCGCTTCGACGCAGTCGTCGCTGCGAGCAGCGAGCGCTTCGGTGGTGTGGTGGGCGATCGTGTTCGTCGGGTGGCACCCCCGTGGAACGTCCTGCGTGTGTTGATCGTGCTCGCCGCTGGCGGTTACTTGCTCGGCTACCTGCTCGACTACTCGTGCGTTGCCGGTGGTTGGGCGTCGCCGGATCGATACGAGCAACTGTGCTACTCGGATATCCCCGCACTGTTCGGCTACCGCGGTTTCGCCGAGGGCTTCATCCCCTACGTGCAGACGCCACCCGGCGGGCAACCGTTGGAGTACCCCGTGCTGACCGGTGTGTTCATGTGGGTGGCGTCGCTGTTGGCCACCCCGGTGTCGGACATCTTCGGCTTCGAACCGGTCGTGGGCTTCTTCGATCTGAACGTGCTCGGCCTGTTCGCGTTCCTGCTCGTTGCGGTGCTCGCAACGGCGTTGACGGTCAAGCATCGGCCGTGGGATGCGGCGATGGTCGCGCTCGCACCGACGATGATCCTCGGCGCCACCATCAACTGGGATCTCATCCCGATCGCGCTCACTGCGCTGGCGATGCTCGCGTGGGCACGACACAAGCCAGGTTGGGCCGGTGTGGCGCTGGGATTGGCGATCGCGGCCAAGTTCTACCCGGTGCTGTTGCTCGGTGCTTTCGCGATCTTGGCGTTGCGCACCGCGAGATGGCGACCGGCGTTCGTGCTCCTGGGTTCCACGGTGGGCACCTGGGCAGTGGTGAACTTCCCGTTCGCGATGGCCAACACCGAGGGGTGGTGGTACTTCTACTCGTTCAACTCCGAGCGCGGTGTGGACTTCGGTTCGATTTGGTACGCAGCCAGCGTGCTCGGCGCACCGGCGGTTCCCGCGCAGGCGTTGAACACTGTCGCGACCGGCACGTTCCTGCTGGGCTTCGTCGCCATCGCGGTGCTGGCCCTGGCAACGAAGCGTCGCCCGCGCCTGGCCCAGGTCGCCTTCTTGGTGATCGCCGCGTTCGTGCTCTCCGGGAAGGTCTACTCACCGCAGTACGTGCTGTGGCTGGTGCCACTCGCTGCGATGGCTCGGCCGAAATGGCGTGACTTCCTGATCTGGCAAGCCGGTGAGGTCGTGTACTTCGTCGCGATCTGGTGGCACCTAGCCGGGTACGACGTCGAGGACGCCAGGTCACTCGGCGTGGAGTTGTACGCACTCGCGACGTTCGTGCACGTGGCGGCCACCATCTACTTCATGGTGATGGTCATCCGCGACATGCTGCGTCCGGAACACGATCCGGTTCGTACCGACGGCATCGACGAGGACAACGACGATCCCGGTGGTGGGCCGTTCGATAACGCGCCCGATGCCTTCACGATCGCTGGCCGAGAAGTAGTTACTCCAAACCGAGCACGGCGTCGAAGCGGGAGGTCGTGAACCGCACATCGGCGGTCATCACCTCGCCCACTTCCGGCAACACGCACTCGTGCGGCAACCACACCATCGATACGTGTTGGTGCGGCGGCTCGGCGAACCAGCGCTGCTTGCCATCCCAGGTGAAGGGGGACAACGCCCGGCCGGCGGCGTCGAGTGCACCGATCCCGGCGGTCGTGACCCGCTGACGCAGCGACGCAGCGGGCGTCGGACCGGCAAGCCCGACCCCGTGCGAGGTACCACCGGAGACCACTACGAGCGTGCCGCCCTTCGGTCCGGTCCGTTGCCGGTATCCCACGTGCGTCCCCGAGACCAGGGGGTGCACCGCGAGCACGGTGCCCCGTGCACTGAGCGCGCCGCGATCCCCGAGCCACAACCGTGTTCCGGTGCGCAGCCGCAAGGTGGCTTCCCCGAGGCTGGCGCGCACCACCGCGAGTTCGTCGTCCTCGAGGTGGGACACCCAGATCGCGTTGACGGGGGCGTTGTGCCCGGTCCACACGGCTGTCTCGGTCTGCCACAAACCCGCCCAACGCATCACTTCGCGGGCCTTGGCGCTGCCATCGCGCACGCCGGGTGGGGGGACGTCGTCGGCGGGTTGCGCGATCGGCATGTGCACGGCGAGGCCCTCGACGAGCACCCGACCGCGTTCCATCGCCTCGCGGATGTCCGGATCGGCCAGCGCTGCGAGCAATTCCGATTCCGCGAAGCCGAATCGGTGCATCGATGTTCGCGCCTCGAGGATCACCCGCACCGACCCGGGGCCGGGCGCCAGTGCGCGCAGCGCATCGATCGTGGACACCGTGCGGATGACCCGACCGGCGTGCAACTTCTCGCCGAGTTGCCACCACGAGTCGGCTGCCACGGGATCGGCGGGTTGGAAGGGTTCGAGAACGACGATGTCCCCGCGGGTACCGGAGGCGACGTCGTCCACTTCGAACACGGTGCCCACCGCGATGGTGTCCGCGCCGAGTGCCATTGCCTCGGCGCCGAGCACCCCGGGTCCGAATCCGTAGCCGTTGCCCTTGATCACCGGGACCGGTGCAGCGCCCGAAGCACGAGTGACGGCATCGACCACCGAGCGCTGGTGATCACGCCAGCGCTGGGCATCGACTTCGAGGACGAAACTCATCGGATGCGATTGTCCTCTACGAAAGACCGCGACGCTGGTAGGCGGCGAATGCGCGCGCCCACACCGCCCGCAGCGGGTAGTCCCACTCACCCACATACTCCTGCGCGTAACCGCCGCTGCCGACCTTGAAGCGCACCAATCCGATCAGGTGGTTCGCTGGATCGAGGGTGTCGGAGATGCCGCGCAGGTCGTAGACGCGGCAGCCGGTCTCGTGCGCGCGGGTGATCATGTGCCACTGCAGCGCATTGGAGGGTCGCACGTCGCGATCCGCGGTGGTCGATGCACCGTAGGAGTACCAAGCGCGGTCACCCACTCGGATCATGATCGTCGCCGCGGCGAGGTGACCGTCGTACTCCGCGAGGTGCAGCGTCATCTCGTGATAGCCGTCGTCGTTGTCGTCGCTCGCGTTCAGCGCATCCCACATGCGTTCGAAGTACACCTGACCGCGCGGGGTGAAGTGATCGCGCTCTGC